>VGQS01000027.1 GCA_016882285.1 Cyanobacteria bacterium K_DeepCast_35m_m2_155 | reverse complement strand
ACTTGCGCCACTGCTCAAACGGCTAACCGCCTTGGCCATGCGCCGTGCCACTGAGGAGGTGGCGCGCTTGGTCGAGACGCTGGTTGAGCTGGCTGCCTTGCTGACGGGCTTGCGCGCCGCGGGCTTGGCAGCCACCGTTTTACGGGTGGCCCGCTTGGCGGGTCTGGCCTTGGCTGCAACCGGCTTGCTCGCTGCAGCCGCCACAGTGGGCTTGGCCTTGGCAGGCTTTGCCTTGGCAACCTTGCGCGCAGCGGGTTTGGCCTTGGGCGCTGCAGCCTTGCTTGCAGCAGGCTTGCTTGCAGCCGGCTTAGCGGCAGCTGCTTTGCGGGCAGTGGCTTTGCGGGCAGCCGGTTTGCGCGCGGCGGGCTTTTTGGCAGCAGCCACACGCGGGGTGCGTGTGCGATGGCTCAGGACCAGAGCCCATTCCTCATCGCTGAGGTTGGCAGGCTTGGCGCCGTGGACATCGGCGACCTTGGCAGCCTTTTCGATATCGGAGACAAGGTTTTTCCAGGAGGTGGCAAAACGCTTGTCCGATTGGGACTTTGCACCGCTTTCAACCAGGGTCTCAATGACCCCGGCAGCTGAGACCTTCTTGCGGCGGCGGTTGAAAATTTCCTTCTGAAGCTGAGCGATCAGGGCATCAGCGCGATCGCTGAGCTTGACGGAGAGTTGAGACATAGGGGAGAAACACCTCTGTCTCATCAATAGCACTAGAGACTCCTATTGGCGACAACAGGGTTGCCCAGGCAGACCTCAACCTCTCGGTGACATCAGCCATTGGGCCAGCTCCTGCCAGGCTTGATCGCCGCTGAGCGCACCGCCAATGGCTACAGCATCGACGCCTGAACTGAGCCATTGAGCCACCTCGGCTGGGCCCAAACCACCCGCAGCAATGCAGAACGGCAGCCCTCCCAAAGGGCCTGCCAGCGATCGCCAATAGGCAGGGCCAAGGGCGATGGCGGGGTACAACTTCACCAGTGGGCAACCCAGGGCTTTGGCCTGATGCACCTCGCTGGGCGAAAACACCCCTGGCACCAGCGTCAGCTCCAACTGCTGCGCCAGGGCAAGCAGGGCAGGATCAAACACCGGCGATACAGCAAACGCAAGGCCCGCTGCCTGCACATCGCGCAGGGCCTGCTCGGTGGTGATTGAGGCAGCCCCAAAGCGAATCTCTGGGCTGCGCAGCGCCAGTGCGCGGGTCTGCTCGATCCAGCCGGGGTGGTCGCTCCAGGCGATTTCGATATGCCTGAGCCCCAGCGCGGCCAGCCTGTCGATTTGCGGTGTCAGCGCCGCTGGCTGCTCAGCACGAAGCACCACCAGCAGGGGCTGGTGGTGCAACGAGGCGATCAGCTCTGCGCAGCAGGCGTCAGACGTATTCGGCAACGCGAACGTCGCTGTTGATCAGCAGCTCCTGCAGCTCTTCGGCATCGACGGTCTCCTTTTCAACCAGAAGATCGGCCAGCTCATCCAGCACGCCGCGGTTGCTGGTCAACACGGTGGTGGCACGGCGGTGCGCTTCGGCCACCAGCTGGCTGACTTCGTCGTCGATGGCGGCGGCGGTGTCTTCGGAGAAGTCGCGCTCAGCGGCGATGTCGCGGCCCAAAAACATGCCGCCCTGGCTGCGCCCCAACGCAATGGGGCCGAGGCGATCACTCATGCCGAAGCGGGTGATCATCTGCCGCGCAACGCGGGCCACCTGCTGCAAGTCGTTGGAGGCACCGGTGGTGACCTCGTCATCGCCGTAGACGATCTCTTCGGCGACGCGGCCGCCGAGGGCCACAGCCATCTGGTTCTGCAGGTAGGCGCGGGAATACAGGCCCGATTCCATGCGCTCTTCGCTGGGGGTGAAGAACGTCAGACCGCCGGCCTGCCCGCGGGGAATGATCGAGATCTTCTGCACCGGGTCGTAATCGGGCATGAGGGCACCGACCAGGGCGTGTCCAGCCTCGTGATAGGCCACCAGACGCTTGCGCTTGTCGCTCATAACCCGATCCTTTTTCTCAGGGCCGGCCATGACGCGCTCAATGGCGTCATTGACCTCGTCCATCGAGATCTCGGTAAGCTGGTTGCGGGCCGCCAAAATCGCCGCCTCGTTGAGCAGGTTGGCCAGATCAGCACCGGTGAAACCGGGCGTGCGGCGCGCCACCTTGTCGAGGTCGACATCTTTGGCGAGGGTCTTGCCGCGGGCATGCACATCAAGGATCTGCAAGCGGCCGCTGTAGTCGGGGCGATCGACGACCACCTGACGGTCGAAGCGACCGGGACGCATGAGCGCCTGATCGAGCACGTCGGGGCGGTTGGTTGCCGCCACGATGATGATGCCGGTGTTGCCCTCAAAGCCGTCCATTTCGGTGAGCAGCTGGTTGAGGGTCTGCTCGCGCTCGTCGTTGCCGCCGCCGAGGCCGGCGCCGCGCTGACGGCCCACCGCATCGATCTCATCGATGAAGACGATGCAGGGGGCGTTCTTCTTGGCCTGCTCGAACAGGTCGCGCACGCGGCTGGCACCAACGCCGACAAACATCTCGACGAACTCAGAGCCTGAGATCGAGAAAAACGGCACGCCTGCTTCACCGGCGACGGCCTTGGCCAGCAGGGTCTTGCCGGTACCAGGAGGGCCGACGAGCAGAACCCCTTTGGGAATCTTGGCGCCGACGGCCGTGAAGCGATCGGGGTTTTTAAGGAAGTCGACGACCTCGGTGAGCTCAAGCTTGGCGCCCTCGATCCCGGCCACATCACCAAAGGTGACCTGGGTCTGGGGCTCCATTTGCACCCGCGCCTTGCTCTTGCCGAAGCTCATGGCCGGGTTGCCACCGCCGCCCTGGGCACGGCGCAGCAAAAAGAACAGCCCGCCAAGCAGCAGCAACGGGAAGATCAGGCTGCCGATGGCGCTCTGCCAGGCCGCAGGCTCACGGCTGGGCTGCACGGCGATGTCGACGTTGTGATCGGTCAGCAGCTTGAGCAGATCCTTGTCAGGAGCAAGGTTGACCACGGCGCGGCGACCATCGTTCTCGACGATCTGGGCCGTGCCACGGTCGGGCGAAATGAGCACCCTCGAGACCTCATTGCCCTGCACGGCTTCAACAAAGTCGCTGTAGCGCAGGGTGCGCGGCGCATTAGCAGGATCGGGACGATCCAGAAACGCGGTGCCGATGGCGATCATCACGATCACCAGCAGCCCATACAGACCCGCATTGCGCCAGCGTTTTTTCACGGCCAGAAAGGGGCAGGGGGAAGTGAAGGAATGTTAACCGGGGCGCTTACCAAGGCGCTCAGCTCGGGGCCGTATCCAGGCTCAGCCCGCCGCTCTGAGCACCTCAACCACGCTGCGGAAGGCGAACCATTCGGGGATCTCCTCGCCGCCGCGCAGCATCTGGCGGAATTGGGTACCGCTGAGCTTGCGCACATGCAGGCCGCGGGCTTCGGCGTGCTCTGCGGTCACATAGCCCTCTTCCTCGGTGTACACGAGGTTGAGCGAGGGCACGGTCTCCATGCCCAGCTCTGGGGCCATCTCGCGGGCAAAGTCCTGGGCTTCGTAGGGGCCGTAGAAGTCGTCGCCGGTGAGCGAGCTTTTGCAGCCCGCCATGTCGCGGCCAATGATGAAGTGGGTGCAGCCGTAGTTCTTGCGGATGATCATGTGCTGCAGCGCCTCGCGCGGTCCGGCCATGTGCATCGAATAGGGCAGGTAAGCCCAGCGGATGCGGGGGTTGTTGACCTCGGCGGCGAGACGCTCATAGGTCTGAAAGCGCACCTCGCCGGCGATGTCGTCGTCCTGGGTGGGACCGCAGGTGGGGTGCACCAGCACCACACCGCCGTCGCTGACGTTGGTGGCATCGAGCGCCCGGGTGAACAGCTCGTAGTGGGCGCGGTGAATGGGATTGCGGCACTGAAAGGCCACCACGTCCTCACCGACCGGCAGGGTGGCGCGCACCTCGGCCGGGGTCTTGCAGGGAAACACCCGGCGGGGCAGCGCCAGCCCCTGGATGCTGCCGCCCAGGTAATAACGGCCCCGTTCGGTGGCGATCATGCGCACCGCGGGGTGCTCCAGCGAGGTGGTGCCGTAGCAGCCCTTGGCCTCTTTGACCTTGTCGGGCTCCCAGCGACTCTCGACGGTGAGCACCGCCAGCTCCTGGCCCTGGTAGGTGAGCATCAACCGCTCACCAACGCTGATCGTGGCGTCGTCCGTGTCAAAGACGATCGGCAGACCAAACAGCAGACCACTCGTGGTGCGGTGGCCTGCCACCACGGCGTCGTAATCCTGTTGGTGCATGAAGCCCCGCAGCGGCGAGAAGCCGCCCACCACCAGCAGCTCGACGTCGCAGGCGTTGCGATCGCTGCACTCGAGGACGCGATCAATGCCAGCGCGCACACTGTCGTGCTGCTCGGCCGGCAGCATCAGGTCGACCAGGCTGCCGCCATGGGGGGCAATCAGACCCTGGGGACTGGTCACAGAGGCAGTCATGGCAGAGAGGCGACTGGGCAATGGGGGCGATTCTTTCAGAGCAGGGGCAAGCCAGGATCGGCCCACAAAAAAAGGGCCCCGCAGGGCCCTGGCTGAGCAGCGCTGGTGTGGAGCAGATCAGGCCTGCTCGAGGCGGCCGTACAGCTCGCCGGTGATCTTGACGTCAACGGGCTGCTTGGTGCCCATGTCGGTGTCAGAGGGCTGGACGGCGGTGAACACACCGGCGAATTCGCCGGTGTTGCCATCGACCTTGGTGATCGAGAGGCTCATGTTGCCGGTGCCATCGACGTACTTCTTGACCGTTTCGGAGGTGTAGTCATCACCAGCGGGCACCAGACCCACAGCGCTGCTGTAGCCGGTGGTCAGGCCACGGGCCTTGGGATCCAGGAAGTTCGAGGTGCGGTAGCTGGGCACCCGATACGAGCCGTTGAAATCGGTACTGGTGGTGATCGCAGCACCATCGGCACTGGCGTCCAGCTCCTTGCTGGAGAACACGAATGGGACTTCTTCGCCGCCGGGCAGCAGCACGGTCACCAACTGGAAGTCGAGGCCACCAAGCTCCTTGAAGCCGAGCTTGTCGCCCTGGACATTCAGGTCGCCATAGACCTGATCCAGGCTGGTGGTGAAGCGGGTGAGGATCTTGCCGGCCACGAACTGGGCTTCCTGACGCTTGTTAGCCGGTTCGCCCTTCACGTAGACCTCAGCTGGATGCAGACAGAGCTCACGCAGCTGGTACTTGCCCCCAGCGGTCAGCGCGATCGAGCCACGGGCCGACTCGGGCAGGGTCGGGCAATCGTTGGCCAGACCCGTGTTGTGAATGTCGTCGTAGGTGAGGTTGGCCCGATCCTTGGCCTCGGCGCCGCCGCTGCAGGCGGTCACCAGGGTCAGACACAACGCCAGCACCAGAGCCAGCAGTGGACGGAAACGCATGGGGGAAACCGATCTGGCGCGGATCCTACCGGTGCAAAATGCCCCATACCCTTACGATGTCGCGGCTCTCAACAACCTGTATGGGAGCCCGGTGCCAGCACCCACCGCTGCCACCGGCCGCAGACGCACCGAAGTCTTGAGAACCGTTGATATGAGCGACGCTTACAGCACCTCCAACACCGCTGCCGAAACAACCGGCACGGACGCCCTGACCAGCGAGCAGCAGCAGCGCCTTGATGCGGTGATCGCCGAGCTGGAGTCATTGGCAGGCGAACTGGCAGGCAACCCCCAGGGCCTGCTCACGCTTCTACGCCAACTGGAGCAGCTGCACAGGACCCTTCAGGACGGCGCCTTTCGCGGCAGCCTGCCCACCGATCGCAGCGCCCTGTTCAACCTGTTGCGCGACATGGAGCAGAGCGGCGGCTGGCCCTACATCCCGCGGCTGCAGCTACGCACCTTTATGGATCTGCTGCAGCGTGATCGCCACGATGACGATCACCCGCTGGCGGCCTGAGCGCTGGTTCCAGCAGACTGCCCAAGGCGCTGAGCAGCTGATGCGCCAGAGCCAACTTGCTCATGGGGGCCAATTCACGCTCAAGGCCGGCGGGGCCAAACAACCAGCCCTGGTTGGTGGGTGAGCCAAAGCCTGCATCGGCCTGATCAATCGGATTGGCAAACAGCAGATCGCACCCTTTGCGTTCGCGCTTGGCCCGCGCCGCCTCGAGGCCGCCCTGGCTGTAGGCGGCAAAGCCCAGAATGGGCTGCTGGCCTGAGCGGCGCGCCACCAGTTGGGCCAGCAGATCTGGCACAGGCTCCCAGCCGCCCACCAGAGCGGCGGCCAGTTCGTCCTTGCTGGCCTTGCGCTGGGCGGGGGCAGCGCGGCGGTGATCAGCCACTGCTGCAGTCATGGCGATCGCATCGGCCGTGGGTTGCCGATCAGCCAGGGCCTGTTGCATGTGCGCTGCAGTGTGAGCGGGGTAGCAGTTCAGCCCCTCGAGCCAGGCCGGCTCGAGCTGCAGGGGGCCATGCACCAGATCCACCTCGGCGCCGCGCAATCTGGCGGCCTGGGCCAGCAGCACGCCCATGCGGCCGGTGCTGGGGTTGGTGATGCAACGCGCCGGATCCAGCGGTTCGCGGGTGGGGCCGGCACTGACCAGCAGGCGGCGGCTCTGCCAGTCGCGCCGCCAACCCCAGAGAGCCAACGACTCGAGCGCCAGCAGCAACAGCTCGGGCTCGGCCATGCGGCCGTCACCGCGCCTGTCGCAGGCCAGCAGCCCTGCTGCCGGCACCAGCGGCAACACCCGCTCCAAAGCCTGCAACTGCTGCCAGTTGCGCCGCACCGGCGGGCTCTGCCACATGCTGGTGTTCATGGCGGCAGCCGCCAGCACGGGTGCCTCGCAGGCCAGCAGGGTGCTGGCCAGCAGGGTGTCGGCCAGGCCATGGAGCCAGCGTCCCAGCGTGGTGGCGCTCAGGGGTGCGAGCAGCACCAGCTCGGCCCATTCGGCCAGCTCGATGTGCAGCGGGCGATCGGCCGTATGGCTCCATTGGTCGGCATCGAGATAGCAGCGATGCCGGCTCAGCGAGGCCAGGGCCACCGGGCTGACCAACTGGGCGGCACTGGGTGTCAGCACGCAGCGCACCTGGGCACCGCGTTTGGCCAGGGCACTGACGACCAACGGCAACTTGACCGCAGCAATGCTGCCGGTAATGCCGACCAGGACGCGCCGCCCCGCCAGCGGATCTGCCTCGGGGTCAGTCCTCATCAAAGGGCTCCTGATCAACCAGGTGCACGTAGGGGCGGGCCAGCTCGGGGCGATGGATCGCCAGAGCGCGCATCAAATGCCAGTCGGCCAGACCATCAAAGGGTGATGGATAGTCATCGTCCTCAAGCCTGCGGGCCAACTCGGCCGCTGCCGCCTCATCGAAGGCCGCCAGGCGTTCAGGGGTGATCGAAGTGGTCATCTCAGCACAAGGCGGCAGGGCCTGGGGCGACGGTTTCTTTGAAATAATGAACCCCACCAGGGGAATTAGCTCAGCTGGTAGAGCGCTGCGATCGCACCGCAGAGGTCAGGGGTTCGAGTCCCCTATTCTCCATCGAACGCAAGATCGGACGTCCCCATGAACTGGTCGGCTGGGGCAGAAGCACGGCTGAAGGAAGTGCCCTTCTTCGTGCGGCCGATCGTGCGGCGCCGCATTGAAACCCTGGCCGGCGAAGCCGGCCTGAACGAAGTCAGCGAGGCCTTCTACGAGGAGGCCAAAGCCCAGTTTGGCCAGAAGTAGGCCCTCGATAGGGTAAAAGGGAGGGCAGAAATACCTAACGCAGGTCCATGTCGCAGTCGAAGCGCGAACAGGTGGTCTCTCACCTGCGCTACATCCGCCAGGAGCTCAGGGAAATGCACCAGGGCGTGATGGAAGACGGGCTGCTGCCTGAAGCCGGCGAAGTGCGCGGCGTCATGGCCCAAATGGAAGCCCTGCTGGAGTTGCTTGAAGGCAAAACCTCACGCAAGAAAGAAAGCGACGGCTGACCCCTTGCCGCTGTGCCAACCAGGCGCTTTGGTGAAGCCATCCCCATCACCCAGCCCGGGCCCTGCGCTCCGGGCTTTTTCATTGGCATCCCCTATCAGTGGTGGTTAATCACCCCACGGGCGCCACAGATGGTGTAGACATAGGCCTGCAGGGTTGGGCTGGGTGATGGGGATCACCGCCAACAGCACACCTGCACTCCTTTGCAACCTCCGCTGCAGCAAACCCGCTTCCAACGCCTGATCCTTGGATCGGGGGTGCGGCTGCAGGAGTGGGCGAGCAATCCGTGGCGACGCCTGTCGCTGCTTCTGCTCGTCTTGCTGAGCAGTTTCATGATCGGTGGAGCCGTCGGCGCGATCAGCGGCACCCTGGCGCGGCTCGATCCCCTCAGTGCACTGATCTGCGTGCTGACGATCGAGCTGGCGGCGCGGCTACGGGGACCATTGCGGCGCCAGCAGGGCCAGGAACTGACGGTGGCCCTACTCGACATGGCCCGTATCGGGCTGCTTTATGGCCTCTTGCTGGACGGGTTCAAGCTGCTCTGAAGCAGATACAGCAGCGCCATGCGAATGGGGATGCCGTTGCGCACCTGCTCCTCAACCAGCGACACCGCCGGATCGTCGAGCAGCGCGCCGCTCATTTCAACACCGCGATTCACCGGGCCAGGGTGCAGCACCGGCACCGGGCGACCGCAGGCGGCCAGGCGCCCATGGGTGAGGCCGTAGCGCCGGTGGTAGCCATCGAGGCTGGTGAGCAGGTTCTGCTGCATGCGCTCCTGCTGCAGCCGCAGGGTCATGACCGCATCGGCACCGGCAAGCGCCGTATCGAGATCGCGCTCGATGCGCACCAAACCGCGCGCAGTCACCGGATCGCGCGCCTGTCCGGGCGGCGGGGCCGCCACAAAGTCGGCAAAGGCCTCAGGCACCAGAGTGGGCGGCCCGCACAGCACCACCTCAGCGCCGCAGGCGGTGAGGGCCCACAGGTTGGAGCGGGCCACGCGCGAATGCAGCACATCACCCACGATCACGATGCGCCTGCCGCGCAGGGCTTCAGGCGCGGGGGCATCGGGGGCAAAGTGGCGCGCCAGGGTGAACAGATCCAGCAAGCCCTGGCTGGGATGGCTGTGCAGGCCATCGCCGCCGTTGAGCACGGCGACCGATTCGCCTGCGGCATCGAGGGCCTCAGCCAGCTGCTGCGGCACGGCGGTGGCGCGGTGGCGTACCACCAGCAGCTCGGCCCCCATGGCGACGTAGGTGCGCACAGTGTCGAGCAGGCTCTCGCCCTTGCTCAGCGAGCTGGAGCCGGGCGTGAAGCTCACCACATCGGCCGAGAGGCGCCGTGCGGCCAGCTCAAAGCTGCTGCGGGTGCGGGTGCTGGGTTCAAAGAAGAGGGTGGTCACCAGGCGCCCCTGCAGGGCGGGCAGCTTGCGGGCGCCGCTGGTTGGCATGGCGCGAAACCGCTGCGCCAGCTCCAGCACCGTGGCGAAATCGGAAAGCGAAAAGGCCGCCAGATCAAGCACATGGCGGTGGGTCCAGTCGCTCAAGGGCTGCCGGGGCGCACAACCTCAGGGTAAGGGGTGATGGCGAGCGAGCCCAGTCGCTAGTCTTACCAAGTAATACCTGACACGTCTGGGTCATGGCGGAACCTGCCAGCGGTGCGCTCACCAGCAAAGGCCAGGTGACCATTCCCAAAATCCTGAGGCAGCAACTTGGGCTCAGCCGCGGCAGCAGAGTGAGCTTCGAACTGGTCGGAGACCACATCGAGGTCAGACCTGTCAAAAGCAAGACGTCACTGCAGAACAGCGGCTTTGGCCTGCTGAAAACCGACGTTCGCCCCGTACCCGCCGACTTCGACCCTGCGACCCTGCTGCAGCCGTGATTGGTGTTGATACCAATGTGCTGGCCCGCTACTTCGTAGAAGAACGGGACGCCGATGCGGCCACCCAGGCACAACGCGCAGCAGCCCGCCGCTTGATTGAGTCAGGGCAGCCGTTGTTCGTTCCCAAGAGCGTGGTGCTCGAACTGGAGTGGGTGCTGCGGGGGTATTACCGCTTTGCCGCTGGTCAGGTAGCCGAAGCCCTGGCAGCGTTGCTATGCCTACCAGGTGTTGAGCTCGAGGACCGATCAGTTGTCGAACAAGCCCTGAAGGGCCTGCAGAAGGGCCTGGATTTCGCCGATGCGTTGCACCATGCCAGCTGCCGACCTTGCAGAGCCTTTGCATCGTTCGACACGCGCAGCCTGGCCGGCCCCGCCCGCGCGTTGAACCTGCAGCCCAGGGTGATCACACCCCAGTGAGCCTGAGGAACGGCTCGCGCCTGGGCATCGGATCGCCCTTGGCCCGCCGGCTCACGCTGCGGCTGGCACGCAGGTACCAGCGCCAGGGCAGCTCCTGACCCTGGCTAATGCCAATGCGGGTGGTCTGGACCAGATCAGGCGCCGCCAGATCAACCAAGGCGGACGGCTTGGGCGCAATCCACAACCCCTGATCTAGATGCGCCAGCTGGGCGTCATGACCGCGGTCGATGCCAAAGCGCCGCGCCAGTAACGCCGGGCCAGCCGCCACCCGCTCTGGCTCTTCAGGCAACCAGGCCGCCCGCAGCAACACCCCGTTGGCCCAATCAGACCGATGAGTCACCACATTCACGCAGTGGTGAATGCCATAGCTCACATACACGTAAAAGCGTCCAGGCTCCCCAAACAGCGTTTCGTTGCTGGGGGAGCGGCGGCGGTAACCGTGGCAGGCGGGCTCCAGCTGCGAATACGCCTCCGTTTCCACAATCACGCCCCACAGCAGCTCGCCACCTGCTTGGCGTTTCACCAACCTGCAGCCAATCAGCTCAGGGGCGACGACCTCGGCGGGGCGGGCGAAGAAGCTCTGGGGGAGATGCTGGGAGGGCGTGGTGGCTATGGGAGTGGCTTTGGGGATGGGTTGAGGCTATGGGGGGCAACGGCACAGCCACCAGGGTGCTGATCAGTGGAGAGTGACTGACCCTCGGATGACCCTGCAGGCAGCGGCTGGCTTGGAACACCAGAGTCCGCCTTGGTTTGCCGATGCGGGCCTGCTCGAGCTCGAAGGCGGAGATCAAGGGTGATCCCCAAGCCTGCAGAACACCTGTGGTTGCGAAGGCATCGCCGATCACCCTGGCTAACTTCGGGCTTGCTTTCGTGCAAACCATGCAGCCAGGTCTTTCGGTGCAGGGTGTCGACACTCTCGACGCCCAGCTGCGCCGCGAAGGCTGGAGCCTGCATCAGCGGCTTGAGGCCGCCGTCGCCGCCGGGAGCCCGCAGCTCAGCAGCGCCCAGCTCGAGGGCTGGCGCCAGATTGTGGCCCCCGACAGTCCGGCCAATTTCGACAAAAGGCTCGCTTGGGATGGACTGAGCTCCGCGAGCGCAGGCTGGGCCCTGGATCCACCGGCTGAGGCCGCACCACAAGCACCAGACTGGTGGCCCCTGCTCCAGGCCCTGCGCCAGGCTGGCCGCGACGCGGCTGCCAACGCGGCGCATCAGCAGCTGGCCGAACGCGGCAGCCGGCAACCCTTTGTGCACGTGTGGCGACCCGCCGCGGGCTGGGCACTGCAGACGCTGCAACAACGCTGCGCCGATCTGGAGCCCGCGCTGCCGCTGAGCCCAGCCGCATGGCTCGATCTGGCTGATGCCCTGCTGGAGCGCCTGTGCAACACGGCCGATCAGGCCCTGTGGGAGCTGTTCAACCAGCGGCGCACCCCCGGCCAGATGCTGCTGGCCCACCTGGGTGCCAACGGTGATGGCACAGGCGAACCGTTGCATGAGGCCTACGACGCCTTTGTGGCCGAACTGCTGAGCAGCGGCTATGGGCTGCTACTGGCCGAGTACCCCGTGCTGGGGCGCCTGCTGGCAATGATCACAGGCCTGTGGCTCGAGGGCAGCGAAGAGATGTTGCGCCGTGTGGCCGACAGCCGCGCCGTGCTGTTGGAGCACTTTGAAGTGGCCACAACGGCACCGCTGCAATCGATTCAACTGGGACTCAGCGACCCGCACCGCGGCGGCCGGGCGGTGGCGATTTTGCGGTTTGGCGAAGGAGACGAGACCCGCAAGGTCGTCTACAAGCCCAAGGACATGCAGGTGGATGCCACCTACCAGCGCTACTTGCAGGCGCTCAATGACGCCTCAGATCTGGAGCCGTTGCGCTGCCTGACGGTGCTCAACCGCGAGGGCTACGGGTTCATGGAGTGGGTGGAGCACAAGCCCTGCAGCGATGACGCCGAGCTGGCGCGCTTCTACACCAATGCCGGCCGCACCATGGCCGTGCTGCACCTGCTGGGCTGCACGGACTGCCACTACGAAAACCTGATCGCCAGCGGCGATCAGCTGATCCTGATCGACACCGAAACCCTGCTGGAGGCCGATCTGCGCGATCTGATCAGCGACGACGGCGACGATCCCGATCTCCTGTCGCCCCTGCAGACCTCGATGCAGGGCTCGGTCTTGCGCTCGGGCCTGCTGCCCCAGTGGTTGATGGCTGGCGCGGGCAAGAAGCGCGCCTTTGACATCAGCGCCCTGGGGATTCAGCCACCCCCGCCCGAGCGTGAGATGCCGGGCTGGCTGGGCCTCAACAGCGACGGCATGATGGCTGGCCGCAGCCCCGCCCCCTGCGAGCTGCCCACCAGCCTGCCGGTGGGGCTTGGCAGCCCCCAGCGGCTCACCGATTTCATCGACGAGCTGTGCGACGGTTTTGACGCGCAGCTGCAGGAAGCGCTGCGGCTGCGGCCGCTGCTGCTGGCGGCGCTCGATGGCTTCAGCGGCCAGCCCCGGCGCCTGGTGGCGCGGGCCACCCGGCTCTATTTCACGATCCAGCGGCAGATGCTCGAGCCGGCCGCCCTGCGCAACGCCGTCAGCCATGGCCTGAAACTCGAGCAGCTGAGCCGCAGCTTTGTGCTGGCCAGCGAAAAACCACTGAACTGGCCGATGTTCAAAGCCGAGCTGCTGCAGATGGAACGGCTCGACATTCCCTTCTTTGAGCACCCGATCGACGGCGAGGAGCTGCCCCTGCCCGAAGGGCTGGCGCCGATTGCTGAGTTCATGAAAGCCAGCGGTCTGAGCGCCGCCCGCCGCCGCCTGAGCGAACTGGATGCAGCTGAAATCGCGTTTCAACAGCAACTGATCCGCGGGGCGATCGCGGCCCGGCAGCTCAAGTCGACCGCAGCAGCCCTCACACCGGCGACTCCCGCAGCCGTGGAGCCCATCGCCGAGGCAGGGGTGTTCGAAGCCGCTGTCTACCGCAACGAAGCCTTGCGCCTTGGCGAGGAGCTATGGAATGCCGCCATTCGCGATCGCAAGGGCCGCCCCGAATGGCTGGGTATGGACCTGGGTGCCGACGGGGAGTCCTTTCACTTCGGCTTAATTGGCAACTCGCTCTATTCGGGCGGCAGCGGCATTGCTCTGTTGTTCGCGCGCCTGGCGGTAGCCAGCGAAGGCGAAGCCGCCCAGAGCTGGCGCAAACGCGCCTGGGCCTGTTTTGAAGGTCTGGCCGAGCGCAACAGCAACGATCAGCTGTTCCGCCTGGTGCGCGATCTGCCCTTCGGCATCTCGGGCACGGGCGGCACCCTGCTGACGCTGCTGCTGCTGCAACGCGCCGGCCTGACGCAGGCCACCCCCCTGGTCGAACGGCTCGTCCAGCAACTGCGCCCCGAGCGTCTCAGCGCCGATGAAGGCATCGACGTGATCGGTGGCATCAGCGGGCTGCTGGGTTCGCTGCTACGGGTGGGCGATCGCCGGACCCTGGACCTGGCCACGGTCTGCGGGGATCGCCTGCTCGAGCTGCAACAGGACAACGGTGGTTGGTCTGTCGGGGCGGTGAGCAGCCTGCGCCGACCACCGTTGACGGGGTTCTCCCATGGTGCGGCAGGGATGGCCGCCGCACTGGCACGCCTGGCCCAGGCCACGGGTGCGCAACGGTTTGCCAATGGTGCCCAGCGCGCTGTGGCCTACGAACGGTCGGTGTTTGACACCGAACGGGGCAACTGGCCCGACTTCAGAAGCAGCAACGACGCCAACGAGTTCATGCTCAGTTGGTGCCATGGGGCTCCGGGGATCCTGCTGTCGCGACTGGTACTTGAGGCCTCGGGGCTCGGCGATGCAGCCATGGAGGCCGAGCGGCAGGTGGCCCGCCAGAGCACGCTGGCCGTGCTCGACGAGATCGCTGCCACAAGACACGACTACGCCGCTCACCTCTGCTGCGGAGCCCTGGGCCTGACCAGCCTGCTGCAGATTGATGCCCAGCTCAGCGGTGTGCCCCTGTCGCCCCGGGTGAGCGCCGCCGAAAGCAAGGTGATCAGCAACGCCATCGCCAATGGCGGGTACACCTTCTTCAGTGTCGACACCGGATCCCTCAACCTGCCGGGCCTGTACACCGGCAAGGCGGGGGTCGCGCTGGCCCTGCTGGAGGCTGGCAACGGCCAGCAGTCGATGCCAGCCGTCCTGAGCGCCGGGCTGCTGCTGCCCTGATGCGGCCCAGTCAGATCTGTCAGCAACCACAACCAAACCTTCAGGTTCTGCTCCCTGACAGCCTGGCCACCGGGCGCTAGACAGCGATCATCCAAACGGCATGCTCTCCATGTCAGCCAACGATCTTCAGGCCCTGCTGGCCCAGGCCTTCGACGAACCAGAACTGGAAGCCCGCCTCCAGGACGGCAAAGCAGATCCTGTGGCGGTGGCGGCGTCAGCGGGTTACAGCATCACCGCCGAAGAGTTCAACAACGCCAGGAAATCCTGGGAGAATTGGCGCATCAGCAGCGTTCACGACGAGGAGATCTGAACCATGGAGAGCAGCGGCTTCAATCTGGGCACCGTGCTGCTGTTCGGCAGCGGCCTGTTCGTGCTGGCCACCCTTTTCTTCGGCACGAAGGGCGGCTACTACGACACCGACAAGTACGACGGCAACGGCACGGCCCATTAAGAGCTGCCGAGCTTTTCGGCCTCAGGGCAGTCGTCGGCGGTGGCCAGGTCGTCGGCGCTGGTGAGCCGGCTCACATAGGACAGGCGGGTGCTCACCGCGCCAATCGAATCGAGCCGCACGCTCTCTTCCCAGCTGTGCTGTTCGTCGCCATCTTCAGCCTCGTAGCGCAAGGTGACCAGATCGCCGAGGATCTCAGTGATCGTGGCCTCCTCGATCCAGCGCTGCTGATCGCGCAGGAACACCCAGACCGGACGACCCTCGCGGTGAAACTGATCGAGCTTGCGGTGCAGCATCGGCTCCACGGCAGCAGGCTTGCCCATGCTAAGCAGATCACTGCTGAACGCTGCTGTTCAGCCTGAGCCAAACCCGATGACCGCGCCCCACGAGCCCGCCGCCAGCACCGATGCCATTCGTTTGCAGCTGCGCAGCTGGCCCGAGGTGGAGGCGTATCTGGAGCGCTGCAAGGGGGTGATCGTGCCGCTGGGCTCCACCGAACAGCACGGACCCACCGGCGCCATCGGGACCGACGCCCTCACCGCTGAAGCGGTGGCCCTGGAGGTAGGCCGCCGCACGGGCGTACTGGTGACCCCGGCCCAGGCCTTTGGCATGGCCGAGCACCACCTGGGTTTTGCCGGCACCGTGAGCCTGCAGCCCGCAACCCTGCTGGCGGTGCTGCACGACATCGTGCTGTCGCTGGCGCGCCACGGCTTTGAGCGCATCTATGTGATCAACGGCCACGGCGGCAACATCGCCACCGCCAAGGCGGCCTTTGCCCAGGCCTATGGCACCGCCGCCGACCGCAGCCTGGCGGTGGCGCCGCAGCTGCGCTGCAAGCTAGCCAATTGGTTCATGGCCGGCCCGGTGATGGCCGAAGCCCGCTCGCTCTACGGCGAGCGCGAAGGCCACCACGCCACCCCCAGCGAAATCGCCCTGACCCTGGCGCTGGAGCCCAGCCTGCAGAGCAAACAGCGGCCGCTGCCCGAGCCGGCCCCCGCCGGCCCGATCCACGGGCCCGACGACTTTCGCCGCCGGCACCCCGACGGGCGCATGGGCTCAGACCCTTACCTGGCGAGCGCCGAGCATGGCGAGCGCTTTCTGGATCTGGCCGCCACAGCGCTGGCCGAAGACCTGCTGGCGTTTCTGGCACAGGAGCGCTGAACGAGCAGCAGGCGCTGGTGCCGTAGCTTCAGCCCAACACGCAACAGCCGCATGAGCCGCATTTCAGCTGACGACGTGCGCAAGGTCGCCCATCTGGCCCGGTTGGATCTGCCAGAGGACAAGGTTCAGGCCTACACCGGCCAACTTGAGCGCATTCTCGACTACGTGGCCCAGCTCGAAGCGGTCGACACCGAAGGGGTGCCGCCCACCACCCGCGCCGTTGAAGTGATCAACGTGACCCGCAACGACAGCGTTGAACCGACGCCGGTTCGCGAAGACCTGCTGAATCTCGCCCCCCAGCGTGAAGGTGATTTCTTTCGGGTGCCGAAGATCCTGGCCGACTGATCAGCGCAGGCTTCAACGCACGGGTGACACCGCGGTGCGGTGCAACAGCTCAAGCACCCGCCGGCGTGCATGGCGGGTTGGCATCAGCGCAGCCAGCGGCCTGAGCTTGCTGCGGCGGCGGCGGTGGCTGCGCACACCCAAGAAAATGTCGTAGAGGAAGTTAAAACTGTCCTTGCGACTTTCAAACAACCCGAGGCGCTGGGGCGAACCCTTGGCATCCAGTATGTGCCTGGTGGCGTGATACGCAGGCCTATACTCGAACCAGGGAATCGAAGGCCACAGATGATGGATCAGGTGATAATTCTGACCCATGATCAACCAGTTCATCAGCCGCCCCGGATAGACCCTGGCGTTGTGCCAGCGGTTGCGTGATTGAAATGGTCTGTGCGGCAGATAATCAAAAAACAAGCCAAGGGTCACGCCCACCATCAGGGCTGGGGCGAACCAGCAGTTGAACACAAACGACAGGAACCCATATTTTGCCGCTGCAACCACAATGCAGACAAATACCGCGCGGGCGATGCCCCACTCCAGCAATTCATAACGGCGCCAAAGACGACGCTTGAAAAAGAACAGCTCGTGATAGAAAAACCTTGGTGCAATCAGCCACAGCGGCCCAAAGGTGCTGACGATGTGATCGGGGTCGTGCTTGGGATCGTTGACATGGGCGTGATGCTGCAAATGCACCCTGGTGAACACCGGAAAGCTGAAGCCCAGCAGCATCGCGGCCCCATGGCCCATCACCGCGTTCCAGATGCGGTTGGGATGGGCGGCGTTGTGGCAGGCGTCATGAATCACCGTGCCTTCCAGGTGCAAAGCCAGAAAGCCCAGCCCCAGCAGCACAGGCAGCGGCCACTGCCCCACAAACCAACCCCAGATGGTGAGCGCGGCCAGGGCATACCCCCCCAAGAACAGGCCCACCGTGGGATTCAACGCTGCCGGGGGATCCAGAAACTCCTTGGGCACCGAGCGCACGGGCTCGGCCTGCAGGGTGCGGGCCACGGGCGTCTGCGCAGTCAGCGGTTGAGGCAGCGCCTGGGTCATCAGCTCTTAAAAAACCCGGTCGTGAACAACCCGGGGGTGCAGCAGGCCCCAATCGATCAGGGCTGACCCAACTTAAGGGGCCCCAGGCCCTGGCGCGAATGCCCACCGGGGGACTTGAACCCCCACAGCCGAAGCCACTGGAACCTAAACCCAGCGCGTCTACC
>VGQS01000026.1 GCA_016882285.1 Cyanobacteria bacterium K_DeepCast_35m_m2_155 | reverse complement strand
CAGGTCATGGGCCGCACCCGCACCAACCGGCTGACCTTTTTTGCGGCGGCCAGGCCAGACGGTGGCAGCTGGCAACCGGGCGATCTGGTCGATGTGCGCATCGAGCAGGTGCGCGCTTTTTCATTGAGCGGCACACTGGCCTGACCCGTTTGCGCGGCTGCACCAACAGTCCGCTCGCTGCCGCCGATGAGCCTGAATCCCGCCGCATCGCCCGACGATGGCCCCATCAGGGTTGGCCTGATCTTTGGAGGCGACTCGGGCGAACACGCGGTCTCGATTCGCTCGGCTGCGACGGTGGCCACGGGCCTGCGCAGCGGCGCGAACGCCCAGCGCTACCAGCTCAGCCCTGTGTACATCGATCAGCAGGGGCGCTGGTGGGGTGAGCCCTTGGCCAGCGCTGTGCTGGAGCAGGCAACACCTGCCAGCACCGCCCAGCTGGCTGCTGCCAACAGCGATCACCTGAGCAGCCTGGCGGGCGGCTTTGCCGGCTTTCCTCCTGGAGCCCTGGAGGTTGAGGTGTGGTTCCCGGTGCTGCACGGCCCCAATGGCGAAGACGGCACGATTCAGGGGCTGTTCACCTTGATGCGCAGGCCGTTTGTCGGCTCCGGGGTGCTCGGCTCGGCCGTCGGCATGGACAAGCTGGCGATGAAGGCCGCTTTTGCCGCTGCTGCTCTGCCGCAGGTGCCCTACGGCGCGGTCGATGCCGCTGAGCTGGCGGACCCCGAACGCTGCGCTGAGCTGTTGCAGCGTCTGGAACAAAAACTGGGATATCCCTGTTTCATCAAACCGGCCAACCTCGGCTCGTCTGTCGGCATCAGCAAGGCCACCACGCGCTCAGAATTGCTGGCTGGTCTGAAGCTGGCGGCCGATCTGGATCCACGCATCGTGGTCGAGCAGGGCGTCAAGGCCCGCGAGCTCGAATGCGCGATCAAAGGCGGTGGGGCCAGAGCGTTGCGTGCTTCGGTGCTCGGCGAAATCTGCTTCGATGCCGATTGGTACGACTACGACACCAAGTACAGCGACGGCAAAAGTCACACGGTCATTCCTGCTGTGGTGCCAGAGACGATCAGCAGTAGGGCCCGTGCCATGGCGATTCAGGCCTGTCAGGCCGTCGGGGCCACGGGCCTGGCGCGGGTTGATTTTTTCTATGAGGAGGACAGCGGAGCGCTCTGGCTCAATGAGATCAACACCTTGCCTGGATTCACCAGCTTGAGCATGTATCCGATGCTCTGGGCCGCTTCAGGCATCGATCTTGAAACGCTCTTGCACGAATTGCTCGAGGGGGCGAGAGAATGGCACGCAAGCCTGGCTGCAGCCTGATCTGCCATGACCCACGGATTGCTCTGGCTGCCGCTGCTGCTGGTGTTTGTGCTGCTCACGGCCCTTGGCTGGCTCGAGCGGCGCCGGCAGCGCTTGTTTCGTGAATGGGCCGAGGGCTCTGAGCTGGCCAAGCTCGATGCCACCGGTGCGGCGCGGCTGGTCGATGGGGTGCTCAGCTGGAGCAGCTTTGAAGCAGGCCAGCTCAAGGACATCGATTCCTTTGTGATCAAGCAGCTTGAACTTGTCGAGTTGTTGTCCCTGCGCTCGGGTGAGGCTCCGCTCACCGACGAGAGCCAGGGGGCCTGCCGCCTGCACCTGGTTGGTGGCGGCGTGCAGAAGGATTTGCCCTTTGCCGACGCCGAACGCGCCCGCCGCTGGATCGATGAGCTGATGGCGCGTTCCCGCTGCGAACTGTGAGTCAGGCAGAGCGGCGGCAAGCGCTGCGCCAGCAGCGGCGCCAGGAGCGCTGGCGTCAGTTCTGGCGCTTCTCGGTGTTCACCGCAACCGCACTGGGCCTGGGCTATGCCCTGCTGCGGCAGGGATGGGTGCTCGGCAGCCCCGAGCAGGTGGAGGTGATCGGCAGCCGTCAGGTCAGCCGCGAGCAGGTGATTCAGGCGACTGATCTGCGCTTTCCGGCGTCCTTGCTGACGCTGCAGCCGGCACGGCTGGCCCAGCAGCTCTCGAGCACCCTGCCGGTGGATCAGGTGCAGGTGCAGCGGTTGATGGCCCCGCCGCGGCTGCGGGTGCAGCTGGTCGATCGCCGCGCCATTGCGCGGGCTGAGCGCCAGGGCACCGGCGGTGGCCTCGAGCGCGGCTTTGTTGACCATCTCGGCAACTGGATGACCACCCGCCAGCAGTCGGGTGCCGTGCAGGAGGACCCCCTGCGCTTGCAGGTGCAGGGTTGGCAGCAGCGCTTCCGCCCGTCTCTGGCGCTGGTGCTCAGCCGCCGCAGTCAACTGGGCGCGGCGCTGCAGGCCATTCGGTTTGAACCGGGCGGCAGCCTGTGGTTGCAGACCACCAGCCTGGGCGCGGTGCGCTTTGGCCCCCTGGATGCCCGGCTGGGCCGCCGCATCGATGTGCTGGAGCACCTGCTGGCCACCCTGCCTGGCGAGCTCAAGGGCCGCCGCCTGCAGGCGATCGATCTGAGCGATCCGGAGCGGCCTGAGATCAGCCTGCCGGCTCCGCTCAAGCCGCCGGCCCCCCAATCCAACAGACCTTGAACACAGGTCGTTGCACCTTGGGGCCAAACGCGCAAAGGTGTGTCATCGCCGCAGACCCCACGCAGCTTTGAACGACATAATGCAGCCCATCAGCAACGGCATTGAGGCTCCGATGACGCAAGCCGGCTCCAGCCCCGCGGGCATCGTGCCCAGCCAGTCGGCCCGCATCGAGGTGATTGGTGTCGGCGGCGGCGGCAGCAACGCTGTCAACCGCATGATCACAGCCGAGCTTCAGGGTCTGGGCTACCGGGTGCTCAACACCGATGCCCAGGCGCTGCTGCAGTCAGCAGCCCAGCAGCGCATTCAGCTGGGGCAGAAGCTGACCCGCGGTCTGGGGGCGGGCGGCAACCCGGTCATCGGCCAGAAGGCCGCCGAAGAATCGCGCGCCGAGCTGCAGCAATCCCTGCAGGGTGCCGATCTGGTGTTCATTGCCGCCGGCATGGGTGGCGGCACCGGGACCGGCGCCGCGCCGATCCTGGCTGAAGTGGCCAAGGAGGTGGGTGCGCTCACCGTTGGCATCGTCACCAAACCCTTCGGTTTCGAGGGTCGCAAGCGCATGCGCCAGGCCGAGGAGGGCATCGCCCGCCTGGCCGAGCATGTCGACACGTTGATCGTGATCCCCAACGACCGCCTGCGCGACGCGATCGCCGGGGCCCCGCTCAACGATGCCTTCCGGGCTGCCGATGACGTGCTGCGCATGGGCGTCAAGGGCATCAGCGACATCATCACCAAGCCCGGTCTGGTCAATGTCGACTTTGCCGATGTGCGCTCGGTGATGGCCGATGCCGGCACGGCCCTGCTCGGCATTGGCGTGGGTTCCGGCCGCTCCCGTGCCAGCGAGGCCGCCCAGGCCGCCATGACCAGCCCCCTGCTCGAGTCGGCCCGCATCGATGGGGCCAAGGGCTGCGTGATCAACATCAGCGGCGGCAAGGACATGACCCTTGAGGACATGACCACCGCCTCCGAGGTGATCTACGACGTTGTTGACCCTGAGGCCAACATCATCGTGGGGGCTGTTGTCGATGAGCGCCTCGAAGGCGAGATCCACGTCACCGTGATCGCCACGGGGTTTGAAACCGGTACCGCCTATCGGGCCGAGCGGCCGGCGTTTGCCGCTGCCGGCGGCTTCATGGCAGCCAGCGAGGAGCGCGGCGCCAAAATCCCGCCGTTTCTGCTCAACCGTCAGGCCAAGCCCGCTGATCAGGCCTGAGGCCGATCCGGCAACGGCAAAAGGGTGACCCGGATTCCACGCCTGCTCTGAGCATCCCGTGTGGCTGCTCCCTTCCGGTCCTGACCAGGTTTGGGCGTCAGGGCCGCGTGGGTCCGAGTCGCTGAGATGCTAGCAAGGGAGCCTGGTCTTGCTCGCGCATCGATGCTGCGACCCGGCGACTGGCTGAGCCGCAAACAGGAAGGAACACCGCTGGCCCTGCTCACCGCCTGGGATGCGATCAGCGGTGCCTGGGTCGCTGAAGCCGGTGTCGATGCTGTGCTGGTGGGCGACTCGCTGGCGATGGTGGCCCTGGGCCATGCCACCACCCTGCCGGTGACCCTCGACGAGATGCTGCATCACTGCCGTGCGGTGGGCCGGGGCGTGGCCTCGGTGCTGGCTGAGCCGGCCGCCCAGCCCCTGTTGATTCTGGATCTGCCTTTCTTGAGCTATCAGTGCAGCCCTGACGAGGCGGTGGCAGCGGCGGGCCGGGTGCTCAAGGAATCACCGGCCGCGGCGGTCAAGCTCGAGGGCGCTGAACCCGAGACGCTGGTGGTGATCGATCGGCTGGTGCGCAGCGGCATTCCGGTGATGGGGCATCTGGGGCTGACCCCACAGGCCGTGCATCAGCTCGGCTACCGCCGCCAGGCCACCGATCCGGTGGCCCAGCAGCGGGTGTTGCAACAGGCCGAGTCGTTGCAGCAGGCCGGCTGCTTTGCCCTGGTGATCGAGCATGTGCCCGCCGAGCTGGCAGCCCGGCTCCAGCAACAGCTGGTGATTCCGGTGATCGGCATCGGTGCCGGCGCCAGCTGCGATGGCCAGGTGCTGGTCACGGCCGATCTGCTCGGCCTGACCACGCGGCAGCCCCCCTTTGCCAAGGCGCAGCTCAACCTGCGCCAGCAGGCCTTGCCGGTGCTGCAGCAGTGGGTGGCGGCCCAACGCGCTCCCACCACTGCAGCAGCTTTGCCAGCACCGCATTGCTCAACGCCAGGCCCGCCGGATCACTGAGCCGCCAGCGCGGTCCTTCGATCAGCAGCAGGCCTTGCGCTTGCTCGCACGCAAGCAGGCTGCTGAGCTCCTCGAGCTTCTCTGGCCCCAGGCCTGCCTCGCGCAACAGCTGGGCCATGGGCACCCCCTCGCGCCGGCGCAGCCCCACCAGCAGCAGTTCATCGAGCGGTAGTGATGCAGCGCCTGGTTCGCCATCGCCATCGCCATCGCCATGGCTGTGCAGGCCCTGCTCGAGCGCCTCAACCCAGGCCGCATAGGCCTGGCGGGTGCGCGGCCGCGCCAGCCGCTGGCCGCGGCGGGCGCTGGTGGCCCCGAGCCCAAAGGCCCACCAGTCGGCACCGCTCCAGTAGACGCGGTTGTGGCGCGAGGCGTGGCCCGGCAGGGCGTAGTTGGAAATTTCGTAGTGCCCGTAGCCCGCCTCTGCGAGCAGCTGGCTGCTGAGCTCGTGCTGATCGGCGGCCAGATCGGCATCGGGCAGCAGCAGCTCGCCGCGTTCGGCCCGCTTGCCGAACACGGTGCCGGGCTCCACCGTCAGCCCATAGATCGAGAGGTGGGGCGCGCCTGTGGCGATCGCCTGCTTGAGCTGCGATCGCCAGTGCTCCAGATCGGGCGCGGCCCGATCGCTGCCAAGGGCTGGCACCGCCTCGATCAGATCGAGGCTCCAGCTGCCCAGCCGCCCCAGCTGCTGGGCAGCCTTGAGCCAGCGGCAGGCCTGCTGCAGATCGAGGACGTGGTGCCGCCGCCCCAGACCCTGGAGCACGGCATTATCAAAGCTCTGCCCACCCAGACTCACCCGGTTGACGCCAGCTGCCAGGTAGCCCGACAGCCGCTGCTCGTCAAAGCTGGCTGGATCGAGCTCCAGCGTGATCTCGGCGCCAGCGGCGAGGCCGAAGCGTGCGGCCAGAGACTCCAGCAGGGCTCCCACCTGCGCCGGGCTCAACAGCGATGGGGTGCCGCCGCCCA
Source organism: Cyanobacteria bacterium K_DeepCast_35m_m2_155 (assembly GCA_016882285.1). Lineage (GTDB taxonomy): Bacteria > Cyanobacteriota > Cyanobacteriia > PCC-6307 > Cyanobiaceae > RGUW01. Next base: position 12,067 of record VGQS01000026.1, on the reverse strand, counting down.
GATACACCGTGCTCAGCGGAGCAGCGCCGGGGCTGGCGGCGATCTCGCGCAGCAGCAACGCCAGATAGGCCGCGATCGAAGCTGATCCCGGAGCCCCGGCTTCGGCGCTGGCTTGATCACCCAGGGGCACCACGGCAAAGTCGCAGTAGAAACAGCGCCGGTGGCAGAAGGGAATGTGCAGATAGGCGCCGCGCGGCTCAGGCATCGGTCGGTTACCTAGGCAGGCCAAAGGGGCTGCAATCAGGCAAGCTGCCTGACGGCATGGTCGATACCCTCATCCTGATTCTGTTTGTGTTCTCCGGGGCAGCCGCGGGCTGGCTCGGAGAAGACCTGCTGCCGGAGCAGCTGCTGCTGCAGGTCGATGATCCTGAGCGCCTGCGCACCTTGCTGGCGCTTGGGGGGTCGGGGTTTGGTCTGACCGCCGGGTTGTTGTTTCAACAGCTGCGCCGCCGGCTCATGGCCCAGGTGCGCAGCATGCCCACCGATCTGCTGATCAGCCGCGCGGTGGGCCTGATCCTGGGTCTGCTGGTGGCCAATCTGCTGCTGGCGCCGATCCTGCTGCTGCCGCTGCCCTGGGAGATCATCTTCGTCAAGCCGCTGGCGGCGGTGCTCAGCAACGTGTTCTTTGGGGTGCTGGGGTACAACCTGGCCGAGGTGCACGGTCGCACCCTGCTGCGCCTGTTCAACCCGACCAGCGCCGAAGCCCTGCTGGTGGCCGAAGGGGTGCTGCAGCCGGCCAGCGCCAAGATTCTCGACACCAGCGTGATCATCGACGGCCGCATTCGCGGCCTGCTTGAGTCGGGCCTGCTCGAGGGCCAGGTGATCGTGGCCCAGTGCGTCATCGATGAGCTGCAGGCCCTGGCCGATTCGAGCAACGCCGACAAGCGCGGCAAGGGACGCCGCGGCCTCAAGTTGCTCACCGAGCTGCGTGAGAGCTATGGCCGCCGCATCGTCGTCAACAGCACCCGCTACGAGGGCAAGGGCGTTGATGACAAGTTGCAGAAGCTGGCCGCCGACACCGGCGGCACCCTGCTGACTGCCGATTACAACCTGGCCCAGGTGGCCCAGTTGCAGGAGCTCAGGGTGATGAACCTGAGCGAGCTGGTCATTGCCCTGCGTCCCGAGGTGCAGCCCGGCGATGAGCTGCAGCTCAAGATCGCCCGGGACGGCAAGGAGGCCGATCAGGGTGTGGGCTACCTCGATGACGGCACGATGGTGGTCGTTGAAGGTGCCCGCGGGCGCATTGGTGAGCGCCTGCCGGTGATCATCACCGGGGCCTTGCAGAACCCGACTGGCCGCATGGTCTTTGCCCGCCTTGATGGGACGCCTGAGGTGCCTGCTGCTGCCGCCAGCGCTAGCGACGAGAAGCCCCCAGGCCGCCGGCGCCGCAGTGCCAAGCCCGCTGCCGGTGCCAATCCGGACGCGGCAAACCCCCGCTAGGCTCGCGGTTCATGCCTGATCTGTGTCGCCGATGACGGTGTCAGCCCCTTACTACGGCGATTCAGCGGTTATGCGCACACCACCGCCCGATCTGCCCAGCCTTCTGCTCAAAGAGCGGATCGTGTACCTGGGTCTGCCTCTGTTCAGCGACGACGATGCCAAGCGTCAGATGGGCATCGATGTCACCGAGCTGATCATTGCCCAGCTCCTCTATCTGGAGTTCGACAACCCCGACAAGCCGATTTTCTTCTACATCAACTCGACGGGCACCAGCTGGTACTCAGGTGATGCGATCGGCTTTGAAACGGAAGCCTTTGCGATCGCCGATACGATCAGCTACGTCAAGCCAGCCGTGCACACGATCTGCATCGGCCAGGCGATGGGCACCGCCGCGATGATTCTCAGCGCTGGTACCAAGGGTCATCGCGCCGCCCTGCCCCACGCCTCGATCGTGCTGCACCAGCCCCGCAGTGGCGCCCGCGGTCAGGCGACCGACATTCAGATCAGGGCCAAGGAGGTGCTGCACAACAAGCACACCATGCTCGACATGCTGGCGGCCAACACCGGCAAGAGCGTTGAGCAGCTCGCGCGCGACTCCGACCGCATGACCTATTTCACCGCCGAGGAGGCCAAGGAGTACGGCCTCATCGATCGGGTGCTCACCAGCCAGAAAGAGTTGCCTGGTGGTGGAGCCGCTGCCGCCGTGGCGGCCGAGCGCAGCCCGGCCGGTATCGGCTGAGGCTGACGGGCCGACCAGCCCGGCACGCGATCTCCTCTGACCACTGTTCTCTTCAACCTTCACCACCCCAGCCATGCCGATCGGCACTCCCAGCGTTCCCTACCGCCTCCCCGGCAGCCAATACGAGCGTTGGGTCGACATCTACACCCGTCTGGGGGTCGAGCGCATTTTGTTTCTGGGCTCCGAGGTCAACGACGCCGTGGCCAATGCCCTGGTGGCCCAGATGCTGTATCTCGACTCGGAGGACAACTCCAAGCCGATTTACCTCTACATCAACTCGCCCGGTGGCTCGGTGACCGCAGGCCTGGCGATCTACGACACCATGCAATACGTCAAATCTGACGTGGTCACCATCTGTGTGGGTCTGGCCGCGTCGATGGGCGCCTTTTTGCTGGGCGCGGGCACCAAGGGCAAACGGCTGGCCTTGCCCCACAGCCGCATCATGATCCACCAGCCCTTGGGCGGCACCAGCCAGCGCCAGGCCAGCGACATCGAGATCGAGGCCAAGGAGATCCTGCGCATCAAGGACATGCTCAACCGCTCGATGGCTGAGATGACCGGTCAGGCCTTCGAGAAGATCGAAAAAGACACCGACCGCGACTACTTCATGAGCGCTGCCGAAGCCAGGGACTACGGCCTGATTGACCGCGTCATCGCCCACCCCAGTGAGGCGTGATCAGCCCTTGCCTGTGTAGCTGAGCAGCGTTCGGCCTGCATGTGGGCTTCAAAGAGGGCTGAAGCGGCGCTTGTTGTGGTCATCGGCCTGCAGCTGAGCAGAGCGCTGACCGTAGGTGGCTTGTGCTGTTTCGTCAGCGTTCAGGCGCTTGCGTAAGCTCGATCCTTGCCCCTAGCCCTGCTGCTCGCCCCGATGGCCAAGCTGTATTACGACTCCGACGCCGACCTCAGCCTGCTGAACGGCAAAACGGTGGCCATCGTTGGCTATGGCTCCCAGGGCCATGCCCATGCCCTGAATCTCAAGGACAGCGGCGTCAACGTGGTGGTGGGGCTTTATGCAGGCAGCCGCTCGGCCGAAAAGGCCAAAGCCGACGGCCTCGAGGTGCTCAGCGTGGCTGATGCCGCCGCCAAGGCCGACTGGATCATGGTGCTGCTGCCCGATGAGTTTCAGAAGGACGTCTACGCCAAGGAAATCGCGCCCCATCTGAGCGCCGGCAAGGTGCTCAGCTTTGCCCACGGCTTCAACATCCGCTTTGGCCTGATCCAGCCTCCGGCCGATGTCGACGTGGTCATGATCGCCCCCAAGGGCCCCGGCCACACCGTGCGTTGGGAGTACCAGAACGGCATGGGTGTGCCGGCGCTGTTTGCGATCGAGCAGGACGCCAGCGGCAAGGCCCGTGATCTGGCCATGGCCTATGCCAAGGGCATCGGCGGCACCCGAGCCGGCATCCTCGAGACCAATTTCAAAGAGGAGACCGAGACCGACCTGTTCGGTGAGCAGGCGGTGCTCTGCGGCGGCCTCTCCGAACTGGTCAAAGCGGGCTTTGAAACCCTGGTGGAGGCCGGTTATCAGCCCGAGCTGGCCTACTTCGAGTGCCTGCACGAGGTGAAGCTGATCGTTGACCTCATGGTCAAGGGCGGCCTCACGGCCATGCGCGATTCGATCTCCAACACCGCTGAATACGGCGACTACGTCAGCGGCCCGCGCCTGATCACGGCCGATACCAAGGCCGAGATGAAGCGCATCCTGGCCGACATCCAGGACGGCACCTTTGCCAAGAACTTCGTAGCCGAGTGCGAAGCCGGCAAGCCCGAGATGACCAGGATCCGGGAGCGCGATTCGCAGCATCCGATCGAGCAGGTGGGTAAGGGCCTGCGCTCGATGTTCAGCTGGCTCAAGAGCGCCTGAACCACCCCGTTCTGTGGGTGCTGCTGGCCTGCGCTGTGGATCGCCTCTGTGGCGATCCGCGTTGGTGCCCCCATCCCGTTGTGGTGATGGGCTGGGGGATTGCGAGGCTCAGGGGCCTGGGTGAGCATTGGGCCCAGGACAATCCAGCACGGCTGCGTTGTGCCGGTGGGCTGATCACCCTGCTGCTGGTGGGTCTGAGCTCTGCGGCCGGTTGGGCTGTTGTTGCCTTGGTGCAGCAGACGCCACCTGGATCCGGCTTGCATTGGGCTGCCCAGGCACTGGTGGTGATTGCCCTGGCCAGTGCCCTGGCGGGCCGCAGCCTTGAGCAGGCGGTCCAGGATGTGCTGGCGGTTCTGCAGCAGGGTGATCTATCCCTGGCGCGCCGGCGCCTCGGCTGGATTGTGGGACGCGACACCGAGACCCTCAGCGAGGCCGAGGTGATCCGGGCTCTGGCCGAAACCGCCAGTGAAAACGCTGTCGACGGCCTGTTTGCCCCCCTGTTCTGGATGCTGGTTGGGGCCTGTTTGGGTCAGCCGCTGGCCCTGGCGTGGGGCTTCAAGGCGGCCAGCACCCTCGATTCGATGCTGGGTTACCGCCGCGGCAGGCTGCGCTGGCTGGGCACGGCCGGCGCCCGGCTCGACGATCTGCTGGTGTGGCTGCCGTGCCGGCTGGTGGCCCTGAGCCTGGGACAGCTGGGGCCAGCCTTGCGCGATGGTGCGCCGGATCCCTCACCCAACGCCGGCGTGTCGCAGGCGGCCTATGCCCGCGCCGTGGGTGTGCAGCTCGGCGGCCTCAACCAGTACGGCGGTCAGCAGCGCTGCAAACCCCTGCTGGCGGAAGGCTGCCCGGCGCCCGATGCGACATCGGTGTTGCGCATGCTGGAGCTGAGCCGGCGTCTTGAGCTGCTCTGGTTGCTGCTGGCGGTCGTGCTCGCGGCCTTCATCACGAAAACTCTCAGTTGATTGCCGCCCGCCTTGATGCAGCCAAAGCTGTGGTCAGGTTCAGCGCGGTATGGCGATTCGCGAGCTACTCGAAGATGCCCTGAGGGAGCCATCGATCGGCAGCACTCCCTGCTTTCGCTGGCATGCCACGCCCGTGGGCATCGCCGCCCTGTGGTGCGCCGAAGCTCCCCCTGTGCCGCCGCCGTTTGAAGCTGCCCTGCAGGAGGGCCTGCAGGTGGGGCTCGATCTGAGCCGCGAAGAGCGCGAGTTTCACCAGGTCAGCTCAGGCCTGGTGCTGCTGTTCCACAGCTGAGCGCAGGTTCAGTAGGCGCGCTGCCGGCGACGGCGTTGCCTCGCGCTGGTATGGCCGCCGCTGTAGGGCTGTACGCCGACCAGCGGCGGCGATGGGTGATCGGCCGGACCCTCAAAGCCGAGGCTGGTGCCGGCGGCATCGAGCAGCCAATGGCCCAGTTCCCTCAGCTTGCTGCTGAGTCTCATGGACTGGTGTTGCCTGCCTGCTGTGCTTGCGCTCACGGTGGCTCATCGCATCTACCTTCAGGCTGACGCCGCTTGGCAGCAATGGCGATGAGTCGTTGTACCGATGCGTCTGTGCAGGCGACGATCCCCTTCGCCGTGCCCCACCGCCTTGGATGCCTAGGTTCTGCCTGGCAAAGGTCACCATCGGCTCAGGTCGTTGCGCTGCGACTCCCAGGTGCTGTTCAAAGGGAAGCCAGCGCGCCGCTAGAGCTGCTCTGGCGGTCTCAAGGGGCCGATGTCACAGGACGCAAGTCGCCGCTCAGAAACGCCACCATTTGGGGCCAGGCGCAGGGGTCCTGCAGAAAAAAGGCATGACCGCCATCAAAGGCGTGCAGGCTGGCCTGCGCCACCCGATCGACGATCGCCTGCCCATTGGCGAGGGGGGCGATGCCATCGAAGCGGCCATTGGCGACCCAGGTGGGAGCGGTGATCGCCCCCAGCCGATCCAGCACGTCGTGATCTTTGCGGGCCTGCAATTGCAGCTGGCGGCCGCGCCGCTGCGCATCGCTCTCGTGGCTTGCCGCCTCACCTGAGCAGAAGGCCGCCAGGTTGGCGTCATCCGGGTGATCGGCCAGCCACTGGGCTGTCCAGCGCTGGTCCATCAGCTGCAGCAGCCGGCCGGCGCATTGCTCAGGTGACAGCCCGGCAAGGGTGTCCAGCCGGAACGAGGCAACGCTGCCGCCCGGAGAGGTGGAGAGCAGGGCCAGTCGCTCCACCCGCTGGGGGTGGGTGACGGCCAGCTCCTGGGCCACCATGCCGCCAAAGCTCCAGCCAGCGATGGCGGCCGTCTGCCAACCGAGCTGATCGAGCAGGGCAATCAGGTCAGCGGCCACATCGGCCATGGCGTAGGGCTCGCTGATTGGCCCGCTGGCCCCCATGCCGCGGTAGTCGAAGCACACCAGCTCAAACGACTGCGCCAGCCGATCGAGCATCCCCCGGCTGGTGGCCACCGTGGTGCCCGAGCCGTTGCAGAACAGCAGCCGCGGTCCGTTGCCTGCCTGCTCCACATGCAGGTGCACACCGCTGCAGAGGAGCATTGGCATCTGCTTGGTCGGGATCAGGCCAAGTCTGGCCGGCCTCAACCCGTCAGCGCATCGGTGTAACGGAGAGGGTGGGATTCGAACCCACGGAGGCTTTCACCTCGCCGGTTTTCAAGACCGGAGCCATCAACCACTCGACCACCTCTCCTGGCAGTCGCTGAAGCGTGCTTCAGCAACCCCATAATCTCATCGCGGCGAGCGCCAGCATCGATCACTTGCGGGTCTTATGAGACGCGCTTAAGACTGAGAGACAAGGTATGGAAGGGGTCCCCTTCCATTGTTGGAGTGCCATGGCCGTTGTCAGTACCGATCTGCTTGCCAGTCAGGCGCGCCTGCTGGCCGACATGATCGAAACCCTGCCGGTAAGCCTGGCGCCCGTTGATCAGCACGCGCGCTGCCGCGATCTGTTGGCCCAGCTCGAGCGTGCCCTCACCGCGCTGCCAGCTGCAGCGTTGGGCTGAGGCTGGTTGATCACACCCCTCAGGGGGTGCCGCAATGGCTGAGGTTGGCCACCTGAGCCTCTGCAGGAGCTCCGGCGCTCACCAGGCTCGGTTCCAGTCGCGCCAATGCTTCGATCGCTTCACTGCGCCGGCGCTTGGCCTGCTGGCGCCGCTGCTGCTGCTCGCTGAGCCAGAGCTCACGCCGCTGCTGCTCCTCCTGCTGCCAGGCGCTGTAGGCGATGTTGTAGCGCTCTTCATCGAGCTGGCGATCGAGCTGGCTGTAGCGGCTGGCCTGTTCGGGATCGATCGGTTCAGGGGCGGCACTGGGCCGGTAGCGCGCGGCGTCGATCTGGCGCAGGGTCTGCTGGGCCACCTCGTACTGGCCGAGTTGCTGCTCGATCGCAGCTCGCCGTTGCTGACAGCGCTCAACAGCCTGGCGCCGCTGCCAGGCCTGCTGCTGCTGCCACCAGGTGGTGCAGCCTGCCAGCAGCACCATTACGGCAGCACTCAGCAGCAGTGCCTTGGGGTTGAGCTTCATCGCCATGGCTGATCAGCCCTTGCAGCGCTGATCACGCAGCTAGTTGTTGCTGGGCTTGGCCAGCGGCAACAGGCACTTGTCGGAGTCGCAACCGGCGGGACCCGCTTCGACCAGCTCGCCGCGGTCGTAGCGCTGCAGGGCTTCAAAGAAGCAGTCAGTGCGCCGGCGGGAGGCGACTTCGACGTTGAGGCGCTGATAGGTGGCCGCATCGATGGGTTCAAACGGCAGCCGCGGGAAGGTGGCGTTGGCATCGAAGCGGGCCAGCAGTGCCGCCGAGATGTAGCCCTCGCCCTCGCTGATCGCCTGGTGGATGGCCTCGGCCAGCGGCTCGATCTCGTGCTCACGGAACTCGACCGTGGCACTGGTGTTGTGGGCCGTGTAGTGCTTCTGCACCTGCATGTAGAAGTCGAACTGGGCCATGGCCGAGAAATTGTTGATCTCGACGGCATCGGCACCAGGGATGTTGGCCCAGCTCACCTCGGTGGGGATTTCGACCAGCCACTCGGTGCAGCGTGGATCGAACGGATCATCGAGCAGCCGGCCTTGCTCGTCCTTGTCGCTCTGCGACGGCACGATCGTGTAGCCGTAGTCCATGCAGGCCAGCGCCACCGGATCGTTCTTGCGGAAGGTGATGCGGCGGATGAAGCGCTGGGCCTTGGGCGGATGCCAGCCGGGCGAGGCGCCGGTCAGCAGGCTCTTGGTGCCGGCGGGCTGCACGGTGGTGCAGCGGTTGGGGCGCCGCAGGTTGTGACGGTCGCAGTAATCCCAGACCGCTTCGTTGACGATCTGCTTCCAACGGCTCAGATAGGCCGCCTCCTGAGCCTTGAAGGCGCGGCCTTCGGTGGTGTCGGGGCGGCCCGCTTCCCACCACTTGAGCCAGGGCGTGCCAAAGGCGTGCACGAAGAAGTCGAACAGGCCAGTGAAGCTGACGCCCACGATCGGATCCCAGGCGCGGCTTTGGCGGTAGCGCTCCACCTCGAAGCGATGGTTCAGCAGGCAGGCGACGGCAAGGCCACCGGCTTTGAACGCGTCCTCCTGGGCCTTGTGATCGGCTGGATCGATCTGGTTGAGATGGATCTCAGCCAGGTTGCAATGGAAGTCAGCGCCCAGAATTTCGCCGCAGGGGTTGAGGCCGTAGCGGCCCAGGCGGTGCTCCAGCTCGTCGGCTGTGATCTCGCTGTGGTGCAGGGTGAGCCAGCGGCCCGCCTCCTCGCGGCCCTGGTCGCAGTAGATGTCAACGAATTCGCTGCGCAGCTCCGGGGTGGGCAGCAGGTCGGCATTGGAGCGGGCGATCGCCTCGGGGGCGAACTGGATCGCCCCTTCACCGCTCTGGAACTGCTTGGTGACCGCCTCGTGCACCACCTCGCGGCTGGGCTTGGTGTGGAACACACGGGTGTGGTTGGCCATGCGCAGGGCATCGCGCTCGGGATCGATGCGCCAGTTGCCGGCCTCGTCCTGCTGCCAGAGGTTGTCCTTGGCGCCGGCGGCGGCGAGGTCATCGGCGGCGAACTGACGCATGCCAGCACTGCGGCGAATGTTGCCGGCGACAATCGTGACCGCGGCTTCATCAATCAGCAGGCAGCATTCGACCGAGGTGAGCTGACGGCCGATCGCCTTGCCCAGAATCTGGGCCACACGGGGGTAGAGGTCCTTGAGCTTGACCGGGTTGGCCATGCCGCCGAAGCCTTTGAGGGTTTCGCCGACAGGGCGCACATCCGAGAGATCCACGCTGATGTGGATGTCGCCGTTGAAACGCTCATCGCTGCACAGATAGAGCAGCTGCTGGTAGCTGTCGACCCAGCCGCGGCGGGTGTCGCCCACCTTGATGGTGACGCGGTTGCCGTCCACCGTGGTGGTGGTGTTCTGCTGCCTGGCGCCCGCCGGGGTGGAGCCGATGTCGGTGACGCCGTCGATGACCAACCGGTTACGCACCGCCGGCAGCTTGCCGATCAGGCGTGGTTCGATGATGGCGCCGGTGCCGCAACCCATCATCGCCAGGTCCATCATCAGAGCGAAGGCGTCCCAGTCGACCAGGTTGGTCGAGGTGCAGTTGTAGGCACCCGAGAAGTTTTCAGAGCGCTCGATCCACTCGGTGCCGCCGATCCACAGCCAGCGACCCGAGGGCAGTGCCTTTTGCTGTTGCTGCATGCGCCGCAGCAGGCTGACCTCCTCGTCATTGAGCTGGCCCAGCTTGCGCAGGCCCTCGAGGTTGCGCTCGGCCACCTGGTGCCAGCTTTCGCGTCCGGCATCGGTCTTGCGGCTGTAGGTGCGGTAAAAGACCGGGTTCGCGGCTGGCGCCGTGGCCGGAAAATCCTGCGGACTCACCTGGACTCCGGCAGTCGCGGCTGGACCCTCAAGAGCCCGCGTGGTGCGATTGGGCTCAGTGCTGCCAGGGCGGGAGGGCGTCAGGGTCACAGGACGGCGCGGGATCGGTGCCGGAACCATAACGCCACTGATGGGGTGTGCAAGTTGCTGTTGCCACCAGCCACAGTGTGAGGCGGTTGTCTGTTGGCTGGTTGATGCGGCGCACCTGTGAACCCGAGCTCATGGACGACGGCCTGCAGGCTTCTGCCTATGCCGCCGCCGATTTCAGTGCCGGCGATCAGGCGGTGCTGGAGCGCTGTGTTGCGGTGCTTGCCGAGCGCCCCGCGGCCCGTCGCCAGCGCCTGCTCGATCTGGGATGCGGTCCAGGCAACATCACGTTTCTGCTGGCTGAGCGGTTCCCCGCGGCCCAGGTGATCGGCGTCGATGGTGCAGCGGCGATGCTGCAGATCGCCCGCGACCGTCAGGCACAGGATCCCAGCCGCTGGCGCGCGCTGTCATTTGTACAGGGGCTGCTCTGTGGCACTGGACTGCAGAGCGAGTCCAGCGGCGCGGCTGCGCTGGCGGCTGGTTTCGACGCCTTGGTGAGCAACAGCCTGCTGCACCATCTGCATGAGCCCCAGGTGTTGTGGCAGGCCCTGCCTGCGCTCGCCGCTCCGGGAGCAGCGGTCTACATCAAGGACCTGCGCCGCCCGGTCAGTGAGCAGGCGGCCCAGACGCTCTGCGAGCGCCATCTGGCCGGGGCGCCTGAGGTGTTGCGGCATGACTATCTGGCTTCGCTGCACGCCGCCTTCACCGCTGCTGAGGTGCGCCTGCAGCTGCAACATGCCGGGCTGGATCAGGCCTTGCAGGTCAACGAGGTCGATGACCGTTACCTCGAGGTGTGGGGGCATCTGGGCTGAGCCCCTGCCTGGCAGGCTGGCCCCATGAGCAGCAGCACTTCAGAACTGGTGGCGTTGGCCGAGGCGGTGGCCCGGCGTCGCAACTTTGCGATCATTTCGCACCCCGACGCCGGCAAGACGACCCTGACCGAGAAGCTGCTGCTGTACGGCGGCGCGATTCAGCAGGCGGGAGCGGTCAAGGCCAAGGGCGAGCAGCGCAAGGTGACCTCCGACTGGATGGAGCTCGAGAAGCAGCGCGGCATCTCGATCACCTCGACCGTGCTGCAGTTCGACTACGCCGGCAGCACCATCAACCTGCTCGACACCCCGGGCCACCAGGACTTTTCGGAGGACACCTACCGGACGCTGGCCGCCGCCGACAACGCGGTGATGCTCGAGGACGCCGCCAAGGGCCTTGAGCCCCAGACCCGCAAGCTGTTTGAGGTCTGCCGCATGCGGCAGATCCCGATCTTCACCTTCATCAACAAGATGGACCGGCCCGGGCGCGAGCCGCTCGAGCTGCTCGATGAGATCGAGCAGGAGCTGGGGCTGGCCTGCTGGCCCGTCAACTGGCCGATCGGCAGCGGCGAGCGCTTCAGAGGCGTGATTGATCGGCGCTCCAGGCAGGTGATCGTGTTTGAACGGGCCGAGCGGGGCCGAGCGAGCGAAGAGAAGGTGTTGTCGGTGGAGGAAGCCCGCGACTCAGGCGCCGTGGAGCCAGACCTCCTGGATCAGGCGCTCGAGGAACTGGAGCTGCTCGACGGTGCCGGTGCCGACCTCGACCTGGAGCTGGTGCACGGGGGCCAATTGAGCCCGGTCTTTTTTGGCTCAGCGATGACCAACTTTGGGGTGCGGCCGTTTCTGGATGCCTTTCTGGAGCTGGCGCAGAAGCCGATCCCACGGCCCAGCAGCGCCGGGCTGATCGATCCGGTGGCGCCGGGTTTCAGCGGCTTTGTGTTCAAACTGCAGGCCAACATGGACCCCCGCCACCGCGACCGGGTGGCCTTTGTGCGGGTCTGCAGCGGCCAGTTCGAAAAGGACATGACCGTGCAGCACGCCCGCACCGGCAAGTCGATCCGCCTGTCGCGGCCGCAGAAGCTGTTTGGCCAGGACCGCGAGGTGGTCGAGGACGCCTACCCCGGCGATGTGATCGGCCTCAACAACCCGGGCATGTTTGCCATCGGCGACACCATCTACACCGGCAGCCGCCTCGAGTACGAGGGCATCCCCTGCTTCAGCCCCGAGATCTTTGCCTGGTTGCGCAACCCCAACCCCTCGGCGTTCAAGAGCTTCCGCAAGGGGGTGAACGAACTGCGCGAAGAGGG
>VGQS01000025.1 GCA_016882285.1 Cyanobacteria bacterium K_DeepCast_35m_m2_155 | reverse complement strand
CGGCACCCCAAAGGCACGCCTCAGGGTGTTGCCGCGGTCGACCAGCAGCGGGTAAGGGAGCTGGTGGCGCTGGGCAAAACGCTGGTGGCTCCCAGCATCGTCACCACTGACACCCCACACCTCAGCGCCGAGGGCCGCAAAGTCGCCGTAGCCATCACGAAAGGCACAGGCCTCGGCTGTGCAGCCCGGGGTGTCGTCCTTGGGATAGAAAAACAGCACCAGCCAGCGCCCGTTGAGCTGGTCGCTGCGGCGCTCGCTGCCGTTCTGATCGAGCAGGGCCACCACCGGTGCCCGATCACCCACACCCAGAGCCATCACTGCCTTGTCAGGGGCCGCCACCCTAGACAGCTCTGAGACGATGGGGCCGGCACCAGCAGCAGCCGGCATGGCAGATCCCAGCAGTCACCAAGCCCAGGACGGCGAGCCCCAGTCCCTTTGGCAACAGAGCGACCTTCTGGGGCTGCTGAGCGCCCCGCAACCGTTGCAACCCGTGCCACCGGTTCAACCAGCTGCTGGGAGCGAGCCAGCAGCCAAAGGCGCCATTGAGTTGCCCCCGCTGGCCGCCCGCAACGGAACCAGCACCCCACAGGCGTGCCCGGGCACGCTGCTGATCATCGACACCGAAACCACCGCACTCTCCCCGGCTCAGGGTCAGTGCATTGAGGTGGGGGCGATCTTGTTTGCGGTGAGCCAGCGCTGCGTGCTCACCCAGGTCTCGTTCCTGCTGCCGTGCGAGCAGAACCCAGCCGAAGCCATCAACGGCATCGCTGCGGCGGCCACCCAAGTGGCCCAACCCTGGCAGGCTGCCTTGAGCTGCTTTGAGGCGATGGCCTGGCAGTGCGACGCCGTGCTAGCCCACAACGCCAGCTTTGATCGGCAGTGGTTTGACAGCGGCCAGGGCCCGTTGCAGGCGATCAACAAGCCGTGGATCTGCTCCATGGAGGACATGCGCTGGCCGCCGCAGCGCCAGCTCAAGGCCAATCCCTCGGTGCGCGATCTGGCCTTGGCCCACGGTGTGCCGGTCTGGGCGGCCCACCGCGCCCTCACCGACTGCATCTATCTGGCCCAGGTGCTGGAGCGCTGCGAAGGGCTCGAAGCTCTGCTTCAGGCTGCGCTGGAACCGCGGCTGCTGTTTCGCGCCAAGCTCAGCTACAGCGAGCGGCAACGGGCCAAGGACGCCGGCTTCCGCTGGAACGATCCGATCCAGGGTGCCTGGACGCGGCGGCTCAGCGAACGCGAAGCCCAGGCCCTGCCGTTTCCGGTGCAGCCGGTCCAACCCACCGGCGCCGAGTCAACCAGCTGGGCAGCGAGCGCCTGAGCAATGCTCCCAATGCGGCGATCTGTGGTCATGGTGAAGGGTGTGGCCCAGGCGCCATGGCCAGCCGACCCTCCCTGCAACGCCCTCAGAGGCTGCATAGCACCCTGCAGCGCTGGCAGGCGGCGCGCACCTGGGCCCGGCTGATCCGCGAAGCCGAATCGCTCTGGCATGTCGACGTGCGCACGCTGCACCGCCTCGCCGCCGAAGAACTGGGCCAGCTGCAGGGCGAGGTGCCAGGACGGTTGCGGCCCCAGGTCAACCGCTGGCTGCGCCGCTATGGGGTGGCGACGCGGCTCGGCAAACCTTGGTTGTGACACAAAAAAACCGCCTTTCAATGAAAAGCGGTTGTTGATGGCGTCATCCCTGAAGAGATGAAGGAATGATTTGAAATCGGAGCGGCGGGATTTGAACCCACGACCCCCACTACCCCAAAGTGGTGCGCTACCAAGCTGCGCTACGCCCCGCTGTCAGAGCCAAAAGCCCGACGTGATGGAAGCTACCACAGCTCTTTGCGGCGCCTGATGCGCTGCAACAGGCGGGCCGATAAGCGATCGCGAGCCATCCCGCTGTAGCCATCAAGGCCCAGCTGACGGGCCAGCAGCCGCAGCTCCGCGAGGCTCATGCTGGCCAGACGCAGCTCCGGCAGGCGGCGCCAGGCGCGGGTCTGGCTGGGCAAAGCGCCACGCCCCGGCTGGGTGATCAATTGCTGCAGGGCCCCGCTGGCCATCCACTCCGGGATCAGCACCACCAGCACAGCCAAAAACCCATAGAGCTCCACCAGCCCCCGCGGCAGGGGATGCAAGGGCTTGTAGTCGCCCTGCTCAGGCCCTGGCACGTGGCGCGACCTCACAACACCACAGCAGCAGGGCCCTGGCGCCATTGCAACGGGGGCTCAGCAGGCTGCAGCCGCACAGCCCAGAAGGCCAGCGCAAAACAGAGACCAATTGTGGCCACGATGACCACAACGACGACGCGATCAGGCAAGGGATTCGGCATTCAGACACTCTCCGTGCGCATGCAGCTGGTGCGCTGCGGTAGCTGCTCCAAAATCAACTGATCACCACGCAGGATCAACGTCAGCAGATCATTGCGGTAGACGATCCCCATGATCGAGTCCTGGCTGGGGTTGGCATCCTGCTGACGAAACAAGGTGGTGCGGTAACGGCCGGTATTCAATGAGGCCTGGGCGTCATTGCGCTCGAGCACGACCTGTCCCTGACCCGAGCAGAGATAGGTCTCCTTAATGGCGTAGTCCTCCCACCAGGGAGACCCCATGGCCACAACCAGGGCAGAGGCAGCTAGGGCGGCAAGCATGGGGCGATCGACGCAGCAGCGGTGCTCAGCTCAGAGCGATGGGGGCATTGTCGCCGCGCAGCACGCAATGGGAGACGCTCCAGTCGTAGAAATCCCACACGCGCTCATCCAGGCGGAAGTCAGCACCCTCAAACCCAGCCAGACGCACCCCACTGGGCTGGGCAGAGCAGTAGGGACGGCTGCCGGGCTTGGCCAGGTACTGCTGGTGATAGGGCTCTGCGGCATGGAAGACAACACCGCTGCGGATCTCGGTGGTGATCGGACCAAACCCGGCTGCGTTGAGTTGCTGCTGGTAGTGCTCCCGGCTTGCGAGCGCCTGCTGAAGCAGCTCTGGCTCGTCGACGTAGATGCACGAGCGGTACTGACTGCCGCGGTCGTTGCCCTGGCGATCACCCTGGGTCGGGTCGTGGCACTCCCAGAACAGCTTCAGCAGATCGCCGAAGCCGATGCGGGCCGGATCCCAGAGCACCCGCACCACCTCGGCATGACCGGTGCGGCCGCTGCAGACCTGCTCGTAGCTGGGCTGATCGAGGCTGCCGCCGGCGTAGCCCACGGCCGTGGTCACCACTCCAGGCAGACGCCAGAACCCCTTTTCGGCACCCCAGAAGCAGCCGCAGCCAAACAGGACCTCAGCCTGACCGGCTGCCGCAGGAGCCGCGTAGGACGTGGCCAGAACCGCGTGCTGGCCGGGGGGCAGCACGCGCCCATCGCGCTGAAACAAACCGAACACAACCACCGCTGCAAAGCGCAGCGAGCCTAGGCAGTGTCCCCTGACGGC
Source organism: Cyanobacteria bacterium K_DeepCast_35m_m2_155 (assembly GCA_016882285.1). Taxonomy (GTDB): domain Bacteria; phylum Cyanobacteriota; class Cyanobacteriia; order PCC-6307; family Cyanobiaceae; genus RGUW01. Next base: position 14,438 of record VGQS01000025.1, on the reverse strand, counting down.
AGGCTGGAGCGCACCGGCACCAGAGCGATGTGATTCAGCAAGGTGGTGGTGAAGGCAAACAGCAAGAAGGGCAGCGACAGCACCAGGATCAGGCCCACCCCCACCAGAGCAAACAACGGGCGACTCGCCCCCATCAGGGCGAGCCCTGCAGCCAAGCTCACAAAGATCACCGCCATCCAGATCAGGATCTGGGCATAGATGTCGCCGAAGGTGAGCGTGCAGCGCAGCTGATAGGGGTGTTGCTGCGGATCGGAAGGAGAGGGGGTCACGGCCATGGCCCGACGCAGGCACAAAGGTTTGCTTTCAGCTAAGCGAGCCAATGCCGCCCTGTCTGGCCGCCGCAACACTCGTTCAGAGGCCGCTCAGTGCGCCGTCTGCAATTGCTGATCAGCCTGCTGGCGCTCCCACAGACGCCGGTACGTGCCGCTCTGGGCCAGCAGCTGCTGATGCGAGCCCTGCTGCACCAGCCGCCCCTCGTCGAGCACCAGCACCCGATCGGCGCCGGCGGCCGCTGAAAGCTGGTGGCTGATCATCAGCACCGTGCGGCCGCGTTGGGCCCGCACTGAGGCCAAGATCTCGGCCGCAGTTGTGTTGTCGACACTGGCCAGGGCATCGTCGAGCACCAGCAGCGGCGCCTCAAGCAGCAGGGCACGACCCAGCGCCGTGCGCTGACGCTGGCCGCCACTGAGGGTGATACCGCGCTCCCCAACCAAGGTCTGATACCCATCAGGGAACCCCTTGATGTCGGCCGCCAGCCGCGCCTGTTCAGCCACCCGCTCGACCTCGCGCTGCGGCGCCTCCGGCTCGCCGTAGCGCAGGTTGTCAGCCAGGGTCGCCGTAAACAGATAGCCCTCCTGGGGCACCAGGGCCACCTGGCTGCGCAGCGCGTCAAGGCCAAGGGCCGTGACATCGACCCCATCCAGGAAGAGCTGGTTTTCGGGCACCGCGACCATGCGGCCAAGGGCACGGGCCAGGGTGGTCTTGCCGCAGCCCACCGGCCCCACAACGGCCACCAGCTCACCGGGCTCGATCGTGAAGCTCACCCCTTGCAGGGCAGGCCTGGGGGCACCGGGGTACTGCACCGTGAGGCCGCGGGCTTCCACAGCCCCAAGCCGGTTGCTCGCCGGCGCCGCAGGCTGACGCGGCGAACGGATCTGTGGCACCCGGGCCAACAGATCCTCGACCCGCTCCAGGCTCACCTGGCCGGTCTGAAAGGTGTTGAGTGTGAAGCCCAGCAGCGCTGTCGGGAAGACCAGGCGCTCCACATAGAGAATCAAGGCCACCAGATCGCCGATCGAGAGGCGCCCGCTGGCGAGCTGGCCGCTGCCCAGGGCCAGCAGCAGCAGCAGGCTCAAAGACGAGATTCCCTCCAGCAAGGGGAACAACGTGCTACGGGTGCGGGCCAGGCCCAGGGCGGCATCGCGGTAGATGCGGTTGCGCCCGGCAAAGGCCGCCTGCTCGGTCGGCTCCTGCCCGTAGATCTTGATGGCGCTGATGCCGCTGAGGTCCTCTTGGACCAGATCGCTGAGACCAGCGAGGGCCTCCTGCTGGCGGCGCTGCTGGCGCATCATGCGCCCGCCAAACAGGCGAACCACCATCAGCATCAGCGGATACAGGCCGACCGCCGCCAGGCTCAGCCAGGGATCAATCGCCAGCATCGCCGGCAGCGTCAGCGCGTAGGCCAGGGCCGTGTTGGTCAGGCTGAGCACCGCAAAGCCCAGCAGGCGACGCACGTTTTCGACGTCACTGGTGGCCCGGCTGATCACCTCACCGCTGCCGGTGGTCTGCACCCAGCCCGGCTCCTGGCGCAGCAGATGCTCAAAAATGCGCTGCTTGAGATCGGCTTCGACCTGCCGGCCGACACCAAACACCAGCAGCCTTGACCACAGGCGCACGGCGCCCATGAGGGTGGCCAGCGCCACAATCAACCAGGCCTGACGCCAGACATCGGCCAGGGCAAAGCCATCCTGCAGGTCATCGACCACACCCCGAACCAGCAGCGGGATCGTCACGCTCAACAGGTTGACCACCACCAGAGCAGCCATGCCCTGCAGCACCAGGCGGCGATGGGGGCGCAGGTAGCACAGGATCAGAGCCAGCCGCGGGGCAGCCATCGGCAACGCAAGGGCGGCAGAGTCAACGCCAACCTATCGACCGATCGCGATCCGCCATGGGCCAAGCCGAGCAAACCCATCCGCTCTATGCCAGTGACCGCGACATCGTCGATCGCCTGCTGGCCGCCCAGGAGCCCGCCGAGGCCGACCTGGTCGACGCCGCGCGCCTGCTCAATCGCTACCAAGGCTTTCCCGGAGCCAGCGACCTGCAAGAGGACCTGAGCAAGGTGCTGCGGCTCTGGGGACTCGATCGCGAAACCTTGCAGACACGCACCAAGGCGATCTGGGAAGCCGGTTACCGCCCAGCGCCAGCCGCTGCCGATGCCGTGGGCTCCGGCTTTGACACAACCGATCAGGAGACCAGTTAATCGTCAGCCCCCCTCGCCAAGGAGGGCCCTTTCAGGTGATAGTGGGAATGTCCCCATCACCCAGCCCGGCGTGCCTTGCACCCGGGCTTTTTTCTGGCTGGCGGTCAACGCTTGCCTGTTGCAGAGCGCCCAGCGATGTCCACCACGCCTGTCAATCCTGTGCTGCTGGAGCAGCTGTTGCAGGGCCAAGACCTCAAAGGCGAGCAAGCCGCTGCGCTGATGCACAGCTGGCTGGCCGGCGATCTTGAGCCGGTGATGACCGGGGCTTTGCTCGCTGCCCTGAGGGCCAAGGGCGTCAATGGGGAAGAACTGGCCGCCATGGCCGCTGTGCTGCGCCAGGCCTGCAGCCTGCCCGCGCCACGCCCCGAGCTGCCCCTGGTCGACACCTGCGGCACCGGCGGTGCGAACGTCGGGCGGGGTTTCGAAGGCTTCAACATTTCCACGGCCGTCGCGTTCACAGCGGCCGCCTGCGGCGTGACCGTGGCCAAACATGGCAACCGCAGCGCCAGTGGCCGCGTCGGCTCGGCCGATGTGCTCGAAGCCCTCGGCATCGATCTGCAGGCACCCCCTGCGGTGGCACTGGCCGCCTTGAACGCTGCCGGGGTGACGTTCTTGTTCGCCCCGGGCTGGCACCCATCGCTGGCGGGCCTGGCGCCGCTTCGCCGCGCACTCGGGGTGCGCACGGTGTTCAACCTGCTGGGGCCATTGGTCAATCCGCTGCAACCCGAGGCCCATGTGCTGGGGGTGGCCCGCGCCGATCTGCTCGACCCCATGGCCGATGCCCTGCGCCGGCTGGGCATGCGGCGGGCGGTGGTGGTGCACGGTCACAGCGGCCTCGACGAAGCCGAGCTTTCGGGCCCCAGCGAGCTGAGGCTGCTTGAGGGCGGCAGCGTGCGCAGTGCCCAGCTTGACCCCCGGGAGCTGGGCCTGAGCCCGGCCCCACTCGAAGCGATCGCCGGCGGCGGCATCGAGACCAACCGCGCCATTCTTGAGGCGGTCCTGCAAGGGCGCAGCACCGCAGCCCAGCGCGATGTGGTCGCGCTCAACACGGCCTTGGTGTTGTGGGTCGCCGGCCGCGCCGACAGCTTTGCCAGCGGCGCGCAGCAAGCCCTGCACGCCCTGGCGGCAGGGACCCCCTGGCAGCGGCTCGAAGCCCTGCGCCAGGCCCTGGGCGCAGGCGCTGCAGGATGATCACCGCACAGCGTCTGCCATGCCGTTGAGTCGCGCCGATACCAGCACCGAATCGAGCTCGAGCTGCAGCGAAGCGCTGCTGGTGCTGGCTGATGGAACGGTGCTGCGCGGCCGGAGCTTCGGAGCTCGCGGCACCTGCATCGGTGAAGTGGTCTTCAACACCGGCATGACCGGTTATCAGGAAGTGATCACCGATCCCAGCTACTCCGGACAGCTGGTGACCTTCACCTATCCCGAGCTGGGCAACACCGGGGTCAACGCCGCCGATCAAGAAGCCAACCGCCCCCACGCCCGCGGCGTGATTGCACGGCAACTCTCACCCACCGCCAGCAACTGGCGCTCAGAAGGCAGTCTCGATCACTGGCTCAAGACCCATGGCGTGGTCGGCATCAGCGGCGTTGACACCCGCGCCCTGGTGCGTCACCTGCGTGAGGGTGGGGCGATCAACGGGGCCATCAGCAGTGATGGCAGTGCAGCAGGCCAGCTGCTCCAGCAGGTGCGTCAGGCCCCGAGCATGGCCGGGCTCAACCTGGCAGCTCAGGTGAGCACAAAGGCTCCTTACCACTGGGATTCGGCCTGCAGCGCAGCGTTTGATCAACGGCTGCAGGTCAAACCAGCCCAGCCGTACCGCGTGGTGGCGATCGACTTCGGCATCAAGCGAGCCATTCTCGAGCGGCTGGTGGCCCATGGCTGCAGCGTTGAGGTGCTGCCGGCCGATGCCAGCCTCGAGCAGGTGCTGGCCCACAAGCCCGAGGGGGTGTTCCTCTCCAATGGCCCCGGGGACCCGGCGGCTGTCAGCAGTGGCATTCAGCTGGCCCAGGGGCTGCTGCAACAGCGCAACCTGCCGGTGTTTGGCATCTGCCTGGGCCATCAGATCCTCGGTTTGGCGCTGGGCGGCAGGAGCTTCAAGCTGGGCTACGGCCATCGCGGCCTCAACCATCCCTGCGGCAAGGCCGGTGAAGTGGAAATCACCAGCCAGAACCACGGCTTCGCCATTGACGCAAGCTCCCTGGACACAAAGCGCGTCACGATCACACACCTCAACCTCAATGACCGCACCGTGGCCGCCCTGGCGCTCAACGAGCAGCCGGTGTTTGGGGTGCAGTACCACCCCGAGGCCAGCCCCGGCCCCCACGACGCCGATCACCATTTCGCCCGGTTCACCGCCTTGATGGCCGAGCGGCGCTGAGCCGTCTCCCACAGTTTTGTTGCGAGGGCGACCAACCCCGATTTGCTCTCTACACTTCGGCCCAATGGTCGCTTGGAGCTTGGAGCCATCACTGACCTGCAGCGATTGACGGTCTCCCTGCGGGCTGGATGCGAGCAGCAGGCCCACTGCCAGCTGTTTCAGTTCACAGGGCAGCTCGATGCCTATTCGGACAAACACTTCACCGATTTCATCGCCGCTCACCGCACGGCCACCCCGCAGCCCCTGGTGATTGACCTGAGCCGGATCGACTTTCTCGATTCCTCGGGCCTGGGAGCCTTGGTGCAGATGGCCAAGGACTGCAGCGCCAACCACTATCCCTTTGTGGTGGTGGGCAACGCCCGGGTCGTGCAAACCGTGAAGCTGGTGAGATTGGAAGAGTTTCTGCATCTTCACAGCGATCTCGACACCGCCCTTGGCCAGTTCGCCGCCTGAGCCGGACAGCCTGCAGCGGAGCAGCGCTCACTGGTTGGCTGCGCTGCAGGCTCAGCCGCCCCGCTCAGAGCTCGGCCCGCTGCAACTGGCCTGGCTCGGCGATGCCGTCTGGGAGCTGCATCAGCGCGTGCAGCATTGCCAGAGCCCAGGGCGCGCCCACGACAACCATCGCGCCGTTGTCGCCGCTGTGCGGGCCGATGCCCAGGCCCAGGTGCTGCAACAACTCGATCCGATGCTGCGCCCGAGCGAACGCGACCTGGTGCGCCGCGCTCGCAACCGCGCTGGCCAGGGCCCACGCCGCGGAGATGCCCAGTCCTATGGGCTTGCCACCGGCTTTGAAGCCCTGCTGGGTTGGCTGTTCCTCAACGATCCCGCCCGGTTGGTCGAACTGCTAGATCACTTGTAGGAGAACGTCCCATAAACCCGCTGCTGCTGTTGCCATGAGTCCTCGTTTTCAACGCCGTCCGGAAGGCCGGAGCGGCTCGGGGGGCTCAGGTCGCCCCGGCGATCGCTGGGCCAAACGCAGCGGTGAAGGTCGCCCCGCAGGACGCTCGGCCGCCCCGTCGCGCAGTTGGAGAAGTGCCAAACCCGAATGGCGCCCCGACGCCAGCGGCGGCGCCGAGTCGCGCCCTCAGCGCCGCTCAGGGCCAGAAGAGCGCCCCCGCGCCCGCTTCAGCGAGCGCCGCAGCGAGACCGGCAGCGAACGGGGCGAACGGCGCTTCAAGCCGGATGTTCGCATCAAATCGGACGCTCGCTTCAAACCCGAAGGCCGTTTCAAGTCCGAAGGCCGGTTCAAGTCCGAAGGTCGCTTCAGCACAGAGCGCCGCGGTCCGCGACGGGATCGCTTCGAAGAGCGCCGCAGCCCGCGCGACTACAGCGATCGCGGGCCCCAGGGCGAAGCCGAAACCCATCTCGAAGCAACGCCGAGCGATCTGATCTGGGGTCGCCATCCGTCCGAAGCTGCCCTCGAAAGCGGCAGGCCGATTCACCGCATCTGGTGCACCCCCGAATTGCGCCACACCCCCCGCTTTCTGCAGCTGCTCAGGGAGGCCAAAGCCTCCGGCGTGCTGGTTGAAGAGGTGACCTGGGCCCGGCTCGGCCAACTCACCGGCGGCGCTGTGCACCAAGGCATCGTGCTGCAGAGCGCCGCGGCCGAAACCCTGGATCTGCCGAGCTTGATCGAGGGTTGCGCCCAGATCGGCGAACCGCCTCTGCTGATGGCGATCGACGGTCTCACCGATCCCCACAACCTGGGGGCGATCGTGCGCAGTGCCGAAGCCCTGGGTGCCCACGGCATGGTGCTGCCGCAACGGCGCTGTGCGGGGCTCACCGGCTCGGTGGCCAAGGTGGCCGCAGGAGCCCTGGAGCATTTGCCGGTGGCCCGTGTCGTGAACCTCAACCGCGCTCTCGAGAGCCTCAAGCAGGAGGGCTACCGCGTGGTGGGTCTGGCGGCCGAAGGCAGCGTGACCCTCGAAGAAGCCGATCTCGAGGGGCCCCTGGTGGTGGTCACCGGCTCAGAGGGCGATGGGCTGTCGATGCTCACCCGGCGCAGTTGCGATCAGCTGGTGCGCATCCCGCTGCGGGGCAGCACCCCCAGCCTCAACGCCTCCGTGGCCACCGCGCTGTTGTTGTTTGAGATCGCACGCCGGGGCTGGATGCGTGGACTCACAGGCCAGGCGCCTGCCCCTCGCATTCAACGTCCGCAGTTGCCGAGCCCAGCGTCAGAGGCATCCGCAGAACCCCTCGCCGACGTCCACGCGATGATCCACGCCGCCAATGAACCGGCCCTGACTGGAGAGGATCTCGAGGCGTCCCCCCAGGCCCAGGAGGCGTGGCCCAGCGACCCCTGGCAAAGCCAGGCTGACGAAGCCGCCTTTTCCAGCGACATCAGCCTCTAATCACGGCACAATGGTGCGGTCCTGCCTGAGCCTTTGATGAATCCCCTGTTGCAGCCCGTGCGCAGCTGCGCCAATGGCTTGGGGTTGGCCTGGTGGGCACGGGTGGAAACCCGCTCACCCAACGTGACCTACTGGTTTGGGCCATTCGTGCGGCGCCGCACGCTGGAAACCCAGCTGCCCGCCTTTCTGGCGGACCTCAGTTCTGAGGCCCCCGGTGACATGCAGCACGAGCTGCTGCGCACCCGCCGCGGCGAACCGTTCACCGAAGCGACCTGAGCCGGCTGATAGCGTCCACACCAGTTAGAAGCAGGCTGGATGGGCATCGCCGCGTGGCGCGAGCAACTGCGCAAAGGTGAGGTCTCGGCCCGCGAACTCACCGATCAGCACCTGGCGCGCATCGACGCGGTCGATGACACGGTGCATGCCTATCTGGAGGTCACGGCCGAGCGGGCCCGCGCCGATGCCGATCGGATCGATGCAGCCAGGGCCGCCGGGGAGGAGCTCCCTCCCCTGGCAGGTCTCCCACTGGCGATCAAGGACAACCTCTGCACCAAGGGGATTGCCACCACCTGCTCCAGCCGCATGCTGGAAACCTTTGTGCCGCCCTACGAGTCGACCGTGACCGAGCGGCTGTGGCGCTCTGGCGCCGTGCTGCTGGGCAAGACCAATCTCGATGAGTTCGCCATGGGCAGCTCGACCGAGACCTCGGCCTTCGGCCCCAGCCGCAACCCCTGGAACCCGGAGCGGGTCCCAGGCGGCAGCTCGGGCGGCAGCGCCGCTGCGGTCGCCGCGGGCGAATGCGTGGCGGCATTGGGCTCAGACACCGGCGGCTCGATCCGCCAACCGGCGGCGTTCTGCGGGGTGGTGGGCTTCAAACCCACCTATGGCCGGGTCAGCCGCTGGGGGCTGGTGGCCTTCGCCAGCTCGCTTGACCAGGTCGGACCGTTCACGGCGTCGGTGGCCGACACCGCCGAGCTGCTGCAGGTGATCGCCGGCGAAGATCCGCGCGACAGCACCTGCCTGAAGGCCCCCGTACCCGACTACGTGGCGGCCTTGAGCCAACCGGTTAAAGGCCTGCGCGTCGGACTGATCCAAGAATGCTTCGAGCAGGAGGGGCTCGATCCGGCGGTCAAGGCGTCGGTGCTGGCTGCCGCAAAGCAGCTTGAAGCCCTGGGCTGTGAGCTGGTTGAGGTGAGCTGCCCGCGCTTCAACGCCGGCATCGCCACCTATTACGTGATTGCCCCATCGGAAGCCAGCGCCAACCTGGCGCGCTACGACGGCGTCAAATACGGCTACCGCAGCAGCGAGGCCGGCTCGCTGGCCGAGATGACAGCCCGCAGCCGCTCGGAGGGCTTTGGTGATGAAGTCAAACGACGCATCCTGATCGGCACCTATGCCCTCTCAGCGGGATACGTCGATGCCTATTACAAAAAAGCCCAGCAGGTCCGCACCCTGATTCGCCGCGACTTTGACGCCGCTTTTGCCGGCGTCGACGTGCTGCTCACCCCGACCACCCCGACGACAGCCTTTGCCTTCGGCGCCCACGCTGAGGACCCGCTGGCCATGTACCTGGCTGACCTGCTCACGATTCCCGCCAACCTGGCGGGCCTGCCGGCCATCAACGTCCCCTGTGGCTTCGACAGCCAGGGCTTACCGATCGGCTTGCAGTTGATCGGAGGCGTGCTGGCCGAAGAGCGGGTGCTGCAGGTGGCCCACCACTATGAGCAGGCAGCCCAGGTGTTCAAGCAGCGCCCCCAGGCACCCCTGGTGCCCTAAGCAAAGGCCTGACACCAGATCTGGGGTTCGCCGCCTAAAGTTGGACCCCGCCGAGTGCTCTGTGGTGTTCGTTCCCCTTCACAACCACAGCGACTACAGCCTGCTGGATGGGGCCAGCCAGTTGCCGGCCATGGTCGAGCGGGCCGTCGAGCTCGGCATGCCCGCCCTGGCGCTGACCGATCACGGCGTGATGTACGGCGCCATCGAACTGCTGAAGCTCTGCACCAAGGCCGGGATCAAGCCGATCATCGGCAACGAGATGTACGTCATCAACGGCTCCCTTGATGACCCCAACCCACCCAAGAAAGAGCGTCGCTACCACCTGGTGGTGCTGGCCAAGAACGCGATCGGCTACCGCAACCTGGTCAAGCTGACGAGCATCAGCCACCTGCGCGGCATGCGCGGCCGCGGCATCTTCGCCCGCGCCTGCATCGACAAGGCCACCCTCAAGGCCCACAGCGAAGGGTTGATCGTGGCCACCGCCTGCCTGGGGGGCGAAATCCCCCAGGCCATCCTGCGGGGGCGTCCCGAGGTCGCCCGCGAGGTGGCGCTCTGGTACCAGGAGGTGTTCGGTGAGGACTTCTACCTCGAGATCCAGGACCACGGCGGTGTTGAAGATCGCATCGTCAACACCGAAATCGCCAAGATCGGCGGCGAGCTCGGCATCGAGCTGATCGCCACCAACGACGCCCACTACCTGAGCGTCGGTGACGTGGAAGCCCATGACGCCCTGTTGTGCGTGCTCACCGGCAAGCTCATCAGCGACGAGAAGCGCCTGCGCTACACCGGCACCGAATACATCAAGAGCGAGGCTGAAATGCTGCAGCTCTTTGGCGATCACCTCGACGCGGAGGTGATCGAGCGCGCCGTCACCAACACCGCCCGCGTGGCCGAGAAGGTCCAGGACTACGACATCCTTGGGCGCTACCAGATGCCGCGCTTTCCGATCCCCGATGGGTTCACGGCACCCAGCTACCTGCGCCATGTGAGCGAAGCAGGCCTGCGGGCTCGACTGAACCTGGCCGAAACCGAAGCGTTTGAGGCCAGCTATGGCGAGCGGCTCGATTTCGAGCTGCAGGTGATGGAGCAGATGGGCTTTCCCACCTACTTTCTGGTGGTCTGGGACTACATCCGCTTTGCTCGCGAGAACGGCATCCCCGTGGGGCCTGGACGCGGGTCGGCGGCCGGCTCGCTGGTGGCCTATGCGCTTGGCATCACCAACATTGATCCGGTGACCAACGGGTTGCTGTTTGAGCGCTTCTTGAACCCCGAGCGCAAGTCGATGCCGGATATTGACACCGACTTCTGCATCGCCCGCCGTAGTGAGGTGATCGACTACGTCACCCGCCGCTACGGCGACGACAAGGTCGCCCAGATCATCACCTTCAACCGCATGACGTCGAAGGCGGTGCTCAAGGATGTCGCCCGGGTGCTCGACATTCCCTATGGCGATGCCGACCGCCTGGCCAAGCTCATTCCTGTGGTGCGCGGCAAACCGGCCAAGCTCAAAGAGATGATCGGCGAGGAGTCGCCCGCCCCTGAATTTCGCGACAAATACCAGAACGACCCCAAGGTCAAACATTGGGTTGATCTGGCGATGCGCATCGAAGGAACCAACAAAACCTTTGGCGTGCATGCCGCTGGTGTGGTGATCGCCGCCGATCCGCTTGATGAGCTGGTGCCGCTGCAGCGCAACAACGACGGCCAGGTCATCACCCAGTACTTCATGGAAGACGTGGAGTCGATGGGCCTGTTGAAGATGGACTTCCTGGGGCTGAAAAACCTGACGATGATCGACAAGACCATCGATCTGGTGGCTGAAAGCACCGGCGAAAGCGTTGACCCCGATGCCCTGCCACTCGATGACGAGGCCACCTACGGACTCTTGGCCCGCGGCGATCTGGAGGGCATCTTTCAGCTCGAATCCAGCGGCATGCGGCAGATCGTGCGCGATCTCAAACCCTCATCGCTCGAGGACATTTCTTCGATCCTGGCGCTGTATCGGCCAGGACCACTCGATGCAGGTCTGATCCCCAAATTCATCAACCGCAAGCACGGCCGCGAGGCGATCGATTTCGCCCACGAGAAGCTGCAGCCGATCCTCAAGGAGACCTACGGCATCATGGTCTACCAGGAGCAGATCATGAAGATCGCCCAGGATCTGGCCGGCTATTCGCTGGGTGAGGCCGATCTGCTGCGACGGGCGATGGGCAAGAAGAAAAAGAGCGAGATGGAGAAGCACCAGAGCATCTTTGTCAGTGGTGCCAGCGAGCGCGGCGTCGATCCAAAACTGGCCGAATCGTTGTTCGAGCAGATGGTGCTGTTTGCCGAATACTGCTTCAACAAGAGCCATTCCACGGCCTATGGCGCGGTGACCTATCAGACCGCTTACCTCAAGGCCCACTATCCAGTGGCCTACATGGCTGCCCTGCTGACGGTCAACGCCGGCGACAGCGCCAAGGTGCAACGCTACATCGCCAACTGCAACGCGATGGGCATTGAGGTGATGCCACCCGACGTCAACGCCTCGGGCATCGATTTCACCCCCGTAGGCAACAAAATCCTGTTTGGCCTCTCGGCGATCCGCAACCTGGGCGAGGGTGCGATCCGCCAGGTGCTCGACTCGCGCAGCGGCGATGGCCCGTTTGGCTCCTTGGGCGAGCTGTGCGACCGCATTCCCGGCCAGCAGCTCAACCGCCGGGCCTTGGAAGCGCTCATACACTCGGGCGCGCTCGATGCCCTCGAGCCGGGAGCCAACCGGGCCCAGCTCATGGCCGATCTGGATCTGGTGCTCGACTGGGCCAGCTCCAGGGCCCGCGATCGGGCCAGCGGCCAGGGCAACCTGCTTGACCTGCTGGGCGGTGCCGCAGGCCGTGACAACGCCAGTGACGCTCCTGCGGCAACGGCCGCCGCGAGCAACGCCCCCAAGGCCGCAGCCGTGCGCGATTACCCCAGCCAGGAGAAACTGCGCCTTGAAAAGGAGCTGGTGGGTTTCTACCTCTCCGATCACCCGCTCAAACAACTGGCCAAACCGGTGCAGCTGCTCTCGCCGCTGGCCCTGGCGGGCCTTGACGAGCAAGCCGACAAGGCCAAGGTCAGTGCGGTGGTGATGGTGAGCGAACTGCGCCAGGTCACCACCCGCAAGGGCGATCGCATGGCGGTGCTGCACGTGGAAGACCTCAGCGGCAGCTGCGAAGCCGTGGTCTTCCCCAAAACCTACGCGCGCCTGGCCGACCATCTGGTCAGCGATGCCAGGCTGCTGCTTTGGGCCTCGGTCGACCGCCGCGATGAGCGGGTGCAGTTGATCGTTGATGACTGCCGCAGCATCGACGATCTGAAGTTGTTGATGGTCGATCTACCTGCCGAGCAAGCGGCCGACATCGCCATTCAGCATCGCCTGCGCGAATGCCTCAATCAGCACAAACCAACCCAGGACGAACCGGGCAGACGGATTCCGGTGGTCGCCCTGGTGCGCGACGCCGGCGGGCTGCGCTATGTGCGCCTGGGTCCCCAGTTCTGCGTCGACAATCCCGCCGCCGCGCTGGAGACCCTGAGTTCAGCAGCCTTTCAGGCTCGCGTCAGCTCAGCCCTGATTGCCGCCTGAGCGCAGTGCCCTAAGCGACTGACGCAGCCGGCTGATGTTGAGGCCGATCTGCTCGCCGCCCAGCAGCGAGCCCGGCTCGCTCTCCCAACTGGCCGACAAAACGCCGTAACTCAAGCCCAACACACCCAGCAGGAAGAAGGCTCCGGAGCCGATCAAGGTGAGTCCCGGCGGCACATCCACGATGTGGCGGCTCACCAAGACGTAACTCACGACAAACACCGCCATGCCCAACAACGAGGGCACACCACTGGCCACGGCGATACGCCGGGCCATGCGGTTGGCCACGGCCTCGGGAATCACCTTGGGCTTGGCCGCTGCAGCGGATTTGGCTGCTGCAGGAGGTTTGCCGGCAGACACCGAGCGCGTCTTGCCGGCCTGACGCGATGCCCCCGAACGCGAAGGCTGAGGACCGAGACCCTTGGCCGCCATGGGGTGTGAGCTCAGCCGCGAATGCCGAGTTTGGCGATCAGCTGGCTGTAGCGTTCCTGGCTGATGCCGCGCAGGTAACCCAGCAGGCGCTTGCGGCGGCCGATCATCTTGAGCAGGCCTTGGCGCGACGAGAAGTCGTGCTTGTTGGCCTGAAGATGGCCGGTCAACTGGTTGATGCGCTCACTGAGCATCGCCACCTGAACCTCGACCGAACCGGTATCGGTGCCGTGGGTCTGATGGCTGTTGATCAGGTCTTGCTTCTTGGTCGTGGTCAGCGGCATGGGCGGCTCAGGGCGCCCGCGGCAACCCCGTACACAGCAAACAACCATCCTACGGCCTGGGGTCAGGCAGCGTCCCGTGACAGCCAGCGCAGGCAGCCCCTGATCCAGGCCTCAGGGTCCTGGCCCAGGGTCTCGCCTGTGCCCTGATCGCCAAGCGCGGCCACGGCCCGCAGCGCCCGCTGGATTTCCAGCGGTTCATAGCCCAGCGCGCTGAGGGTCTGGTGCACATCGTCACGGGCGCTGCCCTGCAGACTGGCTGCGGCAAGAGCCGGTTCAAGGTCTTCAAGCTGTTCGGTGCTGAGGGCCACCTCGGGCCAGCTGCTGAAGCGCTGCTGCAAGCGCTCACGCAACTCAACGGCCAGACGCTCTGCCGTGCGTTTGCCCACCCCGGGGGTGCGGGCCAGCAGGCGCAGATCGGCCTGGATGATCGCCAGCACCAGGGCCTGGGGCTCGAGTTCACCCAGCAGGGCCAGCGCCACCTGGGGGCCAACCCCATTGACGGCGATCAGCTCGCGGAAGAGATCTCGCTCCTGGCGCACACCAAAGCCGAAGAGCCACCAGCCGTCATCGCGAATGGCCTGGTGAATGTGCAGCTCAAGGGTGGCGCCGCGCGGGGGCAACGCAGCAAACTGACGACGGCTGAGCTGAACCTCATAGCCGACCCCCGCAACCGCCAGCACCACACCGCATCGGTTGCTCTGCTGCCAGAGATCCAGCACCTGTCCCTGCAGCCAACCGATCATGTGTGCGCCTCAGCTGACCCCATGCTGCCCGCCCTGCCTAGCCCCCCGCACCGCCCGGGCTCCAGCCCGATCAGCATGGAGCAGCCATGGCATCGGGCCTTGCGAATCCAGCATCTGCTGTTGACGGCGGTGCTGCTGCTCAGTCTGGCGCTGGGGGCCTGCGGCCGCCTGCCCTCGCCGCCACGCGCAGCCGTGCTGAGCGCGCTGAGCCTGCAGATTGAACTCACCCAGCAGGGGATCGCCGAAGCCCTGGCGCTGCCACCGGCCGGTTCGCCCCGGGTCAGCCATGTGCGCATCGAGGAGCAGCGGGGCCTCACCATCGGCAAGGGCCAAGGCCTGCAGCTGCGCGGGCGTTTCGACTGGCAGCTGGCCGATGACCCCAAGACTGTGGA
>VGQS01000024.1 GCA_016882285.1 Cyanobacteria bacterium K_DeepCast_35m_m2_155 | reverse complement strand
GCGATCTGGTTGGGTTCGCGCAGATCAGCTTCGATGGTGGTGCCGGCCAGCACCTCGCCGGCGCGCACCACGGTGCGGTTGGGGCGCAGGTCGGGGAAGCCCAGCACCTGCCGTTCGCCGCGCAGCACATTGGCGGCCGACAGAATGCTGACCACCCAGCTGCCCGGTTGTTTGAGCAGCGATTCCAGTTTGGTGATGTCGTTGCGCGGCACCAGCAGGATCTGCCGGGCGGCAGGCTCGCCCGGCAGCACCCGGGCAAACGCGTTGCGATTGGCTTGCTGCAGCAGGGCCGTGATGGCCTCTGTGGCTTGCTGCGGACGCTCAAGTTTCACCTTGGCGGTGGCCAGGGGCTGGCCGCTGCTGATCACCACATCGCCGCGGCGCAGCGCAATGAGGTTGTTCTCCAGCCCTTTGAGCTCCTGGGTGCGGCTGGCGATCTGCTGCCGCACCCGGCTCAGTTCGCTCTGGTTGCGCTGAATCTCGGCGTCGCGCTGGCTCACTTCTTGGCTGAGCCGGTCGCGTTCGCGCTCCAGGCGGTTGCGCTGGGCCAGCAGGGGGGCGAGCTCCTGGCGCAGCCGTTGGGCCCGCTGGCGGGCCTGGTTGCGTTGCTGCTCGGCAAGGCTCAGCTCGGCTTTGCTGCGCTCGAGGGCGCTGCGGCTTTGTTGCAGGCGCTCTTCGAGCTGGTCCAGCTGAAACAGCCCCACCCGCAGGCGCTCGCTGACCAGCAGCATGAAACCCAGCGAGACCGCACTGATCAGGCTGCCGGTGAGCACGGTGATCAGCACCGCGGTGCGCCGGGGGCGCATGCCCATCAGGCTCAGCCGTGCCTTGCCGACGCGGCTGCCCAGCCGATCGCCCAGGGTCGAGAGCACCCCGCCGAGCAGCAACAGCGCCAGGATCAACAGCCAGCCCGACACGCCAGCACCGCAGCAGACGCTTCAGTATCTCTGGCCTGCAAGCCCTCTTGCCCTGTTTTGCTGCGATCTGTCAGCTGAACCGTTCAGCTGAATCGCTTGGCCAGGGCGATCGGATCAAACACGGTGATTTTTTTGCGATCGATCTGCAGCAGCCCTTCCTGGCGCAGGTCGCCCAGCAGCCGTGTGATCGTCACGCGGGTGGAGCCGATCGCTTCAGCGATCGCCTGGTGCGACAGCCGTAAATCAATCGTGATGCCGGCATTGCCGGGAACACCAAAATCGCGGCACAGCACCAGAAGAAAGCTCACCAACCGCGACGACATGTCGCGGTGCGTGAGGGTTTCGATCATGGTTTCGGTCTGCAGGATGCGTGACGACAGACCCTGCAGCAGCAGCAGCCCGACGCTGGCGTCCTCTTCAATCGCCTTGCGGACCGATCCGGCTGGAGCACTCACCATCTCGACGCGGGTGAAGGCGATGGCGTGGTAGAAGCGGTCCGAGCGTTGTCCGGTGAGCAGCGACAACACCCCAAAGAGGCTGTTCTCGCGCAATAGGGCCACGGTGATTTCCTCACCCGATTCGTACACCCGTGACAGGCGCACAGCCCCCCGCCGAATCAGGTACATACGCTCGGCCGGATCGCCCGGGAAAAAGATCGTCTTGCCGCGCTCGATGGTTTCAACGCTGCTGCCGGCCAGACCGCGGATGACCTCAACCAGGGTGAGGCTCGCCTGCGCTGCAGCCCCCATGGCTGCGACGGCTCCGGGAGATCCGCTGGAAGGGGTGCTGGGGTAGCGGCTGAACCCGCGGGTGGCGCCGACCATCGGGGCGAGACGAATGAGCGGAAGCTACGGAGCGCTTGAGCAGTCGCTTGTAGCAAATCACACGGTTTCGCAGCCGTGACCGCAGTGGTTCATCTGTATGCCACTACAGGTGGTGTGCGCTGCTTGTGAATGTGTCTGAGCCCGCTACATTCAGCTTCATGCGCCCGCGCGGCCGCCGTCTGGGGATTCGATGACCGCCAGCCTCTCCAACAGCCTCCCGCAGGCAGCGGGGCACGCCCGTCGGCCCCAGCGGCCCCTGCATGCGGTGCCCCAGACACAGGCCCCGCCGGTGTTGCGCCTGGTGCCCCAGTCCGAGGGGTTGCTGCAGGTTCACACCGCGCCCTTCCGCGGCAGTGTTCCCAGCGTGCTCAGTCAGGCGCTGCGGGCAGCGGGTCTGGGCAGTCGTGTGCTGATCAGTCAGTTTCTCAAAGGTGGCGTTGATCAGGGTCCTGCTCAGGCTTTGAGCCTGTGCGGCCGGCTGCAGTGGATGCGCCCGGCGATGCCGGTTTGCGTTGACGCGCCAGCGGCCGCAGGTTCTGCGGATGAACAGGCGCATGCCGCGGCGATCGCTGCGGTGTGGGAGCACTGCGCTGAGCTGCTGCTGGCGGGCTCCGTTGATCTGATGGTGCTCGATGAGCTGGGTCTTGCCCTCAGCTATGGCTACCTCGATCAACAGCAGGTGATCGCCACCCTTGAGCAACGCCCGGCCCAGATGGATGTCATTCTCACCGGACCGTCGATCCCCGAGCCCTTGATGGCGATGGCTGATCAGGTCACCGAGTTGCGCCGAGGTTTCTGATGCTCAAGAACGACCGTTGGATCAACGAAATGGCTCGCAGCGGCATGCTCGAGCCCTTTCAGCCCACCCTGGTGCGCCATCTCGATCCCGACAACAAAGCCGATCCCGTGCTCAGTTTCGGCTGTTCGTCCTACGGCTACGACCTGCGCCTGTCGGCCAAGGAATTTCTGATCTTCCGCCATGTGCCAGGCACCGTGATGAACCCCAAGCGGTTCAACCCGGCCAACCTGGAGCCGGCGCCGTTGCACGACGATGAGGACGGCAGCTATTTCATCCTGCCGGCCCATTCCTACGGGTTGGGTGTGGCGCTCGAGAAGATGCACGTGCCGCCCAACATCACGGTGATCTGCCTGGGCAAGAGCACCTACGCAAGGCTCGGCATCATCGTCAACACCACCCCTGCTGAGGCCAGCTGGGAAGGACATCTGACGCTGGAGTTCAGTAACTCTTCAGGTGCTGATTGCCGCATCTACGCCAACGAGGGCATCTGCCAGCTGCTGTTCTTTGAAGGCGACCCCTGCGAAACCACCTACCGGGATCGCGCCGGCAAGTACCAGCACCAGCCCGAGCGGGTCACCCTCGCCAAGGTTTAGGCCGCAACCAAGGTTTAAGGCGCGAGCCTGGCGTCGCACTTCACGGCGCGAGCCTGGCCTTGTGCAGGCGGCTCTTTTCGTACCAGGCGGCGAATTCGGGTGCCCAGCTGACCATGTGCGGCCACATCAGGTCGCAGAGGTCGCGGATCTCTTCCTGGGCATCCAGTTTGGCGCGCAGGTCCATGAAGTGCAGAAAGGCGCGCAGTGAGAAGCTCACCACAAAGTGCTGGCGGTAATCAAACGGCAGGATGCCGCGGGCGTGCTCTTCGGCATAGCCGGCTGCCAGTAGATCGCGATAGCGCTCAGCGGCAAGTCGGCAGAGCGCGAGATCCTTGCCGCGTTCGGCGGCGTCGTAGTGATACTTCTTGCCCTGGCGGTCGCTGTAGTCGCCGACAGGTCGCAGATAGAACACCTCCTCCAGCTCGATTTCGCCGTTGGCGGCCCGGCAGATGCGCTCGCCCGTGTAGCGCATCGACTGCACGTCAAAGCTCACGCCCACCCGGTGGGTGCGGGCCTGTTGCATCACTGAATGCGGAAACCAGCCCACGTTGAGCACGATCTGGGCGTGCTCGAGTGGCCCGTAATGACCGCGTTCGCCGGCCAGCAGCCGCTTGACGCAGATCTCGCCGGCGCGGGTTTCATCAGGCCAGTCGCTGCGCGCTGCAGCCACAAACCCCTCGCTGTAGTCCTGGTGCATGCCCGCATACACGCATTGCTGGGGGTTGGGGGTGGCTGCGATCAGCTCCACCCGGAAGCGGGGATCCATCGGCATGGAAAGGGCGTCAGCCGTGACTACGGGGCGAAGCCATCGTGGCAGGGTTCGTCTCTGCCCGCAGCCCGTTGTCACTGCCCAAGGTGCTGATGGCACCCATGCCCGCCAGTTGGGGCAGCGGCCCCTCGGCGATCAGCGCCTCACCGATGGCTTCCAGCTCGGCCAATTGACGCGCACCGATCGAGCGGCCAACGTCGTCGCCATGGCTGTCAAACAACTCAAGTTGTGGGATGCCATTGACCCCGTAGCGATCCACTTCCGGTTGCCAACGGGGGTTGTCGACGTTGAGCAGCACCACGTCGAGAGATCCCTGGTGTTGGTGCTCCACCTTGGCCATGGCAGGAGCCATGGCCCTGCAGGCCTCGCACCAGTCGGCGTAGAACTCGACAATCGTGGGACGTCCGTTGCTCAAGGCCACGGGTAGATCGAGCGATTGGCGTGCCAATTGCTCCAACGGGGCCGCCGGTTGCAGCCCGCCGCGCAACCAAATCAGTGCCACCAGCAGGGCAGCGGCGATCGCTCCCAGCAGGGCTCTTTCGCGCCGGCCCAGGGTCTCGTTCATCACGGTTGCGGCAGGCACCACGGCTGAGCGAGCACTCTGGCAGCAGAACGGTTGCTACGGTCGGCGCACAGGGCCTGGCTGATGCGGGTTGGGAAGCGATGAAGCGCCGTCTCACGCTGCATGTGCCGCGCGAAGCGGTGCACCAGCCGCTCACCTACAGGCTGGCCGTTGACTTTGATGTGGCCGCCAAGATCCTGCGGGCGCAGGTGGCGCCCAATCAAAGCGGCACCATGGTGGTTGAGCTCTCCGGCGACATCGATGAGCTCGATGCTGCCGAGCAGTGGCTTGAGCGTCAGGGGCTCAGGCTGGATCGCGCCCCGGGGCAGCTTCGCATCGATGCCGTGCGCTGCGTCGATTGCGGCCTGTGCTCGAGTGTGTGCCCCAGCGAAGCGCTTCAGTTCAGCGCTCCCAACTGGCAGCTGGTGTTTCATGACGACCGTTGCCTGGTCTGTGAGCAGTGCATCCCAAGCTGTCCCTTTGATGCCATTTCGCTTGGGTTGGATCAGCCTGTGGCCGTGACCATCCAAGCGTCAGTGGAGCGGGCGTGATGCGCATGACACGGCTGCTGGGGCTGTTGCTGCTGCCGGTTCGGGCGCCGCTGCTGCTGGTGCTGCTGGCCATCTCGGTGTACCTGGGGGCCCATTGGAGCCTGAGCGAGGCCCATCAGCAGCTGTCGGGCGGTTGGTTCGCCGAGGTGTTCTGGTCGATTGACTGTCTGCACGCCGTCTTGGTGGTGTTTGTCTGCACCATGCCTGAGCTGCTGTTGCAGCGGGTGTCGTCATTGATGGCGGCTTCTCGGGTGATCAGCCTGGTGTTCACCTTGTTGATCGTCACGGTCGGGGGCCTGTATCTCCTGCATCTCAATGTGCTGGCCAATGTGCTGATCCTGGCTTCAGCTGTGTTGCTCGCACGCCTTGATCTGGTGCGTTTGCGCCTGTTGCCGCCGCCGCTGCTGAGCGCCCTGGCGCTCAGCGTGCTGGTGCTGTTTGGCTCAGCCGTGGGGCGCCATCTTGCGGGTGTCTGGGCGGCCTGATCAGCGGCAGCGGGCCAGGCGTGGAGCACTGAAACTCCAGCTGTTGCCGAGCACGGTTTTGACGTAATGACGTGTTTCCGGGTAGGGGATGGCCTCGACCCAGAGCTCGGGTAGCGGCGTCAGCTGGGGCGTCAGCCAGCGGGCCACCGCGTTGGGGCCTGCGTTGTAACTGGCCACCGCCAGCAACGTGTTGCCACGCCAGCGCTGCAGCAGCTGCTTGAGATAGCGGGCGCCCAGACGGGCGTTGAGCTCGGGATCGCTCAGTTGGGCTTCGTTCAACGCCGCGCCATGCACCTCGGCAGCGGTCTCTGGCATCAGTTGCAGCAAGCCCTGCGCACCGACCACCGAGCGCACGTTGCTTTGAAACCGCGATTCCTGTTTGGCAACACCCAGCAGCAGGGGCAGGGGCATCTGTTCGCTGCGCGCGGCAGCGCTGAGGGGCTGGCGTTGGCGCACCTGGTAGCGGCTGTGCTCGATCAGCTGTTGCAGCTGGCAGTCAGCGGCAGGCGCTCGCAGGGCGGCCAGCTCCTGCTGGCCCAGGCCCGCCCAGCCATCGCCGATGGCCTCGCGCAGGCGCCCTTCGGCCTGCAGCGCGCGGCTCTGGCTGGCGGGGCGGCCGCGGCGCATGGCCCGCCAATGCTCAAAGGCCTCCAGGGGCTGGCCCAGTCGCCAGAGCCGATCGACCTGCGCATCGCCGCTCGCGAGCGGCATCCAGCTTGGGGCCGCTCCTGCAGGCGAGCTCTGCTGATTGTGCCCAAGGCGGGCGGCAGCGCGCCAGCCGTAGTAGCCGCCGGGCCAGCGCTGCACGATCTGTTGCCAATGGCTGCGGGCGGGCGCCGGCTCGCCCAGTTGCCAGAGGCTCAGGCCCATCCAGAACGCGCGGCGCGCCTGCAGGGCCGCGGGCATGCTCGCCTCGAGTGCTGGCCCGCCCGCCTGCAGCAGCGCCAGAGTGTCGCGCCAGCGTCCTGCCAGGGCGCTGCGGCGGGCCCTGTGCCATTGCAACTCCCAGCTCGACGCATCGCGCGGCCAGCGCTGCACCACGGCGATCGCAGCAGCGCTGTCAGGAGCCTCTCGTGCTGCACTGGCCTGCACCGCTGCGCTGTTCTGCAACGGGGCCGCCGCGCTGGCCAGGGCGCGCTGGGCTGCAAGGGTGTCTGAGGCCGCCAGCAACGCAGCGGCGCTTTGGGCTGCGGCCGCACTGGGCTGGCGTTTGATCAGCCCCAGCAGGCGCGCTGCCCCGCGCTGCTGCTGATCGGCATTGGCGCTGTGCAGGTCGACATCAGCCAGCAGCAGGGCGGTAGCCGGCAGGGGTGTGGCGCCGGCCAGGCAGGCCTCGGCATCCGCTGCGGCGCCCAGCTCAGCCAGCCCCTGGGCCAGCTGCTGTCGCTGCGCTGCGCTCAGCTTTGACTTGAGACAGGCGTTGTTGATGCGCTCAGCGGCGCCAGGCCAGCGGGCGCCCCAGCGGGCCAGGTGCAGGGCGCCAGAGACGTCTGCCTGCTCGCTGGCGCCAGCCAGGGCCGCGGGATGGGCCGGCCAGCGCTGCAGCAAGGCGCTGCGCTGGCCAAGCGCGTAGAGGGCATCAGCGCTGGCAGGAACGGAGCCGTGGCGCCGTTGCAACTGCTGCCAGTGCGTCTGGGCCTGCAGGGCGCTGCCCAGGGCGGCTTCTGTCAGGGCCTGTTGTTTGAGTGCAACGGCGGCCAGGGGGTCCAGGCCCCAGCCCTGGCTGCGCAGCAGGTGTTGCTGGCGTCTGGGCGCGCCGTTGTTGCGGGAGGCGAGCAGCAGGGCCGCCTCGCGCCGCCGCATCGGGTTGAGCGCCAAGCGCTGCTCAAGCGACAAACTGGCGGCACTGCTCGCGGGCGTCGGCCGCGGCAGCAGCACCAGCAGCGCCCGGCCAGCAGCCAGGCTGCTGAGCACCCCTGCGCTCAAGGCCGTCAGCAGGAATGCGAACCGCAAGGGCTGCCCAGATGCGCAATGCTCAAGCCATTCTGGGGAGAGCCGCCCCGCCTCGTGTGCCAGCCCTGTTGCGGTTTGTGCAGCCTGCTGTTGAGCGCCTGCAGGCAGCCTTGCCGGCCAGCCTCACCAGCCTTCCCGGCTGGCAGCAGCGCCAGCGAGCCCTGCGGGTCTGGGCCGCCGCCGGGCTGCTGATGGTGCTGCGGCCCCTGTGGCCCCTGCGCCTGTTGCCCGGATGGCTGGTGGGCCTGCTGCTGGTCTGGGGTTTGCTTGAGCTGTTGATCTGGCTCTGGTGGCCGCGGCGCTGGCGATAAAGCTGCGGCGTAGCCTGCGGCAGCGTGACGGTTGGACCCATGACCAGCGGAGCACCGCATCCGATCGGCGCACCTCTGGGCGAGGCTTTCGCCGGGTTCGGCACCGATGGTGTGCGCGGCCGTGTGGGCGAGCAGGTCACGCCGGCCCTGGCGCTGCAGTTGGGGTACTGGTGCGGCCAGGTGCTGAAGGCCGAGGGGCCCGTGGTCATCGGCATGGATTCACGCTCCAGCGGGCCGATGCTGGCAGCGGCGCTCAGTGCTGGGCTCACGGCGGCCGGCCGTCAGGTCTGGAACCTGGGCCTCTGCCCCACGCCGGCGGTGCCGCTGTCGGTGCGGCGCACGGGGGCTGCCGGCGGCTTGATGGTGTCAGCCAGCCACAACCCACCCCACGACAACGGCATCAAGGTCTTTGGCGCCTCAGGCGCCAAGTTGCCCAAGGTGCAGCAGCAGGCGATCGAGGCCGGACTGCGCGGCGATCCCATCGCCCGCGACCACGGCTTTGCCCCGATCGGCACGGTGCATGAGCGGCCTGGGTTGCTGCTCGATTACCAGAACAGTCTCTGGCAGAGCGTGGCCGGCCAGCGGCTCGATGGCTGCCGCATCGTGCTCGATCTGTGCTGGGGTTCGGCCACCGCCTGCAGTGAGGCGGTGTTTCGCGCGTTGGGCGCCGACGTTCAGGTGCTGCACGGCACCGCCGATGGTGAGCGCATCAACGTGGGCTGCGGCAGCACCCATCTCGAGCCCCTGCGCCAGGCCGTGATGGCCGGTGGTGCCGCAATGGGTTTCGCCTTTGACGGTGATGCTGATCGCATGCTGGCCGTCGACGCCCGCGGCCGCGTCTTCGATGGCGATCAGATTCTGTATCTCTGGGGCTCAGCCCTGCTCGAGGCCGGCGAGCTGCCCGATCGCCGCCTGGTCGCCACGGTCATGTCCAACCTCGGCTTCGAGCGCGCCTGGCAGGCCAAGGGCGGCCTGCTCGAGCGCACGGCTGTGGGTGATCAATACGTGCACCAGGCCATGGAAGAGCTCGGCGCCGGCCTGGGCGGCGAGCAGTCGGGGCACATTCTCTCGGCGGCCCATGGCATGAGCGGCGACGGTCTGCTCACCGCCCTGCAGGTGGCCACCTTGATCCAGGCCAAGGGCTACTCTCTGGCCGACTGGCTCGATCAGAGCTTTGAGCCCTACCCCCAGCGGCTCGTGAATGTGACCGTGAGCGATCGCGACCGCCGCACCCAGTGGCAACAGTGCGAGCCGCTGCGCCAGGCGGTCGAGCAGGCCGAAGCGGCCATGGGAGCTGAAGGGCGGGTGCTGGTGCGTGCCAGCGGCACCGAACCGTTGCTGCGGGTGATGGTCGAAGCAGCCAGCCAGGCCGATGTTGATCACTGGGCCCAGAGCCTGGCCCAGCTGGCCGACACCCAGCTCAACGCGGCCTGAGCAGCGCTCGAGCCAGGCTCAGGGCACCGTCGCAGCCATCGCCGCTTGGCCGGGCCAGCTGGGCCCCCGGGCAGGAGCGCTGCAGCCCCATGTCCAGGCCCTGGCGCAGCAGGCCTAGGTGCTCGATGGCGCCGCCGCTGGTCCACACCAGCGGGGCCTCAAGCGCCAGCTCGCGGGCGATGGCAGTAGCCATGTCGACCAGAGCGCCGGCGGAGCGGGCCACGATGGCCTGCGCTTGCTGATCGCCGGCTTCGGCGAGGGCATGCACCACCGGGGCCAGGCGGGCAAAACCGGCCGCACCGAAGCCGGGCTGCACCACCAGGCTCTTGATCGCCTGCGGCGCTGCCGGGGCTTCCGGGTTCAGGTCGAGGGCCTGCCACAGGGCAGCGCGCAACCCGCTTTCTTTCTGGCGCCCATCGGCCATTTGCAGGCTCAGGGCCAGCCCGTCGCGGCCGATGTCCATCGCCGAGCCGGCACCATCGAGCAGCCAGCCCCAGCCGCCGCAGCGGTGCTCGTGGCCTGTGCTGTTGCGTCCCAGGGCAATGCAGCCGGTGCCGCTGATCAGCAGGATGCCCGCGCTGCAGGCGCCGCGGGCGCCTGCAAGGGCGGTGCGTTCATCGCCGCTGACGCTGAGCCGATCGGCCGGCAGCTGCAGTGCGGCGGCGGCCAGCTGCTGGGCGCGGCTCTGCACCATGCTGCCGGTTTCGATGCCGCTGGCACCAACGGCTGCTGCCTGCAGCGGCTCTGCAGGGGTGCGCTCCTGCAGCAGGGCCGCAGCCAGGCTTTGCTGCAGAGCCTGTTGAAAGCGCTGCTCGCCGCCGGCTGCATCGAGGTGGCTGACGCCAGGACCTTCGCCCTGGCCCAGCGGCTGTAGCGCACCGCTCTCCAGCAGCAGGGCCAGCCTGCAGCGGGTGTGGGTCTGACCCGCATCAAAGCCGGCGATCAGGGAGCCCATTCAGCTTGCTGAGGCGTCGCTGCGGGCCTGGGCGGCACTGAGTGTTGCCAGGGCAAACCAGCCGATCAGTTGCACCTCGGGTCGAAAGAAAATAGTGTCGGTGAGCCCCTGCACGCCCAGGCCCGCCACCATGGCCAGCGCGGCCAGGGCAGGCAGCACCTGCGCACCCTCGCCTCTGATCTGGCGCAGGCCAGTGCGCACGGCGCTGATCACCAGACCCAGCAGCACGATCAGCCCCGGAATGCCCGCCTCGACGGCGATTTCAAGCGGAATGGAGTAGGCGCTCAGCGCGTTGAACTTGGGCTGCTGAAACAGCGGGTAGATCAGGTTGAAGGCGGTGTTGCCCGGACCGATGCCCAGCCAGGGGCGTGCCTCCACCATTTTGAGCGCGGCCAGCCAGACATTGATGCGGAAGTTGTTGGAGCTGTCCTCGCGGCCGGCCACCAGGCTCAGCACCCGCACCCGCAGGGGCTCGACCTGGGTCACCATCACCACCAGCGCGGCGCTGCCGAGCACCACCAGCAGCAGCGGAAACAGCCGCCGCCACAGCGGCGGCCAGCCGCGGGTCTGGCGCAGTGCCAGCAGCAGTGCCATCAACCCCAGCGAGGCCACCATGCCCATCCAGGCGCCGCGGCTGTAGGTGAGCACCAGGGCGATCAGCCCCAGCACCAGGCTGCTGGCGGCAAACAGCCGCTGCAGCGGCGGGCGCCAGCGCCACAGCGCCGCCACGGCCAGGGGCAGCACCGCCAGCAGAAAGCCGCCCAGCAGGTTGGGGTTCTCGAGCGTGCCGTAGATGCGAATCGTGCCGTCGGCGACCGAGTTGGGGTCAGCCCAGCGGGCCAGCTCTTCGGTGTTGCCATAGAGCTGGCGAATGCCGAGCACGCTTGTGTAGAGGCTGCCGCTCAGCAGCGCGGCCACGATGCGGTCCCACCAGCGGGGCTGTTGCACCAGCAGCTCACGCATCAGGGCATACACGCCCAGGTAGCTGATCAGTTTCAGCAGGCCTTTGAAGGCCGCCAGTGGCACCGGCGAAAACCCAGTGGCCAAGGTGGCGATGGCCAGCGTCGCCAGGATCCACAGATTGATCGAGCCCAGACGGCCTGCGGGTGTGCGCAGGGTCCACACGATCCACAGCAGGCCGCTGGCGCCGATCAACAGGCCCAGCCCGCCCCGATCCAGCAGCGGCAGCCCTGCCATCAGCACGCAGAGCACCGCACCGCTGATCAGCTGCAGGTGGCGGGCCAGCGGACCTGGCGCCTGATCCTTGAGCAGGCCCTGCCAGCGCAACAGCAGCGGTTCAGGGGAGGGCAAAGAGGGGGTCAGGGCTGAGCGTCGCTGCTGGGTGGATTATCCGCGGCCTCGGCGGTTTGCTCCAGGGGGGCAGCCAGCCGTTGTTGCAGCTCCACAAGTGTGGGCGGCTGGGCCATGGTGCGCCGGTAGAGCACCCGGTACACAGGCAGGTTCTGGCTCAGCACCAGCTGCTCGCGCTCGGTGGCGACTGGCAGCGGATTGTTGAGCCGCCAGGGCCGTGCATCGCCGCTGGGTCGCGCATAGCAACCCGTGGCTTCGATCACCTCCACCATCGGTTCGATCACTTCGAGCACATCGCTCTGCACAAACAGCTCGTGGTTGTTGTGCTGGGCAGCGGCGAGGGCCAGCGCCAACGCGGGTTGCAGCACCCGGCGTTTGTGGTGTTTTTTCTTGAACCAGGGATCAGGAAACTGAAGGCTCACCCGCGCCAGCAGGCCTTGGGGCAACGCTGCAAGCCAGGGCGCCAGGCTCACGTTGGCGTTGCAGAACAGGTAATGCAGGTTGGTGAGCGCCAGTGCCTGGCCGTCGGCTTGTGCGGCAGCCACCAGTGGCCTGCGGATCTCCAGCCCCAGGTGGTTCCAGTGCGGCTGTTGCTGCGCCAGGGCCAGCAGAAACCGCCCGCGCGCTGAGCCGATGTCCAGGTGCAATGGCAGATCAGCTTCAGCAAACAGCTCGGCCGGCCGCGGCAGTGGCCGCGGCAGCTGGTAGAAGCGGCTCAGCGGGTTGACGTGCTGGCGAACCATGGTTCAGCGCTTCGGCACCACAAAGCCCCAGCTGGCCGTGTAGCCATGCAGGTGGGTGCTGCCAGCAACCGGACCGATTTCGCCTTGGCAGAACGCCCCGGCGATCGGCGCTGTTGTGAAGCGTTGCCGGCATGGGGTGACATCGCCATCGGCGCAGCCATGCAGCCCCTGGCCCCGGCCCAGGCAGGCAAACAGCAGCGCGGCCAGCGGCTCGCGTTGGCGCACGGCCTGCGCGTCGAGCAGCTCGCACAGCTCGGAGCGTGAGGTGTCGCCATCACGCAGCTGAAACTGCACCTGCTGCCCCACCCGCATGCGCTCGGCCACGGCGACCGCGCCATTGCGTGGGTCGACCCCGATCAGGTTGCGCACCAGAAACGCCTGGGTTTCTGGCTGCTCAAGGCTGAAACTGTTCTGCCCCACGCCCAGAAACAGGGCGTGGCGCACCTGCTCACGCTCGCGCGGGCTGAGCTCGCTGAGGATCGCCTGCAACGCGGCCACGGGTGTGCGGCGCCGGCTGCCTTCGCTGACTTCGAGCACCACATTGCGCTGGGCCTGCACGACCTCCAGCACGGGTCCGATCGGTTTGCAGCCCTGCGCGACGACCGCATCGAGGCCCCAGCGCCCGCTCAGCAGGCAGCCCACGGCGCCCTGCTGCACGCCTGAACCAGCCAGCAGGGCCCCATGGGCGGCGCTGTGGGCGGCAGCCAGGCCGCCGACCTTGACGGCCTCTGGATAGGCGTAATCAAGACCGCTGATCAGGTCATTGATGCCCGGGCAGCCAGGGTCGACCAGGAGCAGCATCGAATGCTGCCCCTCGCTGCTGCAGCCGACCTGGCTCTGCCAGGCCTCGGCGGGCCCGTCGAGATCGGGCAGTTCACCGGGCTTGAGCACAAAGGGGTGCAACTCGGTCTCGGGCAGGTGCAGCAGGGTGATGCTCAGGGCCGCTTCCTGCTCGAGCTCGTGGGGGGTGCCATCGGCGCCGGTGCCGACCACGCCGCCACCCAGGCAGCCGAGCCAGTGTTCGGCCCGCAGCCGCGTCTGCAGCAGCGGCAGCAGCCGGGGCAGATCACTGGCAAAGCTGGCGGCGGCAAACACCAGGGCCAGATCGGCCGGCCCAGGGCGGCCCAGCTCGCGCACGGCGGCATCGACCGCGTCTTGCAGGCCTGTTGCCCGCACCAGAGCTGTGCGGCACCAGGCACCGGCCTGGCGCCGTGCCAGGCGCTCCAACAGTCGATGGGCAGCCATGGGCGGACCTTAACGCCGCCCCTGCCCCCGATTCGCCCGCGGATAATGGCGACGTTCCGAACCCCAGGCCGGCGTCACCCGTGAGCGAAACCCTCTACCGCACCCTGGTCTGGCTGGATGTGCGGCTTGGTCTGTTGTTTGCGGTGGGCCTGCCGCTGGTGCTGCTGATCTGGGCAGCCATCAAGGCTCAGCCGGCGATCCTGCGGCTGCTCGGCCTCTACTGGAAGGTGGCGAGCCTGCTGTTCATCGCCCTGATGCTGTTGGTGGGCAACCAGTCCATTGGTTACCCCCTGGTTTTGCTGGCCCAGTTGCTCATCGCTGCGGTGCTCTGGTTCTGGGTCGATCTCAACGAGGAGCTGCAGGACCTGCCCCCCTGGCGGGCCTTGCCGCTGACGCTGCGCATCTGGCGGTGGTGCCTGACGCTGCAGGCCCTGGCCTCGGCGCTGCTCGTCAGCACGGCTCTCGATTGCAGCCGCGGCGGGGCGGTGCTGGCGGCAGCGCGCTGCCTGGTGTGGCGTCAGCCGCCTCAGCAGCTCAATGCGATCACCGATCCGGCACTCGATTTTGTGATCGGCGGCAACTGGACCCCCACCATGGCTGCCATCGGTGGTTACCTGGCCCTGCTGGGCTACGTCGTTGGCCTGCTGCAGTGGCTGTTGGTGCGCCTGCCCCGCGCCGGCCGGGTGGCCGGTGAGTTTTGAGCCATGAGCCAGCAGCAGTGGCTCGCCCGCCTCGAGGCGATCAGCCGTGAGCATCCAGCTCGGGTGCTCAGGCTGCGCGGCACCCTGCCTGCCGGCGCTGCCAGTGCTGAACGTGAGCCCTTTGAGCTGTTGATCTACAGGGGCTTCTCCAGCAGCACCACCCATCCCACCGAGATCGACCCTGATCGCGCTGTGCTGCCGGCGGGGGCAACACTCAGCGGCGCCGAGCTGCTGGCCGCTCCCCTCAACCTGGCGGCCGAGCACCTGCTGGCAGGCCCTGCTGCCATCGAGACGTTCCTCGACCCACAGCGCTGGTGATCAGGGCTGCTCCAGCACCGCCACGCAGCGGCCGCACAGGCTGGGATGGGCGCTGCTGCTGCCGATGTCACCTTCGTAGTGCCAGCAGCGCTCGCATTTGCTGCCGGAAGCCTTGGCAACACGCACCCGCACGCCGGCTTCAACGGCTTCGCTGAGCACCTCGCCAGCGAAGGCACCGCCGATCTGCAGATGCGAGACCAACAGCCAGTCGGCCAGGTTGTCGGTCGCGGGGTGCGCTGAGCTTTGCAGCCAGTCCAGGGCTGCCTGCAGAGCATCGCTGGAGCCCGCGGCGGCGGCATCAACCCCCAGCTCCAGCTGCACCTGGGCCTCGAGCGAGGCGCCGAGGCTGCCTCCAGCGCGGCAGCTCTCGAGCTGGCGGTTGACCAGGGCCCGCAGCTCCAGGATCTGGTTCATCGGTGGCTCCAGCTCGGGGCGGCGCCAGGCTTCAGGGGCGCTGGGCCAGCCGCGCTCGAACACCGAGCGCTCAGCCACGGCATAGGGCAGGTTCTGCCAGATGTCTTCGGCCATGTGACACAGCACCGGCGCGATCAGCCCGGCCAGGCGCTCGAGCACCAGCTGCAGCACCGTCTGGCAGCTGCGGCGTCTGACGTCATCGGCTCCGCTCACGTAGAGGCGGTCCTTGGCGATGTCGAGGTAGACGTTGGAGAGGTCGACGACACAGAAGTTCTGCAGCGCCTGGAAGAAGCGGTAGAACTCATAGCGCTCGAAATCGCCTGTGACGCTGTTGATCAGCGCGGCTGTGCGCTGCAGCATCCATTGGTCGAGCAGCGGCAGCTGCTCATAGGGCACGGCGTCGCGCTCGGGCACAAAGTCGTGCAGGTTGCCGAGCAGGTAGCGCGCTGTGTTGCGCACCTTGCGGTACACATCGGCCAGCTGCTTGACGATGCCCGGGCCCAACGGCACATCGGCCGAGTAGTCGACCGAGCTCACCCACAGCCGCAGCACATCGGCCCCATAGGGCGGATCCTGTTTTTCGTTCTTGCCGCCCTCGACCAGCACTGCCGGGTCAACGACATTGCCCAGCGATTTGCTCATCTTGCGGCCCTTCTCATCAAGGGTGAAGCCATGGGTGAGCACCCGCTTGTAGGGGGCGTGGCCGTTGACCGCCACCGAGGTGAGCAGGCTGCTCTGGAACCAGCCGCGGTGTTGATCGCTGCCCTCCAGGTAGAGATCGGCGGGGTAGTTGAGCCCGCGCTCTTTGACCACCCCCGCCCACGAGGAGCCTGAGTCAAACCACACGTCCATGGTGTCGGTGCCTTTGCGCCATTGCTCCGCTTCAGCGGCATAGGGCGCCGGCAGCAGAGCTGCCTCGTCGCGCTGCCACCACACGTCCGAGCCGTGCTCGGCAAACAACTGCTGGATGTGGCTCAACGTCGCTGCATTGAGCAGCACCTCACCGGTTGTGCGGTGATAAAAAACTGGAATCGGCACCCCCCAGGTGCGCTGGCGGCTGATGCACCAGTCGCCGCGCTCGCGCACCATCGCTTCGATGCGGTTGCGGCCACTGGCAGGTAGCCATTCGACCGCGGCGATGGACTGCAGGGCAGCATCCCGGAAGCCCTCCACCGACGCGAACCACTGCTCGGTGGCCCTGAAGATCGTGGGCTTCTTGGTGCGCCAGTCGTAGGGGTAGCGGTGCTCGTAGGGGGCTTCGGCCAACAGGGCGCCCACCTCGCGCAGGGCGGTGATGATGGCGCCGTTGGCGTCCTTCAGCACATTGAGCCCGGCAAAGGGACCGGCTTCGGCGGTCAGGTTGCCGGCTTCATCGACCGGGCACAACACCTTGAGGTTGTATTTGCGGCCGGTGTTGAAGTCATCGACGCCATGGCCAGGAGCGGTGTGCACCAGACCCGTGCCGCTCTCGGTGGTGATGTAGTCGCCGCCGATCACCACCTCGCTGGTGCGCTCCAGCAGCGGGTGGCGGTAGACGATGCCCTCAAGGTCGCAGCCCTTCACCTGCAGCACGGGTGTGAGCGTCATCCCGAGTGTGCTCTCGAGGCTGCTGCGCAGCTCCGCGGCCACCAGCAGATGGCGGCCCTGGCCTGTGGCGCACACGCAGTAGTCGAGCGTGGCGTTGACCGACACCGCCAGGTTGGCCGGCAGGGTCCAGGGGGTGGTGGTCCAGATCGCTACGGCCAGATCCCTGGCAGCGTCGCCCAGCTGGCTGGCCAGCGCAGCCGGCAGCTCGACCACGGGGAAGGCCGCATAAACACTGGGTGAGACGTGGCCGTCGGGGTATTCGAGCTCGGCCTCGGCCAAGGCCGTGCGGGAGCTGGGGCTCCAGTGCACGGGCTTCAGGCCCCGGTAGATGTGGCCGGCCAGCACCATCTGGCCGAACACGCCGATCTGGGCGGCCTCGTAGCTCTTGTGGAGGGTCAGGTAAGGCTGATCCCAGTCGGCCCAGATGCCCCAGCGCTCAAAACCCGCCTTCTGCAGCTCGACTTGCTCGAGGGCATAGGCGTGGGCCTTTTCCCGCAGCGCCAGGGGCGTCAGGGATGCGCGTTCCTCGGCCTTGAGCCCCTGCAGCACCTTGAGCTCAATCGGCAGGCCGTGGCAGTCCCAGCCCGGTACAAAGCGCGCTCGCTTGCCCTGCAGCAGCGCGGTCTTGTTGATGATGTCCTTGAGGATCTTGTTGAGCGCGTGGCCCACGTGCAGAGCCCCATTGGCGTAGGGCGGTCCGTCGTGCAGGGTGAACACGGGGCCTGGGTTGTCCTGGCTGAGCCGTTCGTACAGGTCCAGCTCTGCCCAGAGAGCCTGCAGCTCGGGTTCGCGCACCTTGGCGTTGGCGCGCATGCCAAAGGCCGTCTGCAGCAGGTTGAGCGTGTCCTTGTAACTGACAGGGGTGCTGGCGGTCACAGGGACAGAGGCGGCAAACGGCGATTATCCCGTTTCACCGCGTCTGGGCCTCAGGCGGGGCTCGCGTTCTCAATCAGCGCGTCAATCTCGGCAAACGAGCTGACCACCACATGGTCAGGGGCATCGTCAGGCGCGTCCTGGCCGTTGCTGGTCGCTGCAGCAGCGGCCTCAGGGTTGTCAGCTCGCACCCAGCGTTTGCCAGGGGTTTTGGGACCACCCTTGGAACTCACCAGTTGCAGCAGCTGGTCTTTGATCTCGGCACTGATCGCGACCAGCCGAGCCACCGCAGCGGCCAGTTGCTGCAGGTTGGCCTGCCAGCGCTCGGCTGAGACCAGCACCTGGCGCTCTTCGCCGCTCAGCAGCCGCCAGCGCAGCTGGGACACTTCAAGGCTCAGCCGCCCGATCAGCAGGCCTGCGCAGATCACAGCCAGCATGGGTGCCCCGGCCAGGCGCTCGCTGCAGGTCACCAGAGTGAGGCCAAGCAGCAGCACCACCGCGCCCCAGAACGAATCGCGCTGGCGTGAGAGCTCAGGAGTCATGAGCGGCACCAGCAGCACCACCAGGCCGCCGAGGAGGGCCAGCAATCCGGCAAGGGTGGCGAGCATTGCGGTAGCACGTGGATCTGCACTCCATTGTGAGTCACGCTGCGGGTCTTCGTAAGCTCTGGGCAATGCCCACCTGGCGGAATTGGTAGACGCGCTGGGTTTAGGTTCCAGTGGCTTCGGCTGTGGGGGTTCAAGTCCCCCGGTGGGCATTCGCGCCAGGGCCTGGGGCCCCTTAAGTTGGGTCAGCCCTGATCGATTGGGGCCTGCTGCA
>VGQS01000023.1 GCA_016882285.1 Cyanobacteria bacterium K_DeepCast_35m_m2_155 | reverse complement strand
CGTTGTAAACCGTCTCTGGCAAGACGGCCCATGGGCTGAAGGGACCCACCAGCAGCCCAAGCAACCCGGCGATCAGCGCTTCAGGCAGGCCCAGGCGCTGCAGCCAGCCGAACCGGCGCTTGATGGCGCTGGCCAGCAGCAACAGGGCGCTGAGCACCACAAAGGCAAGCAGGACATCGAAGACCTTCATGGCTGCTGCCGGGCCAGCAACAGGGCCAGGCTGATCCACAGCACGGTCAGGCCCAGGCAGAGAGCCGTCCAGCTCTGCAATCCCCAGCTGGCAATGGCCAAGGGGGCCATCACCGTGATCACGCCACCGGCCAGCAGCGGTTGCAGCAGCAGCTGCTTGATCGAAAAGGGCGTCAGCGCATCGCTGCGATCGTCGGGATCGGCCATGTTCAGCAGCAACAGGCCGCTGGCGGCCACCCCGGTGGCTTGGCCAAATTCAAGAATGCCCCGCTCAAACCAGGGTTCAGGCAGGCTGCGGCGGGCCAGAAGCAGCACCACCGCCAGGTTCCAGAGCAGTCCCGTGATGGCCAGCACGCTCAGGGGCAGCCAGTCATGGGCCAGCAGGCTCAGATCGAGGCAGGCCGTGGCAGCGACGATCAACAGGTCGGCGGACACCGTGCCGATACGGCTCTGCACTTTCGGGCAGGCCAGGTCGCCTTGGCCGCAGCTCTCAAGCAGCAACCGCACCAGCAGTGAGCCGATCAGCGCCAGGGGAAACACAGGCAGCGCCTCGATCACCACGGCAAAGCCGCCGCCGATGCGCTGCGCCAGGTGCTGTAGCAGGGCCATCAGCACGCAACCGATCGCCACACCTGCACCCGTCAGGGCCAGGTTCACCAGCCATCGCTGCAGCCCATCACCACTCTGGTCTCTGGGTTCTGGCTGCAGCGGAGTTGCGCTCACCAAGGGGGTGGCTTGGGCGGCGCCCGTCGCATGATCAAGCTCGATCGGGCCCGCCATCAACCAGTTGCGGGCGCGGGCGATCACCACCACCAACCCGCCCACCAGCGTTGAGGCCAACAGACCGACCGTGGCCATGGCCAGCCCCAGGGCCTGGCCCCCTTCGACGCCAAGGCGTTCGTAGGTGGGGCCCATGGCCGCAGCAGAACCGTGGCCGCCCTCGTAGGCCACTTCGATCAGGCAGGCCATCACTGGGCTCACATGCAACAGCGGCCCCAGCACCAGCAAGACCACAACGGCTGCGAAGAGGTACTGGCCGAACGCCAGGGTGAGAGCCAGCAGCACTTGGGCTCCCAGCGGCCGCAGCAGCCCATGGATGCGGGGCAGGGGCTTGCCCACCAGCAGGGTGCCGAACACCAGGGTCAGCAGGATCAGCGGCAGTTGATCCCAGATGTGAATGATGGTCTCAGGGATCAGCGGCAGCAGGCCTCCGCCTGGTGCCACCAACAGCCCAATGCTGCCGGCGAGCAGCGCTTCGGGGATGCCCCATTGGTGCACGCCCAGGGCGCGGCCCAAAACGGTGCCAAGCCCCAGCAGCGCCACCAGCAGCGCCAGGGCTGCAGCCCAATGAGCCAGTGGCAGGACCAGCTCCAAGGTCATGGCAGTTCAAAGGTCATGGCAGATCCAAATGCCGGCGAAAAAACGCCTCGGTGGCTTCGAGCACCTGAATCTGAACCTCTGCGCTGCGAAAACCATGGCCCTCGCCGGCAAAGCGGTGCACCTCCACCGCCAGCCCTTTGGCCGTCAGCGCCGCGGCCATGCGCTCGGTTTGTTGCGGTGGAACCACCTTGTCATCGAGCCCCTGAAAAAAGATCACCGGACAGTCGATCTGGCCGGCATGGTGAAGCGGTGAACGATCCTCGTAGGTTGCTCGGGCCGCGGGCCAGGGGCCTACCAGGCTGTCGAGATAGCCCGCCTCGAAGCGGTGGGTTTCAGCAGCAAGGGCAGCCAGATCGGCCACCCCATAGCGACTGGCGCCGGCGCTGAACACATCGGTGAAACACAGCGCCGCCAGGGTTGTGAAGCCCCCGGCGCTTCCGCCTTCAATGGCGATGCGCTTGGGGTGGGCTTTGCCCTGGGCCACAAGGGCGCGCGCGGCTGCCGCGCAGTCGGCCACATCAACCACGCCCCAACCTCCATTGAGCCTCTCGCGGTAAGCGCGGCCAAAGCCCGTGGAACCGCCGTAGTTGACATCGACCACGCCCCAGCCGCGGCTGCACCAGTACTGGATCGCCAGGCTCAGGCCAGTGCGGGCCATGCTGGTCGGACCGCTGTGGCTTTTGACCAGCAGCGGCGCCTGCGGATCAGCCCCGCCACGCGGTGGGTAATACCAGGCGTGGGTCGGCAGCCCGCCATGGCCTGCAAACCAGAGCTCCTCGGGTTGGCTGATCTGCTCTGGCGTCAGCGGGCAGGGTTCAGGGTTGGCTGGGCTGTGATGCCACGCCGCACTGGCGAGATCGATCTCGAGCAAGCCAGGGCCGCAGCGCGGGCTGCTGGCCACCGCCACCGCTTGCCCCCCGGTGGCATCGAGGTAGGCCAGGTCATTGAACGGTTGCGCGATGGGTCGCCAGGCCGTGGACGGTTCTCCTTGCAAGGACACCTCTCCCAGTTCCCAGGAGCCCGCCCGGCAGCACAGGGCGAGCAGCGTCTGGCCGTCCCAGGCGGCGGTGCGCATGCCGTAGACCCACTGCGGCATGGCGAACTCGGCGTCCATGCAGAGCAAGGGCCGCCAGCTTCCATCAGGTGTCTGCAGCTGCAGATTCCAGAATCCGCTGCGATCGCTGCAGGCCACCAAGGCTTCAGGGCCGCCTGCCGGTTGGATCCAGAGCGGCTGAAACAACGCTTCGTCAGGGTTGCCCGCGGCGACGCCTGCCACGGCCCTGGGACTCTGCAGGCACCCGTTCTGATCCACATCGCTCAGCCAAAGGCTGTTGCGCTCCCACGGCATCGAAGGCTGCTGCCATTCGATCCAGGCCAGTTGGCGGCCGCTGGGACTGAGGGCGGCGTAGCCACAGAAATCGGCCGCCTGGTGCAGCAGCTGCAGCTCGCCGCCGCTGAGCGGCACCGCGACCAGTTGGTCGCGGCCGCCCGCTTCCATCACCCCAACCCAGCGCTGGCGCGGCAGATCGATCAGCCCATCGGCAAAGGCGCGACTGCCGCCGCCATCGGCCTCGGCAGTCAGGCGCCTGAAGCGTGGCGCTGCGCTGCCTGCGGCCTCGAGCTGCCAGAGGCAACGATCTCGATCATCCACAAAGACGATCTGACCGCCGCCGATGCTCCAGGCTCCGCCGCCGTATTCGTGAATGCGGCTACGCAGGTTCCAAGGGGCTGGAGTCAGTTCAACCGTTGCGGCCTGCGGGTCGCCAGCTGGGCGACGCAACAGGGTGGTGCGGCCCCGCTCTTGTGGGCGTTGCTCAAGCCAGTAGAGGTGGCCGCCGTCGAGCCGCGGTTCTTTGATGACGGGCGTTGTGCCCACCACCCGTGCGGCGCTGAGGGGGGCACTGCCCGCGGGGGCCTGCATCGGAGAACCGGGTGGGTCGCTCTAGAATCTCACCACCTAGACGGTCTGGTGCATTGGCGCGCAGCTTCGCTCAGATGGCTCGCTCCGCCGAGCATCACAACCGCACCGTTCAGGTGCCCAAAGTTGCGCTCGATCACCCACCGCTGACCATTCACACGCTGGGCGATCAGGTGCTGCGCCAGAGCGCAAAGCGCATCAGCAAGGTTGATGAATCCGTGCGCGATCTGGCCCGCGACATGCTGCGCAGCATGTACAGCTCCAGTGGCATTGGCCTGGCGGCTCCGCAGATCGGTGTGCACAAGCAGCTGCTGGTGATCGACCTCGATCCGGACAACGCTGCTTCCCCGCCGATGGTGCTGATCAATCCGGAGATCCGCTCCTTCGGCTCGACGATCGACACCTACGAAGAGGGCTGCCTGTCGATTCCAGGGGTGTATCTCAACGTGGTGCGTCCCTCGGTGGTCGAGGTGAGCTACCGCGACGAGCTGGGCCGGCCCCAGCGCATCAAGGCTGATGGTCTGCTGTCGCGCTGCATTCAGCATGAGATGGACCATCTCAATGGCGTGCTGTTCGTGGATCGGGTCACCGATGAGCTCAGCCTCAATGAGGGCCTTCAGCAGAAGGGCTTCGACCGCAGTGACGTGCACTCGATCCGCTGAGCTGGGCCCATGCCGATGAAACCCCTGGCCGGCCTGTTGTTGGCCCTGGCCTGCCTGCTCGGGATTGCGGCCACCGGTTGTGTCTTTGAGCTCGCCTATGGCGATCCTGATCTGGGCCTACAGACCACAAGGCTGATCCTGGCTGGCAGCTTGCCGGGCTGTGTGGCGGCCCTGCTGCTGGCGATTCGCATCAACAAACCGGCCTGAGAGGGCTGGTTTCAGTGCGGCAAGAGCCATACGATTTGGGCCCTGCTTGAGGTTCGGCATGCAGCTGGTTTCTAGGTGTTGGGCGTCGCGCAACGTTGTGTCCTTCGTTGCGGCGGCAGCGGCGGTTGCCACAGGCGGCGTCGCTCAGGCATCGCAGCTGTTCCAGGCGATCGAGGTGGACCAGGCCCGCTTTGTGATCGTGGCGGTGCCCATCGGCAGCAGCGGCAGCAAGGCCCAGCTGCAGGTCTATGAGCAGATCGATGCCAAAAAGCGCCCCTGCTACGAGGTCGCCGGCGGATCTCCTGCCGCGGTGATGCCGCTGCTGGGCACCTTTGATTTCACCGGTATCTGCCGCCGCTACATCGATTCCCAGGGGTATTCGGCTCGTGTCGGCGGCGAAGACCTGGGCAGCACCTACCGCTTTGTGGTGCGTAAAACCCCCACCGACAATCTCTTGGTTGCTGCCCCTGCCGGGGGCGCTAGCGGCAAGCCCGAGATGCTGGTGGGCCGCACCCAAGGCACAGCAGTTGCGACAACCTTTCTGGCCTTTCAGCTGGAGCCCGAGTGGCGCGTGAAACGCCGTGCCTTCGGCGGTCGTGCCTTGGGCCACATTTACCTGTATCGCGAGAGCTGGCCCGCTGATGCCGCTCAGACGCCTGTGTCACCGCCAGCAGGCAGCTTGAGCCAGGCGTCGGTCTTGCCGCCGCCCCCTGCCGACCAGGCAGCCAAACCCGCTGCCACAACACGACAGCCGCAGCAGCGTTGAGGGCCGGTTCGAGGGCTTGCTAGGGTGCCAAATCAGACATCTGTTGTTCCGGCTTCATGACCCAGGTCACCGTGGGCGAAAACGAAGGCATTGAGTCGGCGCTGCGCCGTTTCAAGCGCCAAGTCTCCAAGGCCGGAATCTTTGCTGACCTCAAGCGTCTGCGCCATCACGAGACGCCTACCGAGAAGTACAAGCGCAAGGCTCAGCAGCGCCGCCGCCGCCGCTGATCGCAGCGGTTTCGATCAGACCCTCAGGTCAAACGAGCGAAAGCTGAGCGCCTCGGCGATGGCGCCCGCATCAACACTTGTTTTGCCGTCTAGATCAGCAATCGTCTGCGCAACGCGCAAGCTCCGTTCAGCTCCTCTGGCGCTGAGGGAGCGTTGTTCTATGGCCTGCTCCCACAGGGTGAGGGCCTCAGGCTTGAGCTGCACCACCTGGCGAAAGCCGTGCACAGGCAGGCTGCCATTGCTCAAGTTGCCTGGATTGCGATGGCGCATGCGCGAGCGTGCGGCCATGACGCGCTCAAGAACAGCGCTGCTGGACTCTGCACGGGCAGGCTGCTGGTGCTGGGCCGGCTTGCTGTAGCAGAGCCCCAGCTGCTGCGCTGAGGCCGGTTGAATCACCACCTGCAGGTCAAGACGGTCCAGCAGGGGCCCTGACAGCCTGGACCAGTACTGCCGCCGCTGCGAGTCCCTGCAGGTGCAGCGGTTGTCAGCCATGCCGAACCAGCCGCATGGGCAGGGATTGGTTGCCGCCACCAGGGTGATCCGGCAGGGAAACCGCGTCTGCATGCGGGCGCGATGGATCCAGATCTCGCCCGATTCCAGTGGCTGACGCAGCTGGTCCAGCACCTCTCTGGGGAACTCGGTCAGTTCGTCAAGAAACAGCACCCCATGGTGCGCCAGGCTCAGCTCACCTGGTTTGGGGTGATGTCCCCCGCCAATCAGGGCGGCTGCCGAGCAACTGTGATGCGGGCTGCGAAAGGGGCGCTGTCGCATCAGGCCCGCTTGCGCTGGCAAGAGCCCAGCCACGGAATGGATCTGTGTGATGGTCAGGGCTTCGGCTTCGCTCAGGGGCGGCAGCACGCCCACCAGTCGCTGGGCCAGCATCGTTTTGCCGCTTCCTGGTGGTCCCACCAACAGCAGGTGGTGCTCCCCTGCGGCTGCGATCTCCAGCGCCCTGCGGCCATGGGGTTGACCCTGGACATCGGCCAGGTCGACCGCTGCCTGGCCAGCGCCTGGCTGTGGCGCGACTCGGTTGGGTGGGAGCCGTGGCCGGGACTTTGGATCCAGCTGAAGCAGTGCCTCGGTAAGTGAGCCGGCTCCCCAGACCGTGAGCCCCTGCACCAAGGCGGCTTCAGCGGCGTTGCTGCTGGCAACGATCAGCGCTTTGGCGCCAGCCTTGCGGGCTGCGATGGCAATGGCGAGGACGCCTCGGATTGGCCTGAGCTGACCGTTGAGGCCAAGCTCGGCCGCCGCCCAGAGGTGCAGCAGCCGCTTTGGATCGAGCTGGCCGCTTGCCACCAGCAGGGCCAGTGCGATCGGCAGATCAAACCCTGTGCCTTCCTTGCGCAGATCTGCAGGTGCCAGGTTGACCACAACGCGCGTCAGCGGCACCCGCAGGCCGCTGTTGCGCAGCGCCGAGCGCAGCCGTTCGCGCGATTCGTGGATGGCGGTATCGGCGAGCCCCACCATGTGCAGGGCCGGCAGCCCCGGGCCCAGGTCGACCTCGACATCCACCGGGATCGCTTCGAGTCCCTGCAGGGTGCCGGTGCTGCATCGTGCCAGCATGCGCAGATCAGGTTCACTGTCTGATCAGTGCCACCTCCTGTCACATCGGCCATGGCAACTGACGGCGACACCGTGTTCGGCAAGATCCTGCGGGGCGAGATCCCGTGCGATCAGGTCTATGGCGACGACCTCTGCATCGCGTTTCGCGACGTGCAGCCCCAGGCCCCTGTGCACCTGCTGGTGATCCCGCGCGAGCCGATCGCCCAGCTGGGCGATGCCGGGCCTGAGCATCAGGCGCTCCTGGGTCATCTGTTGTTGGTGGCGGCCGAGGTGGCACGTCAGCAAGGGTTGGCCAGCTGGCGCACCGTGATCAACAGCGGTCTTGAGGCCGGTCAGACCGTGTTTCACCTGCATGTGCATGTGATCGGCGGACGCCCGCTCACCTGGCCGCCCGGCTGAGGGCCACGCCGGCCCGCCACAATGGGCCGATCAAGGCCTTTGTATGAATCCTCTTTCGGCTTTGCGAGTTCAGCTCGGCAAGCTGCAGCGCCTGGCTCAGCCGTACTTTTTGCCGCTCGACAACGGCAGCGGTAGCGCCTGGCAGTTTTTGCTGCTCATCGTCGCGTTGCTCGCTGTGGTGGTGGGAGCAACGCTGCTGTTGCTGACCGGCGTGGTGAGCTTGGCGGGCGGGCTGGTGCCTGAGCTGCGCGATCGCTTTTTGCCGGGGGTGCCGCAGCAGGTCGCTGCTGTGTGGAGCAGTCCGATCGGCGCCCTGGTGATGGTGCTGATGGTTGCCGGTCTGGCTTGTTTTGCAGCATTCCGCACGCGGCTGCGCCAGGGCCGTTGGCTGCCGTGGCTGTTGATGGGGGTGATCACCCTGTTGATCCTGGTGATCAATGGCATCAACGTCGGCATCAGCTTCATCGCGCGCAATGTCGACAACACCCTGGTTGCCTACGACCGT
Organism: Cyanobacteria bacterium K_DeepCast_35m_m2_155; assembly: GCA_016882285.1. Lineage (GTDB taxonomy): Bacteria > Cyanobacteriota > Cyanobacteriia > PCC-6307 > Cyanobiaceae > RGUW01. The sequence goes on along the minus strand of VGQS01000023.1, from coordinate 10,904 downwards.
GATGGCTTCTGGAAGACCGTTGCCATTTACGCGTTTTGCCTGGTCCTTGCTCTGCCGATCCGCGCCCTGCAGAGTTATTTGATTCCGAAGCTCGGATTGCTCTGGCGTGAATGGCTCAGCGGCCGCCTGCTGGGGCGATATTTGCAGAACAGAGTTTATTATAATCTCAATCCTAATGATGAATCGAACGAGGAGATTGATAACCCAGATCAGCGAATCTCTCAGGACGCGGCAAGTTTTACAGGCACCAGTCTGAGCGTATCGGTTGAAATCCTTTCGGCTGTGCTGACCTTTGTCAGCTTCATCATTGTGCTCTGGAGCATCAATGACCGGCTGGCCCTGCTGCTGCTTGCTTATTCCGTTGGTGGAACAGCTCTGGTCGTTTTTGCCAGCCGCAAGCTGGTTGCATTGAACTATCAGCAGCTCAAGCTGGAAGCCGATTTCCGCTATGGCCTAGTGCACATTCGCGATAATGCCGAATCGATCGCCTTTTACCGCGGTGAACAGCAGGAAGCCAAAGAGGCAGGGCGACGGCTTGATGGCGCCATTCGCAACTACGACAAGCTGATCATCTGGGAAGCATTGATCAGTGTCATCCAGCGTTCCTACGACTATTTTTCGCGTTTCCTGCCATGGCTGGTGATCGCTCCGATCTACTTCGCCAAAGAGGTTGACTTTGGGGTGTTTGGTCAGGCAAGTATCGCTTTTTCTCAGGTGCTGTTTTCGGTGAGCTACATCGTCAACAACATCGATCGCTTGGCGGCCTTTTCGGCTTCAATCAGCCGCCTTGAAGGATTTCAAGGCAAGGTCGAGTTGCTCAGCCTGGAAGCTGAAGCTGCCGATCAAGCCATCGTGAACGACGAGACGGCTGCAGCCCAGCGCCATGGCTCGATCCTGGTGAGTCATGTCGATCTGGTGCCGCCACGCTCGGATCGCACCTTGATTCGCGATCTCAATCTGACCATCGATCGCCATCAGCGGCTGCTGGTCGTGGGCCCATCAGGCTGCGGTAAAACCTCGTTCCTGCGGCTGGTGAGCGGTCTGTGGGCGCCGGCCTCTGGCCGCCTCGAGCGACCACCTGTGGGTGATCTGCTGTTCATCCCTCAGAAGCCCTACATGCTGCTTGGCAGCCTGCGTGAGCAGCTCTGCTACCCCCAGAAGCCAGAGCGCTTCAGTGATGACCAGCTGCGTCATGTGCTCGAGCAGGTGCGCCTGGGTGAACTGATGCGGCGCTACCCAGATCTTGATGTCAAGCAGGACTGGCCGCGGCTGCTGTCGCTGGGTGAGCAGCAGCGCCTGGCGTTTGCGCGTCTTTTGCTCAATGCTCCTTGCTTTGTGGTGCTTGATGAGGCCACCAGTGCCCTGGATGTGGCCACCGAGTCACATCTGTATGGCCTTCTGGCCGAACGCGATCTGGCTTTTGTCAGCGTGGGCCACAGGCCTACCCTGACAAGCTTCCACCAGACCGTGCTGGAGCTCGACGGCTCCGGGGGCTGGCGCCTCCTTCCTGCTGCTGGTTACGACCTTTCCCGCCATGGCTGATTCGACCCCAACGCAGCAGACCAGCGCCACCACCAGTGATCTGCCCGCCTTCGGGTGGAGTGCTTATGCCGAACGGGTCAATGGCCGCTTTGCGATGGTCGGCTTTGTGGCCGTTCTGCTTGTCGAGTGGATCAGCCATGACACCTTTTTGCATTGGGCCGGCCTGGTGCCCTGAGCACGGGCTCGGCTACGGCAGATCAATCAGATCGATCTGCCACTGCCCGTTCCTGCTGACCTGAACGGCCAGCTGCCGTCCGTCGGCGCGCAGCTGCACGGCGGTTGGGATGGACCCTGGACCCATGACGATGGGCTGCAGGCTCATCAACGAGCGCCGGTAGAGCACGACTTCGGCTCGACCCTCGAGTTGCCGCAGCAACAGCAGGCGCTCGCCGCGCGCATCGACGCTGATGCTGATCGGCAGGGCATCGGGCCGGTTGAGACCCGGCAGCGGCACAGGTAGCTGCTGCTTGAGGTCGATCAGCACCACCTGCTGACGCCCGCCCCGCTGCTGGATCACACCGAGCCAGCCATCGCCCAGGGCAGGGTCATGGTGACCACCAGCTTGCTCGAGCTGCCGGTTCAGGCCTGTCAGGGGGATGGGCAGCAGAGTGCCGCCGCAGCTGCTCAGCAGCAGTCCCATGGCTGCGGCCAGGGCGGCACGGGCAAGGGCCACTGGCTGCTCCCCTGTCCGTCTCATGGAGCAGTCGGGTTGCTGCTGCGCTGCCCGCCGGGCCGGTCGGGCTCGAGCACACCGCTGAGGTCAAACAGCTGCACCCGTTGCTGCCCGCCCTGCAGCACTTGCAGGGCCAGGGTCTGGCCATCGGGCGCGAGGCTGAGCCGCTCGAGCTTGGCTCCGCCCGGGGCCGGCAGGCGATGCAGCTGGCCGCTGAGCCGGTCTTCAATGACTGCCACGCTCTGCCCGCCCTGCTGCAACAGCAGCGCGAGATAGCGGCCGTTCCAGCTCAGTGCTGGCGAGCTGTGGGGTCGATGGCCGCGCAGGTGGCGCAGGGGGATGACCCGTCCGCTGGGCTGCTCTTGCAGCAGCACCGAGCTGCGGCCGCTGTCATCAACAATGCTGGCCAACAGCCGACTGTTGCCGCTCAGGGCTGGCTCGCGCCGCTGTTGGCTTGGCCCCAGGCCGCTGGCAGGTGCTGCCTGGCGATTGCCAAAGCCAGCGCAGGAGCCCAGGGCAAGCGCGCCGACCAGGGCGGCGCAACAGGCGATCAGCCGCGTTCTGGCTCTGGCCAATCAGTCGTCGAAACGGGAGTTGTTGTCGCGGGGGCGCTCGGGCCGCTCTGCCTGAGTGCTGCCGCTGCTACTGCCGCTTTTGGGCTCGCTGACCGGGCGAAAATCAGCATCGCTGATCTCGGTGCTGGTGCGGTTGCCGCCGCTGCTGCGCATCGGTTCACCCTGGGGTGCACGGGGGGTCGCAGCCATGGCGGGCCCTGCAGTGCTGCCCGCTGCGGGGCCGCGCCGGCTCGAGCGCGGCATGGCCTCATCTCCGGGGGCCATGCGGCTGCCGCGGCGCGGTTCGGTTCGGGCATCGCGCTCGCGGCGTCTGGCGCCAAAGTCGCTGGCGCCACTGCGATCGCTGCTGCGATCAGCGCTGTAGCGCGATTCATTGCGGCCGCTTGGCTGCGGTGGGCTGTCCCAGTCGGCTGACGGATCGCGCCGACTGGCGGCTCGCTCTGGAATCGCCGCGCGGCTGGCGGCCCGCCTCGGCCGGTAAAAGTCGTCGGCCTCGTCGTCATCGCGCGAGCGGATGCGACGGCGAATCGGCTCGGGTTCGTCAAAACGATCGGCACCTCCATCCCAGCTGCGGCCTCCCATTTGGGGCCGAAACGGGCCAGCCGGTTCGTCATCATCAAAGTACGAGGAGCGTCTGGCCTGTTCGGTGGTCACACCGCGCAGGCGCACGCTCTCATAGGCGAAGAAGACCGTTGTGCCAGCCAGCAGGAACTGGCCGAACTGCAGGATCGGATCGAGGCGCCAGCCCTGAAAAAACAGAATGCCGCCGCACAGCAGGCCAACAGCGGCAAAAAAGACGTCGTAGTCGCGGGCCAGCGCAGGCTTGAAGCTGCGCATGAAATACAGCAGGGCACCGCCGACGGCGAGCACGATGCCAACGATGCTGGCCCAATTGAGGCTGGCGTTAACCACGCGGGTTCACCGTGGCATGGATCAGACCAGTCTAAGGACAGGTCCAGGCCTGGCCGAGTCGACCAGCCCTGACTGATCAGAGCTTGCGATCGACGCGGTCGTTCTGGCTGATCAGCACCAGGGCCACACTGATAGGCACCACCACAATCACGGCTCCCCACACGAGGCTGCTGAGAAAGTTGGCGAGGGAAGGGGTCATGGCCGCTTGCTGCTGCTTGTGCGATCAGTGCCGCGATCTTAGGCAGTGATCGCGGCTTCCTAGGCTTGAATGCGATCTGCTTAGAGCTTTGTGACGCCGCTGCCGATGCTTCATCTGGCCCTGGGCCTGCTGCTGGCCGGCTGGACGCTGCTGTTTCTGTTTCGGATCGTGCTCACCTGGTACCCCCAGATCGACCTCAAGCAAGGGGCGATGCGTCTGATCGGGGCACCCACCGAACCCCTGCTGGCCCCCACGCGCCGCCTGATTCAGCCGATCGGCGGGGTCGATGTCACCCCGGTGGTCTGGGTCGGTTTGATCAGCCTGCTGCGTGAACTGCTGGTCGGTCAGCAGGGATTGATCACCCAGCTGATGCTGCGCAGTCAGCAGATCGGCTGAGTCCCCAAACTGGGCTGAGCCCCGGATTGCGCCCTTCAGGCCTGGGGAAGCATGTCTTGCTCAACAAACTTGGTGTGCACATCGCCCTTTTGAAATTCAGGGCGATCGAGCAGGGCCAGGTGAAAGTCGATCGTGGTCGGAATGCCGGTGATGGCGCATTCCGACAGGGCTCGCCGCAGCCGTTTGAGGGCATGCTCACGGTCGACGCCCCACACGATCAGCTTGCCGATCAGGGAGTCATAAAAGGGCGGGATCTCATAGCCCGTGTAGACGTGGCTGTCGATGCGCACGCCGGGTCCTCCCGGGGGCAGCCAGCCGGTGATCTTGCCGGGAGCCGGCCTGAAGTTCTGCCGCGGATCCTCGGCGTTGATGCGCACCTCAATGGCGTGACCGTTGAGGTGGATGTCGCTCTGGTTGACGCTGATCGGCTCGCCGCCAGCGATGCGCAGCTGTTCGGCGATCAGATCGACCCCGGTGACCACCTCGGTGACCGGATGCTCGACCTGAATGCGCGTGTTCATCTCCATGAAATAGAACGCGCCGCTGCGGTCCACCAGGAACTCGACGGTGCCGGCACCCTCGTAGCCGATGCTGCTGGCTGCGGCCACGGCGGCTGCGCCCATCTGCTGCCTGAGCTCTGGGGTCACAGCCGTGCTGGGAGCCTCTTCGAGAAGCTTCTGGTGGCGCCGCTGGATCGAACAGTCGCGCTCGCCCAGGTGCACCACGTTGCCGTGGCGGTCGGCCAGCACCTGCACTTCGACGTGCCTGGGCCGGTCGACAAATTTCTCCATGTAGAGCCCCGGGTTGCCGAAAGCCGCTTCGGCCTCACCCTGGGCAGCCTTGAACAGACCTTCAAGCTGATCAGCTGACGGCACCAGGCGCATACCCCGGCCGCCACCGCCAGCGGTGGCCTTGATCATGACGGGGTAGCCCATCTGCTGGGCCAGAGCGGCGGCCTGCTGATGGTCCTCGAGCAGCCCCTCGCTGCCAGGAATGGTGGGCACGCCCACCTGTTGCATGGTGGCCTTGGCGGTCGACTTGTCGCCCATCGAGCGGATCGACTCGGGCGAGGGGCCCACAAAGATCAGACCGTGGTCCTGGCAGATTTCGGCAAAGCGGTCGTTTTCGGCCAGGAACCCGTAGCCGGGGTGAATCGCATCGGCGCCCCTGGAGATGGCCGCCGCGATGATGTTGGGAATGTTGAGGTAGCTCTTGCTGCTGGGAGCCTCGCCAACGCAGACGGCTTCATCGGCCAGCTGCACGTGCAGCGCATTGCGATCGACGGTGCTGTAGATCGCCACCGTGGCGATGCCGAGCTCGCGGCAACTGCGCAGAATCCGTAAGGCAATTTCGCCTCGGTTGGCGATCAGCAACTTGCCGATGGGCATCCGCGGTGGGCTGGACTCAGCGCTCAGGGCCGCAGCGGACTGTATCAGCGCTCACCCGCCAGGCCCGTGGGTATATTGCAGCTCGCCTGCAGCAGCTCTGGCGGCTGGGGGTAACCACGCGGATGTGGTGGAATTGGTAGACACGCACGTTTGAGGGGCGTGTGGCTTCGGCCTTGCGAGTTCAAGTCTCGCCATCCGCATGTTTTTCTGATGGCCAGTCCTTCTGCACCAGCCGCGCTCGTGCTGGTCAGCAACGGGCCTGGCGAGCTGACCACCTGGGTCAGACCCCTCGCTGAGCAGCTGCATCGCCAGATGCCGCTGCGGCCTCGCGATGGCGCATCGCCGTGGTCGCTTGATCTGGTGCTGGTGCCCTGCCCCAATGCCACCGGTGTTGAGCATCGGGTGGCGGCTGAGTGGGGCCTGTTTGAGCGCATTCAGCCCGCCAAACGGTTTTGGGGCCTGTTGCTGCGCCCCTGGCGTACTGGCCCCTGGCCCAAGCAGGGACTGGTGGTGTTTCTGGGGGGCGATCAGTTCTGGACAGTGCTGCTGTCGGCGCGGTTGGGCTACCGGCACCTCACCTATGCCGAGTGGGTGGCGCGCTGGCCCCAGTGGAACGATCGCGTCGCCGCCATGGGCCCAGCGGTGGCTGCGCGGCTGCCCAGGCGGCTGCAGCGGCGCTGCACCGTGGTGGGCGATCTGATGGCCGATCTTTCGGAGCGCTCGCGCAGCACCGCTCCCTTGCCAAGCGGTGAGTGGGTGGCGCTGCTGCCAGGCTCCAAACGGGCCAAGTTGCAAGTCGGTGTGCCCTTTTTGCTCGAGGCCGCCGATCGCCTGGCGGCGCTGCGGCCCCAGTGCCGTTTTCTGCTGCCGGTGGCGCCGACCACCAGCATCGAGGAGCTGCTCGCCTATGCGGGGCCGGGCAATCCGCTGCAGCATCACTACAGCTGCGGGATCCCGCGGTTGGAGGCGCAGCCGCAGCCGCGCTTTGTCACCCCGGCGGGGACCAGCATCGAGTTGCTGTGTGAGCATCCGGCCCACGGGCCCCTGAGCCAATGCGCCCTGGCCCTCACCACCGTCGGAGCCAACACCGCCGAGCTGGGGGCGCTGGGGGTGCCCATGATTGTGCTGGTTCCGACCCAGCACCTGCATGTGATGCAGGCCTGGGACGGAGCTCTGGGACTGCTCGCCAGGCTGCCGTTGTTGCGCTGGCTTGTGGGTCTGGCACTCACCGCCTGGCGGATGCGTCAGCGCGGTTTTCTGGCCTGGCCCAACATCGCCGCCGGGCGCGCCGTGGTGCCTGAGCGCGTCGGCACGATCACGCCGGCTCAGATCGCGGCTGAGGCGGCTGACTGGCTGGCGCAGCCCGAGCGCTTGGCGGGCATGCGCGACGACCTGCGCAGCTTGCGGGGGCAGCCCGGCGCGGTGGCTGCTCTGGCCGATCTGGTGGTGGAGCTGCTGCCGCCGGCTTCTGCGCTCTAGGGTGCGGCCGAGCAGGTGGATCACCATGGCCGAAGCAGCGCAGAACCCTTCGCAGGTGGATGGGGCAGCAGCATCGGCCTGCGGCCTGCCCAGTGGTCTGCCACGCAGCCTTGAGCTCGATCAGCAGCAGTGGCGTGAGCGCCTGACCCCCGAGCAGTTCGCCGTGGCCCGCCAGGGCGGCACCGAGCGGGCCTTCACCGGGGCCTATTGGAATCACAAGGCCCCGGGCATGTATTCCTGCGTCTGCTGCGGGGCCGAGTTGTTCAGCTCAGCCACCAAATTTGATTCGGGCACCGGCTGGCCCAGCTTCTGGGACGGGGTGTCGGCCGCTGCCATCACCACCCTGGTTGACCGCAGCCACGGCATGGTTCGCACCGAGATCCGCTGCAGAAGCTGCGATGCGCACCTCGGGCATGTGTTCAACGATGGCCCTGCGCCCACCGGTCAGCGCTACTGCGTCAACTCGCTGTCGCTTGATTTTCAGGCCCGCTGAGCGGCCTGGCTGGGCTCACCAGGGATCATCGAGCGGTTCGGGCTCGACATCCAGCGGTTCGCGGCTGTCGTAGCGGGGCTCCCGCCGCGGCAGGGGGCGGCGTGGTTCGTCCCGCTCGGCATCGCGATAGCGCTGGTCTGAAAGGCGCTCTTCGTCGTAGCGGCGCTCTGTCTCGGGCTCATCGAGGTAGCGGCGCTGGCGCAGCGGTTCGCGTTCGCGGCGCTCCTCGAGTTCGACGTAGTCCAGCTCCTCTTCAGCTCGGAAGGCCTGGGTGGCTGCTGGTTGAATGCGGCGCTGCTCGCTGGCGCTGGGTACCCCAGGCGCTAGTTGGTTTTCGACCGGCACCATGCCCACCCGGTAGCGCTCGCGCTCTTCCTGCTCCCAGCTGGGGCCACCGATGCCGAGCTTTTCAAGCAGTCCGGTGCCGAGCTGCTTGAGCTTCTCTTCGGCGCCTTCGTAAACGATGATGCGGTCGGGCCCGCTGCTGACGATCTCCTCGACCGTCAATTCCCAGGTGCTCAGCACCCCCTCGCCCAGCAGGGGCACACCGACCGCACCCAGCACCAGGGTCGTCAGCTCGCCGGTTTCGATGTCGAAGCTGAAGCCCAGCACCCGGCCCAGGGTCTCGCCCGATTCGGTGATCACCTGGCAATTGATCACCTTGCTGTAGCGCTCGGGGTTGAACCCCTCGGCCAGCGAATCGGCTGAATCCACCAAAATCACATCACCCACCTGGCGGATGCGATCCAGCGGCATCCAGCGCGGCAGGCCAGGCAGAAAGCGGGTCAACGGGTTGTCGCGCAGGCCCAGCGCCACCACCTCGCGGCGGTCGACATCGACCACTACCTCGCCCACCACCCCCAGCCGGCGGCCGGTGTCGCGGGTGATCACCTGGGTGCCCATCAGCTCTGAGCGCAACCAGAGACGATCGCTCGGAGCCCCGGTGCCCGGATCCGCAGAAGGGGGAATCGAAGAGGTCAAATGCTGTGGCGCTGGTGGGCGTTCGGACCCATCGCGTCATTGTGACGTAAGCCGCTCGCTCAGGCAGCAGGCGGTAATCCCACCACCTGCGTGTGGGCGCCGCGGGCCTGGGTGACGCCGATGGTCCGACTTGAGGCGGCGATCATGGGCCTGCGGTGGCTCACCACCAGGAACTGGGCTTCATCGGCCTGGCTGGCAATCAGGGCCGCGAGCCTTTCGACATTGACCCCATCGAGAAAACTGTCGACCTCATCGAGGGCATAGAAGGGCGAGGGCCGAAAGCGCTGCAAGGCAAACAGAAAGCTCAGAGCGGTGAGCGATTTTTCGCCGCCGCTCATGGCCGCCAGCCGGCGCACGGCCTTGCCCTTGGGATGGGCCACCAGGGTGAGGCCGCCATCGAGGGGTGATTCGGGGTTTTCGAGCTGCAGGTGGCCTTCGCCATCGGAGAGGCCCGCAAAGATCGTGCGGAAGTGCCCGTCAACGGCGGTGAAGGCCTCCATGAAGGCCTCCTGACGCAGGGTGGCCACCGTTTCGATGCGCAGCAGCAGCTCTTCGCGCTCTTTGCTGAGCACCTCGAGGCGCCCTTCGAGTTCGGCCAGGCGTTGCTCGAGCTGCTCGAGCTCTTCAAGGGCGAGCATGTTGACCGGCTCCAGCGCCTCCATGCGGGCCTGCAGGCTGCGCAGCTCGGCCTGCAGCGCTTCGAGCCCGGCCACGCGCACCTCATCGGGAATCTCGGGAAGCGGGTCGGGCAGCTCCTTCTCGAGCTGCTCGAGCCGCAGGCTTTCGCTGCGCTGCTGCTCAGCCAGGGCGGTGAGCTCTTCGCCAAGGCGGGTGAGTTCCCATTGCTGCTGTTGCAGTGCCTGGCGCAGGCCCGCCAGTTGGGCTTCGGCGGCGTCACGCTGGCGGCGCTTTTCGCCGAAGCGGGTCTGCAGTTCGGCCTGCTGTGCTTCGAGCTGGCTGCGGCGCTGTTGGTCGCCCTGCTGTTGCTCTTTCCAGCGGTTGCGCTCAGCCACCAGGGCCTCGACGGCTTCGACCAGGCGCTGCTCATCGGCGCTGCTGGCTTCAAGCTGGCTGCGCAGCCGTTCGGCCGCCAGGCCGCGTTCACGGCGGCTGGCCAACAGGCCATCGCGCTGGGCGCGCGCTGCAGCCAGGGCCGCATCGGCCGCCTCAAGCTCCTGCTGCAACCCCGCCCAGCGATCGGCATCGCCGCTGGCCTGGGCGCTGTGCTCGGCCTGCTCGAGTGCGCTGCGCTGCTGTTGCAGGGGGGTCAGCAGCCGCTCGAGCTCCTGTTGGCGCTGCTGGTCGGCAGTGATCTGCGCGCGCACCTGCTCCAGGCGCTGCTCGAGCTGCTGCTGACGCTGCTGCAGCGGGCTCAGGTTGCGCTGGGCCGCGGCGCGCTCGGCCTCCAGGGCCGCCTGGCGCTGCTGGCGCTGCAGCAGTGCCGGCCGCACGCGCTCAAGCTGCTGGCCCAGCTCGGCTTCACGCCGCTGGCAGGCCACCAGGCTCTCGCCCAGCTCGAGCAGTCGTTGGCGCAGCGGGGCCGCATCATCGCCGTCGCTGCTGCGGCCAAAGCCCAGCTGGCCGCTGCGCTGCTGCAGGCTGCCGCCGGTCATCGCGCCGGTCTTCTCGAGCAGCTCGCCATCGAGGGTGACGGCGCGGTGACGGCCAAGCTCGCTGCGGGCACTGGCCAGGTTGTCAAAGACCAGCGTGTCGCCGAACACGTAGCGGAACACCTCGGCGTAGACCGGTTCGTAGCGCACCAGATCGACGGCCTTGCCGATCAGGCCAGCGCCGCCTGAGGCGGCCCCACCACGCTGCAACGCTGCAGCCCCACTGGCGCTGGCGCTGCCGCGGATTTTGTTGAGCGGCAAAAAGGTGAGCCTGCCGGCACGTTTTTGTTTGAGCAGCTCGATCGCCCGTGCGGCGATGCGGTCGTCATCGACCACCACCTGGGCCAGGCGGGCGCCCGCGGCCACCTCGAGCGCCACGCGCAGGCGTTCGTCGACCTCGCCGAGCTGGGCGACAGGGCCATGGATGCCGTCGAGTCCTGCTTCGAGCAGCACCCGCAGGGCCCCGGTGCCGCGGCTTTCCTGCAGGGTTTCGCGGCGGCTGTCGAGGCGGGCGATCTCACGCTCCAGCGTGGCCTGCTCCTGCTCGAGCCGGCTGCGGGTGCGCTGCTGCAGGGCCAGCTCTTCGGCCAGCTCCTGCACCTGCTGCTGGGCGCTCTGCAGGGCCTGCAGCACGCTCTGCCATTCGCCATCGACGC
>VGQS01000022.1 GCA_016882285.1 Cyanobacteria bacterium K_DeepCast_35m_m2_155 | reverse complement strand
CGACAGCGGCAATTAGCTGGGCGATGCCGTGGCGGCCAATCGCTCAGAACTGAGGGATCTTGAGAATCAGATCACACAGCTCCTTGCTGGGCATCTGCTTGCCCAGCAGCGGCGCCATCAGACGCGAGATGGGCTGCACCCGGCAGGGGAAGGTGGCGCGCTCGGCAAGGCGACCAGCCTGAAAGCCCCCAGCCAGCAGCACCAGAGCCAGCAACAGGTTCTTGATCGCGTTGGTCATGCGGTGACGGCGGCCGACGCAGCATGTTGATCCGCACCGAGCAGAGGAAAGCCCAGCGCTTCGCGCTCGGCCAGCCAGGCTTCAGCCACCTGCCGCGCCAGGTTGCGAATGCGGCCGATCGTGGCGGTGCGCTCGGTCACCGAAATCACGCCGCGGGCTTCCAGCAGGTTGAAGGTGTGGCTGCACTTAAGCACGTAATCGAGCGCCGGTGCCGGCAAACCCGCCTTGATCAGATCGGCAGCCTCGGCCTCGTAGAGGGCAAACAACTGCTGCAGCCGCTCGGGGTTGGACGCCTCAAAGTTGTAGGTGCACTGCCCCTTTTCAAACGGCAGCCAGATGTCGCCGTAGCTGCGCTTGCCGTCCCAGGCCAGCTCCCAGATGCTCTCGACATCCTGCAAGTACATCGCCAGGCGCTCAAGCCCGTAGGTGATCTCGATCGACACCGGCCGGCAATCGAGGCCGCCGCACTGCTGGAAGTAGGTGAACTGGGTCACCTCCATGCCGTCGAGCCACACCTCCCAACCCACGCCCCAGGCCCCGAGGGTCGGCGACTCCCAGTTGTCCTCGACAAAGCGGATGTCGTGGTCAGCCGCGCGAATGCCCAGCGCCTCCAGCGAGGCCAGGTAGGTCTCCTGAATGCCGTCTGGGCTGGGTTTGATCAGCACCTGGTACTGAAAGTAGTGCTGGGCCCGGTTGGGATTCTCGCCATAGCGGCCATCGGTGGGACGGCGGCAGGGTTCGGGGTAGGCGACGGCCCAGGGCTCGGGGCCGATCGCCCGCAACACCGTGTGGGGGCTCATCGTGCCGGCCCCTTTTTCGGTGTCATAAGGCTGCAGGATCAGGCAGCCCTGCTCGGCCCAATAGCGATTGAGGGTCGAGATGATGTCCTGGAAGAGCACGAACACTGGCCTGCTGGCGCCATTGTCTCCTGCGGGCTTTCTGGCCAAGGTGGAAGCAGCCCGTACCAGCCCAGCTGCACCTGTGCCCCGCGCCATCGAGCTTGAGCCTGGCGCCCATCTGAGGCTTGTGCTCAGCGCCAGCGTCGCCTATGCGGTGCTTGCCCTGCTCAGCGGCCTGAGCGGTCCCCGTGACACCGCCCTTGCAGAGCTGTGGTTGCCGGCTGGTCTCAGTGCAGCGCTGGCCCTGCGGATCGGGCTGTGGGCGGTGCCCATCCCGGTGTTGGGCACGTTGTTGAGCCAGCCGAGCACGGCAGCACTCTTCAGCCCCAGCGTGCTGGTGGTCGGCCTGACTCACGCCTGCGCCACCGCGCTGCTGGCGGCACTGGCACCTTGGTGGATGCGCGGGCAGGACCTGCTGGCGTCGTTGCGCAATCTGCTGGCCTTTCTGGCAGCGGCCGCCCTGTCGGCGCTGCTCAGCACCCTGATGGCAGCGTTGGTTCTGCCCGAGCTGCGCGACTGGTCGCTGCAGGGCAACGCGCTGGGCTGGTGGGGCAGCGAGATCGCCGGGGTGATCGTGTTGGCACCCGCCCTGCTGTGTTGGATAGGACGGCCGGCGGCACCGCGGCTGCGGGAGCTGCAGCGGCCCAAATTTCTGCTGCTCCTGCTGGGCTGCCTGCTGGCAGCTGTGACGATCAACCTTGGCGTGATCAAGGTGCTGGCGCTGCGCCCCTTGACCCTGCTGCTGCCGCTCACGCTGTGGGGCGCGCTGCGCTTCAGCCCTGCCGCGGCAACCACCGCCAATGTGGTGCTGGCGCTTGGCCTGTCGCTACCGCCCGATCAAGACGAGAAGCTGCTGCAGAGCTTCAGCGGGCTTGAATCGCAGGAACTGCTTGAGCTCACCCTTGCCACGACCCTGTTTGTCGGGCTGGTGGTGCTGGTGGTAAGCAACACCCGCTCGCGCACCAGCCGCCAGCTGGCACAACTGGCCGGCTCGCTCGAACGCACCGTCAGCGAACGCACCGATGAGCTGGCCCAGGCCAATGCGCGACTGCGCCAGTTGAGCCAAACCGACAGCCTCACGGGCCTCGCCAACCGGCGCCACTTCGATGCGCTGCTGCGCGAGCAGTGGCAGCGACTGGCTGCTGCAGGCGGTGGCGATCTTGCCGTGGCCCTGATCGACATCGACCACTTCAAGCTCTACAACGATCACTACGGCCATCAAGCGGGGGACTGCTGCCTGCAGCAGGTTGCCCAGCGGCTCAAGGCGCAGGTGCGCGATGGGCGTGACTGCGCAGCGCGGTACGGCGGGGAAGAGTTCGTGCTGCTCTGGAGCGGGGTCACTGGCGCTCAGGCCGCGGCCATGGCAGAGCGGCTGCTGCAAGACCTGCGCGGGCGTCAGATCGAGCATGCAGCCAGCCCAGTGGCCGCTGTGGTGAGCTTGAGCATCGGCGTGGCATCGGTGCGGCTGAGCCACCAAGACGTCAGCGCACCAGCCGACGAACGGCATCAGCAGATCGAACACCTGCTGAAACAGGCCGATCAGAGGCTGTATGCCGCCAAAGCCGGCGGTCGTGATCGCGTCTGCGTGGGCTAAGCCTGCAGGCGCAACAGCCCCATCAGCCCGCCCGCCAGCGGCCGGTGCTCGGCATGGCGAAAGCCCGCCGAGCGGGCCAGCTGCTCCTGCTCACGGCCTGTGGCAAAGCGCGCCAGGCTGGCTTCCAGATAGGCGTAATGCTCCTCCAGGCCGGCGCGGCGCGCCACCGGCACCACCACCTGCCGCAGGTAGAGCCGCTGAAAAGCGGCGGCGGCGGCAGCACCGAACTGACCACTGCGATCCTCGAGCCGGTTGAAATCGAGCACGGCGGCGCGGCCCCCAGGCCGCAGCACACGCCTGAGCTCGGCGAGCCCAGCCGCGGCATCGCTCAGATTGCGCAGGCCATAGGCCATCACAGCCCCATCGGCCCAGCCATCGGTAAGGCCGGTGGCCAGGGCATCGCCCTGCTGCCACTGCAGCGGCAGCCAGGGTCGGCAGCGGCCGCGGCGCTCTGCCTGCTGCAACGGAGCGGCGGCAGCATCAAGGCCAAGCACGGTGCCACCTGGGCGGACTCTGGCCGCCAGCAACAGGGCCAGATCGCCAGTGCCGCAGCACAGATCAAGGCAGCGCTGGCCGGGCTGGGGATCCACCCACGCCAGAGCCTGTCGCTTCCAGAGGCGATGCAGACCCAGGCTCAACAGATCATTGAGCTGGTCGTAACGCGGGGCTACCGCATCAAAAAGATCCTCAACGGCCGCAGCATCGCCGGGCTCAAACCGCGTCACAGCGGTTGGCTGAGCTGATCGATCGGATCGCTCCACTGGGCGCTTTGCGCCTGCAGCAAAGCGAGGCCCTGGGCATCAAGGCGCGCCGGGCTGGTGAACGTGATCACCATCACCGTGGCCAGCCCCACAGCCGCAGAGCAGACCATGCAACCAGCCAGCATCAACGAAAACTCCTGGCGATCTGTGGCCGCCTGAATCAACTGCAGGGCCCAGGCCACCAGAGCCACGATCACCACAACGATCGACAGGGCGATAGCGCTGAGCAGACCCGATGGCAGCAAGAGCAGAGCAGTCACCGCAGGCCTGAACGGGCAGCAAACAGAGCCAACAATGTAACGATCGAGACTGCGCGAGCGCGATCAGCCCGCCTGCAGCAGGGGCCTGATCGGCAAACCGCGTCCCAGCAGATCTTCCTTGATCTGCTCGATGGTCAGCACCCCGTCGTGCAGCAGTGACGCCAGCAGCGCCGCCGAGGCATGCCCCCCTGACGGTCCAGCCGCCAGCGCCTGCGCAATGTGGTCGATGCAACCAGCACCGCCGCTGGCGATCACCGGCACCTCAACGGCATCGGCCACCGCACGGGTCAGCTCAAGGTCGTAGCCGGCCTGGGTGCCATCACCATCCATGGAGGTGAGCAAGATCTCGCCCGCCCCCAGCGCCACCACCTGCTGAGCCCAGGCGATGGCATCGAGGCCGGTGTTCTCGCGCCCGCCCTTGACATAGACATCCCAACCGCCATCCCCGGCGCGGCGGCGCGCATCGATGGCGACAACAATGCACTGGCAGCCGAAGCGCTCCGCCCCGCGAGCCACCAACTGCGGCTCACGCACCGCCGACGAGTTGAGGCTCACCTTGTCGGCGCCAGCACGCAGCAGTTCGGTGATGCCGTCAACACTGCTGATGCCACCCCCCACCGTGAACGGAATGGTCACCGCCTCGGCAGTGCGGCGCACCAGATCGACCAGGGTGGCGCGGCCCTGGTGGCTGGCGGCAATGTCAAGGAACACCAGCTCGTCGGCGCCGGAGGCGCTGTAGCGGCAGGCCAGCTCGACCGGATCACCGGCATCGCGCAGACCCACAAAATTCACCCCCTTGACGACCCGGCCATCGGCCACATCGAGGCAGGGAATGATCCGTTTGCAGGCCATGGGCGCAGGCGTCAGGCGGGTTAGGGTGGCGCCACTTTCCAGTCGCGCCGGCCATGTCCCAGGCTGCCACCCCAGCGAGCATCACCATCGGCGCCAAGGTGCGGATCACTCGCGTGCGTGATCGCATCCCCGCTGAGATGGTCGAGGCCCTCAAGGCTGATGCCACCGCCACGGTGAGCGGGTTCCGCACGGTCGATGGCAAGGGCGTCGGCGTGGTGGTTGAGCTCGCTAACGGCGCCAAGGCGTGGTTCTTCGAAGACGAGATCACCCCCGCCTGAGCGTCTTGACCAACAGCCCCAACCCCGAGGCCGCAACAGGCGCCTCTGCCCGGCAGCTGCTGGGCATGAAGGGTGCCAGCGAAACCTCCAACATCTGGAAGATCCGGCTCCAGTTGATGAAGCCGGTGACCTGGATCCCTTTGATCTGGGGGGTCATCTGTGGTGCTGCCGCCTCAGGCAACTACCACTGGCGCCTGGGCGATGTGCTGGCGGCAGTGGCCTGCATGGTGATGAGCGGTCCGCTGCTGGCGGGCTACACCCAGACCATCAACGACTACTACGACCGCGAGATCGACGCGATCAACGAGCCCTACCGGCCGATCCCTTCAGGGGCAATTCCTTTGGGACAGGTCAAAGCTCAGATCTGGATTCTGCTGCTGGCGGGCCTGGGCGTGGCCTATGGCCTCGATGTCTGGGCCGGTCACAGCACGCCGGTGCTGCTGCTGCTGGCCCTGGGCGGCTCGTTGGTCAGCTTCATCTATTCGGCGCCGCCGCTCAAGCTCAAGCAGAACGGCTGGCTGGGCAACTACGCCCTGGGGGCGAGCTACATCGCCCTGCCCTGGTGGGCGGGCCAGGCCCTGTTTGGCCAGCTCACCTGGACCACCGCGATCCTGACCCTGGCCTACTCGCTGGCGGGCCTGGGCATTGCCGTGGTCAACGACTTCAAGAGCGTCGAGGGCGACCGCACCCTGGGTCTGCAGAGCCTGCCGGTCGTGTTCGGGATTGAGAAGGCCAGCTGGATCAGCGCCGGCATGATCGATCTGTTTCAGCTCGCGATGGTGGCCGTGCTGATCGCCATCGGCCAGCACTTTGCCGCGGTGCTGCTGGTGCTGTTGATCGTGCCGCAGATGACCTTCCAGGACATCTGGCTGCTGCGTGATCCGGTGGCCTTTGACGTCAAATATCAGGCCAGTGCCCAACCCTTTTTGGTGCTGGGCATGCTAGTGACCGCATTGGCGATCGGCCACAGCGACCTGGTGGCCACGCAGCTGAGCTGACTTGGGCAAAACCGCCGCGCCACAGCCACCCGCAACCCTGGGTTGGAAGCGCACGGCGAGCGCCGCAGCCCTGGTTGGCGTTGGTGTTGCCCTGGGCCAGGCGGCCTTGGTCAGTGGCATCGACGCGCTGCTGCCCGATGCGCGCCGCGTCGGCAGCTTCAACCGCCCCGGCACGCTCACGATCCTCTCGGCCGATGGCGAGGTGATCCAGAAAATCGGACCGGCCACCCGCGAAAAACTCACCCCCGAGTCCCTGCCCACGCTGGTGGAGCAGGCCTTCATCGCCGCCGAGGACCGCCGCTTCTACCGGCATGACGGCATCGATCCGGTCGGCATCGGCCGCGCCCTGGTGCGCAACATCACCCAGCGCTCGGTCGAAGAAGGCGCCAGCACGATCACCCAGCAGCTGGCCCGAACGGTGTTTCTGAGCCAGGACATCACCTTGATCCGCAAGCTCAAGGAAGCCGCCCTGGCCGGCAAGCTCGAGCGCCAGCTCAGCAAGCGGCAAATTCTCACCGAATACCTCAATGTCGTGTATCTGGGCTCCAGCGCCTATGGGGTCGCTGATGCCGCCTGGATCTACTTCTCCAAAACACCAAGCCAGCTGAACCTGGCCGAGGCGGCGCTGATCGCCGGCCTGCCGCCGGCCCCATCGGTGTATTCGCCGCTGGTGAACCCCGAACTGGCGCTCAGGCGCCGCAGCATCGTGCTGGCCCGCATGGAAGAAGCCGGCTTCATCGATGCCACCCAGCGCGCCGACGCCGAGGCCACACCGCTCGATCTCAAACCGGCCGAACCCAAGTACTGGGTCAGCCAGGCCCCCTGGTTCAGCAGCTGGGTGCAACAGGAGCTCCCCACGGTGCTGAGCCGCGAGCAGCTTGAAGTCGGCGGCCTCACCGTGCGCAGCACGCTCAATTTGACCTGGCAAAAGCAGGCGCAGAGCTCGATCAACAAATTTGCCCCCGGTCAGATGGAGGGGGCCCTGGTGGCCATGGAGCCTGGCACCGGGGTGGTGCGCGCCATGGTCGGCGGCAAGGACTTCGGCAAAAGCCAGTTCAACCGCGCTGCCCAGGCGCTGCGCTCGCCGGGCTCCACCTTCAAGTTGTTCGTCTATCTGAGCGCGCTCAAGGCCGGCATGCTGCCCGAGCGCACGGTCATTGATAAGCCGCAGTGCTTCAAGGGCTACTGCCCGCGCAACTTCGGCGGCCGCTACCTGGGCAAGGTGTCGCTGGCCGTGGCTCTGCAGAACTCACTCAACACCGTGGCGGTGGCCCTGCTCAAGGAGCTGGGTTTCGACAAGGTGATCGAGACCGCCAAGAGCCTCGGCATCACCCGGGAGCTCGGCAAGTTCTATCCGATGGCGATCGGCGCCTATGAGCAGACCCTGCTCGACATGACCACTGCCTACGCGGCGATCACCAACCGCGGCATTTACGTCAAAGCGACGCCGTTTGAAGACATCCTGGGGCCCGACGGCCAGCTGCTGTGGAGCCGCCGCGTCGATGGCGACCGCGGCCGCCGGGCCGTGGCCAGCGACATCGCTGACACCATGCTCTGGATGCTGCAACTGGTCGTCAAGGGCGGCACCGGCGGTGGCGCCGCCCTTGGCGATCGGCCGGTGGCCGGCAAAACGGGCACCTCAGAAGGTGGGCGCGATCTGTGGTTCATTGGCTCGATCCCCCAGCTGACCACTGGGGTATGGCTCGGCTACGACGACAGCCGCGAAACCAAGAGCACCAGCGTCGTGGCCACCCTGGCGTGGCGCGACTTCATGGCACCAATCAGCAAAAACCTGCCGGTGCGGCAGTTCCCGCCCAAACCGCAACTCAGCGGCACCTACAAGGGCGAAGCCAAACCCGCCAAGCCGGAGCTGGCAACGCCTGCTGACGGCGGCGAGGGCGGGGCACAAACCCCAGCGGCACCCGTGCTGCCCGAAACCTTTGCCCCGGTTCCAGAAGGGACCCCAACCGATGGCCCGCCCAGTGGGCCGGGAGCAGGAACCCCCGCCCCGCCGCCACCGCCAGCGGCGGCCAGCCCGGCAGGCTCGGGTGCCACGGCGCCGCCACCTGTTGCGGTGCCCGCTCCACCGGCGCCCTAGGCGGGCGCCACCAGCAGCGCTGCGTAGAAACCGTCGCCATCGCCTGGCCAGCGCTGCCAGTGCTGCTGCAGAGACCAGCCATCACGGGCCGCCAAAAAAGCTTGAACCTGATCGCTGTTCTCGCGCGGATGCATGGTGCAGGTCGCGTACACCAGCCGGCCGCCTGGCTTCAGCAAAGGCGCCAGCGCCTCTAGCAAGCGCCGCTGCAGCAGCGCCAACTCTGCAACGGCCGCAGGCGTCATGCGCCAGCGGGCATCGGCATGGCGGGCCAGGGTGCCCAGGCCTGAGCAGGGGGCATCGAGCAGCACCCGATCAAACATGCCAACCCAGTCGGGGCGCAGCTGCGGCAACGCCGTCGCATCGGCAGCCAGCACCGAAAGCGCTGCTGCCAGTCCCAGGCGCTCAGCATTGCGCTGAAGCCGCCTGAGCCGCGCCTCAGAGCGATCCACCGCCCACAGCGTGGCAGGTGCCCCAGCGGCGCCGCAGCAGCGCTCGGCAATCTGAATGGCCTTGCCGCCAGGGGCCGCGCAGGCATCGAGAATGCGCTCACCCGGCTGGGGATCAAGCAGCTCGACCACCCGCTGGGCCGAGCGATCCTGCACGCTCCAGTGCCCCTCGCTGTAGCCAGGCAGCGCGCGCAGATCGCCGCTGCGGCCCTGCAGCACGAGCCCCTGGGCGAGGTCGCCAATCGGCGCCGCACTGACCCCTGCTGCAGCCAGGACCTGCTGCACCGCATCAACCGTGCTGCGCAACGGATTCACCCGTAGATCGATGCTCGCCGGGGCATTGCAGGCAGCCGCCACCGCCTCGGCCTCAGGCGCAGGCAGCCACTGCACCAGGGCCTCAGCCAGCCACAAGGGCAGCGAGCGCCGCAGCGCCAGGCTGGCGGCGGCATCGCTGGGCAATGCCAGGCCACACCAGGGTTCAGGCGCCCCACCCTGCTGCTCAGATGCAGCTGCGGCATGACGCCGCGCCAGCTCCCGCAGCAGGCCATTGACCACCGGCGCCAGCCGCACCAGACCCACCTGCCGGGCCAGCTCAACAGCCGTGTTGACGGCCGCCGAGGCGGGAATGCCCGCACAGAACAGCAGCTGATAGGCACCCAGCTGCAGGACCCAGCGCAACTTGGGCGGTTGGCGCGCCGCTGACACCTTGCCCAGCTGATCGAGCCAACCGTTCAGCAACCCTTGCTGGCGGATGGTGCCGTAGGCCAGTTCGGTAAGCAGCGCCCGATCGGCTGCGCTCAACGGGCTTGCTGCCCCAGTCTCAGAGCGTTTGAGCACCTGCTCCAGGGCGCCATCGGCATAGGCACCCCGATCAACCGCCTGCAGCACCTGCCAGGCCAGCAGCCGCGGCCGCAGCCCAACAGGGGCAGCAGGGGCCGGCTCAAGCGCTGATGCTGCAGGCATCCACCAAGGGGAACTCCGGACTCCACAGATAGCGCCGCAGCGGCAGACGCCCATCGGCTTGCACCGGAATGCCTTCGGCGCGCAGCAGTTCGATCTGCATCCAGTCACTGCCTTCACGGCCCGGACTCATGCTGATGCGCCCCTGGGCATTCACCACCCTGTGCCAAGGCACAGCGCTCGGCAGCGGCAGGCGCCGCAGGGCCCAGCCCACCTGCCGCGCGCAGCCGTAGGCGCCGATCAACTCGGCGATCTGGCCATAGGTGGCCAAGCGGCCGCGCGGCACCAGCGCCACCGCCGCCTGCACCCGCTGATCAAAGCTGAGGCCGGCGCGATCCATCGCTGCAGTGTGGCGCTGCGGCAGGCCCGGCACCTCAACCCCTGCCTCGATGCCAGTGGCCGCCTTTGTCCACGACCTCTCGCCAACTTGACCATGGTCATGACCATGGTCAACTGCAGCAAGAGAAGAAGGAAGAGATCTGAAAGCGGTCCTGCGGGATGCTGGTCCATGCTCCCGCCACCACTTCATGCCCCTGCTGCCACGGCGCTATGAGCGGCTCAAGGCGGTGCTCAACCGCCGCATGGCCGATCTGACCGTGCTGCTTGAGCATGTCGAGAAGCCCCATAACCTCTCGGCGATCCTGCGCAGCTGCGATGCGGTCGGAGTTCTTGAGGCCCATGTGGTGAGTCTCAAAGGCCGCGAGCGCACCTTCAACAGCACGGCGCAGGGCAGCCAGAAATGGGTGCCCCTGCATGGCCACGCCAGCGGAGCAGAGGCGATCCAAGCCCTGAAAACGCAGGGCTTCAAGCTGTATGGGACCCACCTGAGCGCTGCAGCGGTTGACTACCGCAGCTGCGATTTCACCGGGCCAACGGCCTTTGTGTTGGGCGCCGAGAAATGGGGCCTCAGCGAAGCCACCACAGAGCTGGTCGATCAGGCGATCGTGATCCCGATGCAGGGCATGGTGCAGTCACTCAATGTGAGTGTGGCCACCGCCACGCTGTTGTTTGAGGCCTTGCGTCAGCGCCAGGCAGCAGGGCTGTTGCCCAACCAGGGCCAAGGCGTGCCTGCTGAACGCTACGACGATCTGCTGTTTGAGTGGGCCTATCCCGATGTGGCGCGCTGGTGCCGCGACCAGGGCAAGGCCTACCCAGCGCTTGACGCGGAAGGCACGATCAAAGGCGATCTGCCTCGAACCCTGAAACTGCGCTGTTAACGCTGCGCAGGCGACGGCTCTGGGCGCCTGGAAGCCACAGGGCCAGAGCCAATACGGCAGCCTCGAGCACCATTTGACGACCGCCCAGCAACACAACTGCAGCGGCAAGGACAGCCAGCATTTTCTGCAGGAGCCCCCAGACATCGTCGCGGTGGGCACTGCCTGAGAACCAGAGCAGCAGAGCCGACAGCAACAGCACCCCGTCCAACCACCAAGGCATGGCCTGCGCCAACACTCCAGAGAGCTCAGTCTGACGTGAGCTGACCTGAATTGCCCAGCGCGCAGTCCAGGCGAGCTCAAGTCACCCTCAGATTTCCAAACAAGCCTCGATCAGGCCTCCATCAGGCTTGCCTCAACCCTCGCTGAGCCAACGCTCGAGCCCTTCTCCGAGAAACGACAACCCCAGCACCAGCACAAACAGCGCCAGACCTGGATACAGCGCTGTCCACCAGATGCCGGTGGGCAGGGCCGTGAGCGCCTGCTGCAGATCACCACCCCATTCAGGAATGCTCTCAGGCAATCCCAAGCCCAGAAAACCCAGCCCGCCTAGCACCAGGACCGCATCAGCGGCGTTGAGGGTGAGCAGCACAGGCACCGAGGTGATCACATTGCGCAGCAGATAGCGCCGCAGAATCCACAACGGCCCTGCCCCGAGCGATCGGGCCGCCTCGATGTACAGCTCAGCCTTGATCTGCACGCTCTGGTTGCGCACCACCCTGAAGTACTGGGGGATGTACACGACACACAAGGCCGCTGCGGCATTGGGAATGCCGCGGCCCAGCAAAAAGGCCATCACCACAGACAGCAGCAACACCGGCAGGGTGTAGAGCGTGTCCATCAGCAGCACCAGCAGCCGATCGAGAGGCCCGCCCAGATAGCCGCTCACCATGCCCAGCGGCACGCCGACCACCAGGGCGATCACAACAGCCAGCGCCACCACCTGCAGGGCAACGCCGCTGCCGGCCAGGGTGCGCGCGCACACATCGCGGCCAAGCCGATCAGTCCCGCACCAGTGAGCCAGCGATGGCGGCGCATTGACAGGGTTGTCGACACCGACCGCCGGATCGCTCAACACCCTGGCGTGCACCAGCACAGGCACCAGCAATGCCACCAAGGCGTACACCACCACAATCACCACACCCCAACGGGCCAGACGGGCCGACAAGGTGGCGGTGGGCACATCAGCTCGCATGAGTGAGCATCGTGACAGATGCCGCCAGGCCCCGTCGAGAGCCGCTTGTGTTGTGCAGCTTCTCAACAAGAGAGCTGACAACACGTTGTGTCGTGATCACACTGACGCTGCACTATGTGCCCCATCCATGCAGTCCATGACCTTCTACAAGCTGCTGAGCCAGGCTCGCAGCGGCAACCTCAAGCGCGCCGCACGCTCAGGCTTCACCCTGGTGGAGCTGATGATCGTTGTGGTGATCATCGGCATCCTGGCCGCTGTCGGCATTCCGCAATACCTGGGCGTGCGCGATCGCGCTGACGCCAAGGCCAAGACCGGTGAAGCCGTCGGCATCGCCAAGGAGTGCGCCGGCCTTCAGATCGAGATGAACTCTGGCTCGACCGTTGTGAATCCAGCCGATAGCGCCGCCACCACCTGTGATGGCAGCGGCGAAGCCGACATCGTCAGCAAGACCTTCACCAGCTCCCAGACCGTCAACTGCGCTGGCACTGAAGTGACCGGCACCGTGGTGACGATCACCGTGGCCGCCGACGGTTCGATGACCTGCGCAGCCGCCTGATCGCAACAGCGCAATCTCTGCACTGTTGTGATCACCCCTCAACACAAGCGGCCCTCGGGCCGCTTCTCAATCTTTCTCTGCTCTAACGCAGCAGCGCTCGACATCACCATGTCGCGCCTTTGTCAACTGCAGCGCAGCCCCGTCGTTCTGCCATGGTGACTCGCTCAACCAAGCGCCTGAACCCGAAACGATCGACACGCTCATCAACCCAAGGCTTCACCTTGGTGGAGTTGATGATCGTTGTGATTTTGATCGGCATTCTCGGTGCCATCGGCATTCCCCAATACATCGGTGTGCGCAACAGGGCCGATGCCAAAACCAAAACCGGGGAAGCCGCCGGAATCGCCCGAGAGTGCGCCAATCTGCAGCGCGAGCAAAATTCTGGCTCAACCGTTGTCAACCCAGCTGATGGCGCTGTTGTCACCTGCGATGGCAGCGCCGAAGCAAGCGTTCAAAGCAAGACCTTCAACGATGAGCAGAGCGTCAGTTGCCTGGGCAGCTCCGTCACAGGAACCTCAGTGACCTTGGTGATCGGCACCGACGGAACCATGAGCTGCTCCTGAGGCAGCACCACGACGAACCCATCGCTATCGGTTGATGCCCATGGCGCCAAGGAACCTGAGCTCCATTGCCCGGCAGCAGCTGTTGAAAACTCTGCTGCTGAGCAAGCGCCATGAGAGGGGCTATTCGATGCCCATGGTGATGGTGATCGCCCTGATTCTGGTGGTCGGTGGCATTGCCTTGGCGAACCGCGCCAACCAGGGGCTGTTGGGCTCGATCTTTCAGAACCAAAGCTGGGAAGCCCGCGAAGCCGCCGAGATCGGCATGAACCGGCTGATCAGCGAGCTCAACAAAGAGCGCAACCGCTGGTTGATGGTCAAACGCGACGGCGATAGCGAGCAGCTCTGGAGCAGCCCAGCCGCTGGCGGCACGGTTGCCACCCTGCGCACCAACCCCTGCGAACCCCAGACCGCCGCCGACTACAGCAAGCTCGATCCCAACAACGCGGCGTCCACCAGCTACGGCACCTGGTACATCGCCGATGACGGCAGTGTCAGCAGCTCAGCAGCAGGTGCCACGCGTGCTTACAAGCTCGTCGGCGTCACGCGCCAGAGCTACAGCGGCGCCGATCAGCTCAGTCCGTTTCGCGATCGCAGCGCAACACCTTCAGGGGTTGGCGCGATCACCTTGCAGGTGCAGGGACGATCCTTGCGCAACGACGGCACGGCGAATGCCACGGTGACCCTGGAGAAGACCTTTGAACTGGTGCCCAAGTGCTGCAAAAGCTCCTTTGGCGGCGAGCATGGCGGCCTGAGCTATGCGCTCGATGCTGACAATGAATCGCTCTGCACACGCAACCTACTGGGGCTGGGGCTGCTGGCCGGCGCCGCCCAGAACAACACCGGCTCGGTGACGCTCAGAGGCCGGGCAACCGATATAGAAGACAGCGCTGGAGATCCCATTGACCCGATTTATTGCATCGCCGACAACCAGGCCGGCTGCGCAATCAGCGTCAATGCAGCCGACACCGACGTGGCCGTCGTCGATGCCGAGCTACCGCCACCGAAGACCTATCCGAACAGCCCTGTACCGACTCCAGGGGCCCTGGACACCAACAACATCAACGACACTCAGACGTCGCGTTTTCTCTACAAGGTTGGCAGGGGCGGCTCGGCCTACTACGTCATCAATGGCAGCTTCACCAGCAGCACCAACTTCCCGAGTTACTGCAGCTCCAGCGCCAGCGAGGTGCATTGCAACCTGGCGAGCTTTTCCTACAGGAACAACACAACATTATTTGTCACTGGCACGCGCAAAATCAGGTTCTACTTTCCTAATCGAGGCACAGATCGAGGCACAGTAATCAGCAGCACAGGCAAAGGTACGTTGTTGCATTGCCTGACGATCAGCCGGGAGCGCCAGGCCGACAGCCCCCCGGGCAGCAGCACCAACAGCTGCGCCAGCGAACCCACAGGAGCGCAAATCACCAATTTGAGCCTGTTTGGCTGTGAAAGCTGCGGCACCCAAACACTGACGCTACGGGGCACAACAGGAACGCTGAAGCTGTTTGCCTACTTCCCTCAGGGCGATGTTTCTCTCTATGGCAACAGCGCCTTTGAGGGCCTGCTCTGGACGAACGCTGTCAGCTCAACAGGCAACCCGACATGGACCGTACCGGGCTCTGGTGTGGGTTCCGTGTTCGAGTACATGGACATGCTGCCCGCCAGCGACGGGGGCAGCGCCAGCAACAGCCTGATCGCCTTCGACTTCATTGCCAGAGCCACCAACCGCTACCGCTGGCTGTGAGGCCCAATGATGTCCCTGCGCGCGCCTTCACCTGCCATCAGGATCACACCCTCAAGGCACATCACACGCAGGAGCCTGAGCCGGAGCACTGCAGGTTTCAGCCTGGTTGAAATCATCGTGGCCACAGGCCTGATGGTGATCGTGGCCACCGGCAGCGCCCTGCTGTTCATGCTCTCGAACCGCCAGAGCACCTCAAGCCGCGGCAGACAGGAGCAGCAATCAGCAATCAGCGATGACATCGCCACCATTCAACGCCTCAATGAGCGCTACAGCTGCAGCAGCGGCAGTGCCAGCTGTGGCATCTCAGAGAGTGATCCTGGCGAAGATGACTACTACCCTGGTGGTAGCAGTGCCGACGACACCTTTGATCTTGATCTATGTGGCTCAAGCGATCTGCTGAGCAACCTTGTCAGTGCCATTAATGACACAGATCCACCGGCGAGCTTGACGGCCCTTGGCATCACACGCCAAAGCCCGACGCTCGATGCCGACAGCAGCAGTCATCGTTACACCGTGACCTGGATTGACAGCAACGACAGGCCTCTGCGGCAGATCACCCTGGTGCCCACCGTGGCCAATTGGTGTCCATGACCGTGCTCCGCCATCCAAGCCATGCCACAGCCAGCAAAGGCTTCAGCCTCAGTGAACTGCTGATCGTCACCGCCATTGTTGGCATCTTTGCGGGCTTAGCGATCAACATCGGCATCCGCCAATGGCAACGTGAACGCGTCAACGGCATGGCTGTTCAACTGGCGGGCTGGATCGAAACCGTCAGACGTGCCTCACTGCGCGGCACCAGTTGCGCGATCACCGTGACCAGCGGCAATGTCAGCGCCAATGACATCGTGGCCCAGACCAGTGATGACGATGCTGTTGTAGGCGACAACAATTGTCTCGATAGCGACCCCCTACGCGTGAATGCCAACAGCAACATGGCGTTCTCGCTCTCGAGCTCACCAGAAGGCACATTTGGCTACACACCACGGGGCACCTTCTGGTCTGCCAGCAGCCCCGTGGTCATCACACTCACCCTGAGCTCAGGAGGCCCCAGCCGCTGCGTGCAGATCTCAGGGCTGTTGGGCGTGGTGGAGGTCGGCAAAAGCAGCAGCGGAAGCTGCAGCACTGGCAGTCGTTTCTGATGAGGCCTCGCATGTTCAAGCCGCGCCCCCTTGGCCCTGCCGCGAGTCAGGGGTTTTCCCTGAGTGAGGTCCTGATCGCCGTTGTCGTCGGAAGCGCTCTGATGAGCGGCGCCGTTTCGATGCTGATCTCGCACATCCGCACCACAGCGCGCTCTGAAGCCTTGATTCGCCTGCAGGACGGCTGGAGCCGGGTGCAGTTTCTTCTGGATCAGGAGATCCAGGAAGCGATCGGCACACCAACAACGGTCAGCTGCACGAGCTTGAGCCTTGAGATTCCAGACAGCAGTGGTGGCAGCGACACGGTGACCTACGCGCTGTCGGGAACAACCTTGAGCCGTAATGGCCCGCAGGTCTCGGCCGATGACGGCACCATCGTCGAAGGATCCGAGCCCTCGGATCAGGTGGTGATGACAGGAGTCACCAGTTTCTGCCCCACAAGCGACAGCGGCGAGGTCGACTACACCCTGGCCTTGAGCGACCCAACCGGTGTCGTCTACCAGAACCGCTCTCAACCCTCGGGCGCGCACACGCGCAGCCGCATCATCAACTGATCACCATGACGCCAAGGCAACGCCGACCCAACCTGCGCGACCTGTTGACGACCGCGGCACTGACGGTTCTGACTGTGGCCCTCGCGGCCTGCGGCGCCAGGCAAGCCAACGGCGTGAGTCAACGCGGCCTTGAGATCTGCCGGGAGCGCCAGGCCGACAGCCCCCCGGGCAGCAGCAGCGAAACGATTCGCCAGGCCTACCGCAGCTGCCTCAAAACCATTGACGTCGAGTTGCGGCAGCAACAGCAGAACGAGCAGGACGCACGCGGAGCGCAAGCCCAAGATGAGCAACGCGCCGCAGAGGAGCAGCGGGCCAACACCGCAACCGCCGCCGAGCGCTACAGCCACTGCCAGCAGGTGCAGGGTGATGTGATCGAGGCCGAACGCCTGCGCATCCGCACGCTTGGCCCAGCCATGGTGGCGACGCGGCGATCGGGAGCCGAGAGCCCCGAAGCGCGCGATGCCCAGGCCGCCTATGACGACGCTGTAGCCGCACTGGAACGCCTGATCCCAGAAGCGATGCGCGCGGGCCAGGCGCTGATCCCTGATGCGGTCAATGTGTTCAGCCGTTGCGAGGCGAGCGACTTCAACGACCCCTGAGCTGATTCAAGAGCTAGGCGCGTCGAACTGCACACCAAAGACCTGAATCATCGGGTGCGGCTTGACCCAGCGCACTGTGGCTTTTTGGGCTGCCTGGGCTGGGCTGCCCGCCAGGGTGATCAAACAGCTATCACCAATCTGAATCTCTGCATGGGCAAAGGCTGCCAGGCGCATACCGCCGCTGCTGACATCGAGAACCTCTGCCTGAATGGAGGCCGAACCAGGCCTGCCAGTGAAGCTCACCGTCGCTTCAGCATGCTCTGGCAAAGGTTTACGCCGTTCATCAGAACGGCGCTCCATGACCTGCTGAGCGCGCTGCATCACCACGACATGCGCTGCGAGTGGATCGCTGGGCAGATGCGACTGGGCCATGGCCACCACCCCTTGAGACGAAAGCTAGCTCAGCTGGACTCAAACGACGATGGCAAGGGCAACAGGCGCTGATGCAGCAACACCTGGGGCGTGCCCGCGCCTAGTGGCAGCTCCTGGCGCAACTGCACCTGCAGTGCGCCAGCCCCCTGCTGCTCAGCGCGCACCCCATGGGCGGCCAGGCCATCGAGCAGCACCCGATTGAGTGCCTGCCCAGCGCTGGGGCTGCCGTCGAGTCCGAAAGCGGGCCCGCAGCGCATCAGCACCTGGCCGCGCCAGATCGGCTCAGCAGGCTTGCCCAAGCTGTAGGTGATCGGACCCTCGGCGGTCTCGATGTGCAAGACCACCGCGCGGCCACCCAGGCTGCAGGCCGCAAAAGCATGGCCAGGGCCGGCCGTTGATGCCACTGCCTCAGCGCGTTGCAGATCGCTGCGCACCAGATCGAGCGCGCGCGCGGCCACCAGGCGCTCGCGCAGCACCCGGCCCAAACGCTGACTGTTGCGGCCTTCGGCCAGCACCGACTGCAACATCAAGCCGCACAGACTCACCCCCAGTCCAAACGCCAGCAGCAGCTCAACCAGCGAAAACCCAGCGGCTGCCTGGTTTCGAGCAGGGCCGAGAAGCCCCGCCGAAGCACGCGAGCCTCTGGCCATCAAGCGATCGCGCAGCATCGTGATCACAGCGAGGGATCGGCAACGCAGTCAACGCTGCGAATCGCTGCGCCCGCTGCCGCCTTGCTGCGGCCCATGCGCACCACCCCCAGCGGCAGCGACACCACCAAACAACGCCGCAGATCCGTTCCATGGGCTGCCACGACAACCGTTCCGCCATCGAGCACCAGCCCATTGCTGGCAACACGCAAAGCCCCCGGCAGGTTGTGACGCAGTTGCACCCCCGCGCCGAGCCGCCGCTCACTGAGCTGACAGGGCGGCAGCTCAGACCCTGACTCTGCTGCTGTGGCTTCAGCCCAGCCCGCAGAGCTGAGCGCCAGCGCGCAGGGGGATCCAGCCACTTCTGCTGCGTTGCGGGCCTGCTCAAGACCGACCACCAGCTGACGTGCTGCTGCCTCCACACGGCTGCGAGCCAGCGAGCGGCCCATGCCACTCCAGCCAAGGGAGGCCATCAGAACCACCACCACCAAGGCCAGCAGCAGCTCGGGCAGGGTCATGCCGTCGTCACAGCGTTGCATCGCTGGCCTCCTCGATGGGCTCATCGCTCTCAGCGCGAGCGGGAGCTGCCGCCAGCCCGCACAGACCAAAGGCCGCAGGATGCAGCAACCGCGTGCGGCGCAGGCTGCCTGAAGCGGCGATCAGCAGCTGCACCTGCTCCCCTGAGGCAGCAATGCTGAGCTGACGCTGCAGACCAGCAGGCAGCGGCGGCAACCCACCCTGCAGCTGCTGCTGCATCCACTGCGCTGCAGCAGCGCAGCCGGCACCGGGATCTGGAGCGTGCTGCGCCGCTGCGGCGGCGATCAGCGGTGCACTTGCCAAAAACTGCGCCTCGATCTGCTCAACGGCTGCAGCCTGCACGCGGCTGCGCTGCAGCGCAGCCGCGCTGGCAG
>VGQS01000021.1 GCA_016882285.1 Cyanobacteria bacterium K_DeepCast_35m_m2_155 | reverse complement strand
ATGAAGGATGTCACCGTGATCGATTTTTCGCGCATGGGTCAACGGCAGATGTTGATGGCCTCCAAAGGGACCTGGAACCCATCGCAAGGCATGTGGGAATTTCGCCAGGGGCGCTTGATCAGCGTTGATGAGCAGGGCGGTCAGACCACATCAGCCCAGTTTGATCGTTACCTCTACCCGCTGGGACAGGGCCCCGTGGATGTCGCCCGGCTGCCCACCGATGCCAATCAAATGACCGTGGCCCAGGCCCGCCGCGCCGAGCGACTGCTGGCTGAAGCCAACAATATGAAGGAGTCGAGGCGCCTGCGGGTGCGCATTCAGGAGAAGTTTGCCTTCCCTGCCATCTGTCTGGTGTTCGGTCTGGTGGGCAGCAGCCTGGGGGTGCGCCCCAACTCGCGCACCAGCCGCAGTCAGGGCTTTGGTATCAGCGTGCTGTTGATTTTCGGCTACTACCTGATGTCGTTCATCTTCAGCTCCCTGGGTGTCAAGGGAACGCTCTGGCCGCTCGTGTCTGCCTGGTCGCCTGTTTTGATTGGCCTGGTCGCTGGCGGCTGGCTTCTGCGACAGGCCAGTCGCTGAGCTGATCGGCGCGCCAAACTGGGCCGGATCATGGATCAGCCCAGGTCGTTCAAAGCCCTACTGCTCGCCCCCCGTTTCTCGCCGCGAATTGCTGATGGATCCGGTCTTCAGTCTTGGCCTAGTGGCCTTCGCTTTGCTGCTGCTCGTGTTGCCGCTTGCCTTTTGGAGCCTCAGCGGCGGTCAGCGCAGCACCGTGGTGACGCTGCTGGTGGCTGGCGCCAACCTCAGTCTCACAGCACAACTGGTGCTGCGTTGGTGGGATTCGGGCCATTTCCCGATCAGCAACCTTTATGAGTCGCTGTGTTTTCTGGCCTGGGGGTGCAGCCTGGCCCAGCTGCTTGTGGAGCGCGCCTGGCCATCCCCTCTGGTCAGCGCAGCCTGCTCACCCATGGCTCTTGGCTGCGTCGCCTTTGCCAGCTTTGCCCTGCCTGATCGATTGCAGGAAGCCTCGCCACTGGTGCCGGCACTGCGCTCGAGCTGGTTGATCATGCACGTGAGCGTGATCATGTTGAGTTATGCCGCACTCTTGATTGGATC
The DNA here is from genome assembly GCA_016882285.1 of Cyanobacteria bacterium K_DeepCast_35m_m2_155. Classification (GTDB taxonomy): domain Bacteria; phylum Cyanobacteriota; class Cyanobacteriia; order PCC-6307; family Cyanobiaceae; genus RGUW01. The sequence goes on along the minus strand of VGQS01000021.1, from coordinate 18,215 downwards.
GCTGCTATCGGTGGCCGTGCTGTTCACCGATCGCGGCCAGTCTCTGGACATCCGCAGCAGCTCGATTGGCAGCGGAGGGTGGCGGCAGGCCTCGCTGGCGAGTGCCGATGGCACCCCGCTGCAACTGCAGAGTGTGACCCTCTCGATGGCCGAACAGCTCGACAGCCTCAGTTATCGCACCATCACCGTCGGATTCCTCCTGCTGTCCGTTGGGCTTGTCAGTGGTGCCGTCTGGGCCAATGAAGCGTGGGGCAGCTGGTGGAGCTGGGACCCGAAGGAGACCTGGGCCCTGATCACCTGGCTTGTGTATGCCGCTTACCTGCACACGCGCCTGATTCGCGGCTGGCAGGGGCGCAAACCGGCCTTGGTGGCCTCTGCTGGACTGGTGGTGATTGCCGTTTGCTACATCGGCGTCAACCTGCTGGGCATTGGCTTGCACAGCTATGGCTGGTTCTTTGACAGCTAGCGCCCCCCTGCTCAAAAAAATGGGGCTGGACAATGCCAGCCCCAAACAACCCATGGGCAGGTTGCGTTTTGTTCAGATCAGGCCGCAGCTGCTACCGGGCGGCGGCTGTTGCGAATGCCGGTGATGGCCTCGTCATAGCTGGGTTGGTTGAAGACACCCGAGCCAGACACGATCGCGTTGGCACCAGCTTCAATCACTTTCCAGGCATTGTCAGCCTTGATGCCGCCGTCGACTTCGATCCATGGATCCAGACCTTTGGCATCACACATGCGGCGCAGGTCGCGGATCTTCTGAACCTGGCTCTCGATGAAGCTCTGACCACCGAAGCCGGGGTTGACGCTCATCACCAGCACCAGGTCGCACAGCTCCAGGCAGTACTCCAGGGTGTCGATGGGTGTGCTGGGGTTCAGCACAGCGCCTGCCATTTTGCCGAGATCCTTGATCTGGGCCAGGTTGCGGTGCAGGTGGGGGCAGGCTTCAACCTGCACGCTGATGATATCGGCACCTGCCTTGGCGAAGTCGGGAACGTACTTCTCGGGCTCCACGATCATCAGGTGAACGTCGAGGGGCTTGCTGGTCACCGGCCTCAGGGCCTGCACGATCAGCGGGCCGATGGTGATGTTGGGCACGAAGCGTCCATCCATGACATCGACATGGATCCAGTCGGCGCCGGCCTGATCAACAGCCCTGACGTCGTCGCCGAGGCGCGAGAAGTCAGCCGAAAGAATCGACGGTGAAACGACCAGCGACTTGCTGCTCATGGGTCCGCAACGCGCGAGGGGCAGCGATTGTAGGAACAGGGCCGATCTGCTCCCCAGCGAGGCGCCTGTGTTCCGGGCGCGACTGATACAGTTGCGCTCGCTTCGAGATCGAGAAACGCTGGCCCAGCAGGCACCGAGCAGGCACTTGCGCATTCTGGCCCTCTCTCTGGAAGTCTTCCCCTCGCCGCATCGCCGTGGACCGCACCCTGATCCAAGAAATTCTCGAGGTTGTTGAGCAGGCAGGCATCGCATCCGCCAAGCTCACCGGCATGGGCCTCAAGAACGAGGCCGATGCGGCCGCCGTTGAGGCCATGCGCGAGCGCATGTACAAAATTCAGATGCAGGGCCGCATCGTGATCGGCGAGGGCGAGCGTGACGAAGCACCGATGCTGTACATCGGTGAGGAAGTCGGCAGCGGCAGCGGCCCCGGCGTCGACTTCGCCGTCGATCCCTGCGAAGGCACTAATCTCTGCGCGAATAGCCAGCGCGGTTCGATGGCTGTTCTGGCGGCATCCGACAGGGGTGGTCTGTTCAATGCTCCCGACTTCTATATGAAGAAGCTGGCTGCTCCCCCGGCCGCCAAGGGCAAAGTCGACATTCGCAAGTCGGCCACCGAGAACATCAAGATTCTCAGCGAGTGCCTCGGCCTTCCCGCCGATGAGCTCGTCATCGTGGTGATGGATCGCGCCCGTCACAAGGATCTGATCAAAGAAATTCGCGCCACAGGCGCCCGTGTTCAGCCGATCAGCGATGGCGACGTTCAGGCGGCCATCGCCTGCGGATTCGCCGGAACCGGCACCCATTGTCTGATGGGCATCGGCGCAGCTCCTGAGGGTGTGATCTCGGCAGCAGCCCTGCGCGCCCTCGGTGGTCACTTCCAGGGTCAGCTGGTGTACGACCCGGCTGTGGCCCAGACCTCCGAGTGGGAAGGCCTCACCAAGGAGGGCAATCTGGCTCGCCTGGCCGAGATGGGTATCACCGATCCCGACAGGGTGTACGAAGCCGAAGAGCTGGCTTGTGGTGAGAACGTGGTCTTCGCTGCAACCGGCATCACCGACGGTCTGCTGTTTGACGGCGTCAAGTTCGAGAAGGACTGCACCCGCACGAGTTCGCTGGTGATCAGCACCCTTGACAACACGGCCCGTTTCACCACAACGGTGCACATCAAGGACGGCGCCCAGAGCATCGCCCTGCGCTGATCTGCTCGCGACCCGCCAGCCTCCATGCACCTCGCCGTCATTGGCCTCAGTCATCGCACGGCTCCAGTGGAGATCCGGGAGCGTCTCAGCATCCCCGAGCAGACCATGGAGGAGTCCCTCCAGCTGCTGCGCAGTGATGAGCAGGTGCTGGAGGCTTCGATCCTCAGCACCTGCAATCGCCTCGAGATCTACACGCTGCTGAGGCATCCGGAGCTCGGCGTGTCGGCAGTGGGCGACTTTCTCAGTCGCCATTCGGGGCTGGGAGTCGAGGAATTAACGCCCCATCTGTTTGCTTACCACCACGACGAAGCCGTTGCCCACTTGCTCCGTGTTGCAGCAGGTCTCGATTCACTGGTCCTGGGTGAAGGGCAGATCCTGTCGCAAGTCAAGAAAATGGTGCGGCTCGGTCAGGAGCATCGCTCCGTGGGGCCGATTCTCAATCGGTTGATGAACCAGGCCGTCAGCACCGGCAAGCGGGTGCGGACCGAGACCAACCTGGGAACCGGCGCGGTCTCGATCAGTTCCGCTGCTGTTGAGCTGGCCCAGTTAAAGGTTGGTCAGTCACGGGGACTGGACCAGTTGGTCAGCCTTGAAGAAGAGCAGGTGGCCGTGGTGGGTGCCGGACGCATGGCCAGGCTGCTTCTGCAACATCTGGCAGCCAAGGGTTGCCGCGGGGTTGTTTTGCTGAACCGGACGGTGGCCCGAGCCGAGCAAATGGCCGCCGATTTCCCTTCGCTCCCTGTGCAGTGTCGGCCGATTGCGGATCTTGACCATTGCCTGAGCACCTGCTCGCTGGTGTTCACCAGCACAGCCGCTGAGGAGCCGATCATTGCGGCGCAGCGTCTAGAACCGCTGAACAGGCGCTCAAGCCTGATGTTGATTGACATCGGGGTGCCGCGCAACATCGCAGCCGATGTCAGTGCCTTGCCTGGCGTGCAGCGCTATGACGTCGACGATCTTCAGGAGGTGGTCAATCGCAACCAGGAAGCTCGCCGCGAAGTGGCCCAGGAGGCCGAGGCGATGCTTGCTGACGAGGCCAGGCAATTCCTGGAGTGGTGGGATGGGTTGGAGGCCGTGCCCGTCCTCAATCGTCTGCGCAGGCAGCTTGAAGACATTCGCGACTCTGAATTGCAAAAAGCTCTCAGCCGCATGGGGCCTGATTTTTCGGCCCGTGAGCGCAAGGTTGTCGAAGCCTTGAGCAAGGGGATCATCAACAAGATCCTGCATCCACCAATCACCAATCTCAGAGCCCCCCAGTCGCGGCAACGGCGACATGCAGCCATGGCCGCGCTGGCCGAACTCTTTGACCTGCAGGAGCCTGGTGATGAAGGCTGAGGTCTCTGCAACAGTTCGTGCAGCAGCCAGCCAAAAGACTCGCAAGATGGCAGCCCGCTCCGGTACGGTCGCCTCACCACGAGTCTGGTCGGCGCAATGAAGAGGGTTCTGGCGATCATTCTCGGTGGTGGGGCTGGGACTCGTCTCTATCCGCTCACCAAAATGCGCGCCAAGCCTGCTGTGCCCTTGGCAGGAAAGTATCGACTCATTGATATTCCGATCAGCAACTGCATCAATTCGGAAATCAACAAGATTTATGTGCTCACGCAGTTCAACAGCGCATCGTTGAACCGCCACCTCACCATGACTTACAACCTCTCAGCAGGTTTTGGTCAGGGTTTCGTTGAGGTTCTGGCTGCTCAGCAAACACCAGATAGTCCGAGTTGGTTTGAAGGCACTGCGGATGCCGTGCGCAAATACCAGTGGCTATTTCAGGAGTGGGATGTCGATCATTATTTGATTCTCTCTGGCGATCAGCTCTATCGCATGGACTACAGCAAGTTCGTGCAACATCACATTGATACCGGGGCTGATCTGACGGTCGGTGCGCTTCCCGTCGATGCCGCCCAGGCCGAGGGCTTCGGCCTGATGCGAACCGGCTCTGACGGCCGCATCCAGGAGTTTCGCGAAAAGCCCAAGGGCGAAGCGCTCGAGGCCATGCGTGTTGACACCCAAAGCCTCGGGCTCTCTGCTGAAGAGGCGACCAAGCGACCCTACCTGGCGTCGATGGGGATCTATGTGTTCAGCAGGCAGGTCCTGTTTGACCTGCTGCACAGCAACCCAACGTCAACAGACTTCGGCAAGGAAATCATTCCAACGTCTCTGGCCCAGGGTGATCGCCTGCAAAGTTTCCTGTTTGATGACTACTGGGAAGATATTGGAACAATCGGCGCATTCTACGAAGCCAATCTGGCCTTGACCGAACAGCCCAATCCTCCGTTTTCCTTCTACGACGAAAAATTCCCGATCTACACCAGACCGCGCTATTTGCCACCCAGCAAATTGCAGGATGCCCAGGTCACTGAATCGATCATTGGTGAGGGTTCTCTGCTGAAGGCCTGCAGCATTCACCATTGCGTGCTCGGTGTTCGCAGCCGCGTTGAAAATGAGGTGGTTTTGCAGGACACGTTGGTGATGGGATCTGACTATTTCGAATCATCCGAGGAGCGTCTGGTGCTCAGGGAACGCGGCGGAATTCCGCTTGGCGTTGGCCAGGGCACCACTGTTAAAGGAGCCATCCTTGACAAAAATGTGCGGATAGGTCGCAACGTCACCATCATCAACAAGGACCGGGTTGAGGAGGCTGATCGTCCCGAGCTCAACTTTTACATTCGCAACGGCATTGTTGTGGTTGTCAAAAACGGCACGATTGCTGATGGCACGGTCATCTGACTCGCGCAGCTCTGAGCCGTTTCAGCAATCGCTGACGGGTGTGTGACAGCCAACGTCGATGCCTGGCCAACGCCACGGCACTCGCCAGACTGAACGCAAGCGATCTCTGCTGCCTGCATGGCCAAGGCTCATTTCGGTCTGATCGGACTGGGGGTGATGGGCGAGAACCTGGTGCTCAATGCCGAGCGCAATGGCTTCTCGTCTGTCGTCTACAACAGGACGTTTGCCAAAACCCAGGATTTTCTTGCTGGCCGTGGGGCCGGTAAGGACATCGTCGGTGCGGAAACCCTCGAGGACTTCGTGGCCGCCCTTGAGCGCCCGCGCCGCATCCTGATGATGGTCAAGGCAGGACAGCCTATTGATGACCTGATCGCCACACTCTCACCTTTGCTTGAGGAGGGTGATCTGTTGATCGACGGGGGAAACTCCCTGTACACCGACACTGAGCGTCGTGTGGCCGAGCTTGAAAGCAAGAGCTTCGGCTACATCGGCATGGGTGTCTCCGGTGGGGCCAAGGGTGCTCTCGAAGGACCTAGCATGATGCCCGGCGGAACCCGGGCTGCCTACGACGCCATTGAAGGCCTCGTGCGCAAGATGGCGGCCCAGGTCAGTGATGGACCCTGTGTCACCTACATCGGCCCCGGCGGCGCCGGCCACTTCGTCAAGACGGTCCACAACGGCATCGAGTACGGCATCGAGCAGATCCTTGCCGAGGCTTACGACCTGATGAAGCGCGTGGCTGGGATGGGTGGTAGCCAGATGGCCGATGTTCTGGCCCTGTGGAACAGCAGTGAAGAGCTGGCCTCGTTTTTGGTCGAGATCACCGAGGTTTGCCTACGCACCAAGGATCCAGACACAGGCGCCGATCTGGTCGAAGCGATTGTGGATGCCGCCGGTCAGAAGGGAACCGGCCTGTGGACCGTCGAAAGCGCCCTCAACATGGGTGTGCCGGTGCCCACGATCTATGCGGCCCTCAACGCCAGGGTGCTCAGCTCCCTGCGCAGCGAGCGCCTAGCCGCCGAGTCGGTTCTGCCGGCGGTGCGGCCCGAGAGCCAACCCAGCCACGCCTTCAGTCTGGGTGAGGGCAGTGACCTCAGTGATCTGCGTGACGCCACGATTCTGGCGTCCATGGCCAGCTACGCCCAGGGCATGGCGCTGCTGCAGGAGGCCAGCAAGCTGCACAACTACAAGCTTGATTTTGCTGCGATTGGCCAGATCTGGAAGGGCGGCTGCATCATCCGGGCCCGCTTGCTGCAACGCATTCAAAACGCCTACAGCGCCAATCAGGCGCTGCCCAATCTGCTGATCGATCCGTGGTTTGCCGAGCAGGTGAACCGTCGCATCGGCGGCCTGCGCCGCATCGTGGCTGGTGCAGCGCAGGCGGGCATACCCGTGCCCTGTTACAGCAGCACGCTCGACTACATCACCAGCTACGCCAGTGGCCGCCTGCCGCAGAACCTGGTCCAGGCCATGCGCGACTGCTTTGGCAGCCACACCTATGAACGGGTGGACCGTGCCGGCACCTTTCACACCGAATGGCTGTCATGAGCCAGCACCACCTGCAGGTGTGCGGCTCTGCCGAAGAGCTGGCCCGTCGCTGTGCACAGGAGATTGCCAGCGCCATCGATCAGGCGCTGGCTGTGCGCGATCGAGTCCAGGTTGCCCTTGCCGGCGGCGAAACCCCCAAGGCCGCCTACGTGGCTCTGGCACGTCAGCATCTGCCTTGGGACCGTGTCGATGTGCTGCTTGGCGACGAGCGCTGGGTACCCGCTGATGACCCCAGCAGCAATGCACGCATGCTGAGGGAAACCTTGCTTGCTCCCGGAGAGCCCGGTGCGGCAGCGTGCTTTCATCCGGTGCCCACGGATCGGCCTGATCCAGCGGCCAGTGCTCAGGCGTTTGCCCAGATGCTGGAAACCATCTGCGCTGGATCTCCGCCCCAGCTTGATTTGGCCCTCCTCGGGCTCGGTGATGACGGGCATACGGCCTCGCTGTTTCCCGGTACGGCGGCACCCGGGATCAACGACCAGTGGGCCACGATCGGTGAAGGCAAAGGTTTGCCACGCGTCACGCTGACGGCACCGGTGCTGAGCGCGGCCAGGCGCGTTGTGTTTGTGGTCAGCGGGGCAAACAAGGCCCAGGCCCTGCGGCGCTTGCTTGATCCGGCAGAGGATCCCGCGCGGACGCCAGCACGGTTGATCCAACCGGCCCATGCCGTGCTTGTGCTTGCTGACGCAGCCGCCGCATCGGACCTGGCAGGCTGAGGTCCCTTTTGCATCTTGGGCATGGTCTCTGAGCAACAGACACAAGCGAGCCGTGTGTTGTTCAAAGGCGATGGGTTTGCCGGCTGGCACGCCCTCAATGACCCCATCATGGGCGGCCGCAGCAGCGGCAGTGTCACGATCAACAGTGCTGACGGTCTGGTGTTTGACGGTGAGGTGGTCGAGCAGGGGGGAGGGTTCATCAGCATGCGCTCCCCGCTTCTCTCGCCTCCACTGGATCTCAGTGATGCAGATGGCCTTGTGCTGACGATTGCCGGCGAGGGCAGGCGTTTCAAGCTCGCTGTCGCTACCTCTGACGGGGTTGGCGGCTTGACGAACCTGATCCCCGGCGGCCTGCGCTGGGTCACCGAATTTGCCACCAACGCAGACGGCGACACGGGCGTTGAGGTGCTGTTCAGCGATCTGACCCCCTCAGTGCGGGCCCAGCCCGTGCAGTCGTTGCCCTTGGGCTACGTGCCGCGACTTGATCGTGCTGGCATAACGCGGCTGCAAGTGCTGCACTCGAAATTTGATGACCAAGGTGGGCTCAACGTGGGCTTCCGCAGCGGAGCGATCCATGTGGTGCTCAAGGAGATCCGTGCCATCCCCAGCCGCCATGGATGAGCTCCTGTCGACCGGGCCGGTTGACGATGACGCAACCGATGCGCTCAGGGCATTGGTTGCGCAGGCGGCTGACCTTTGTTTGAAACCGTTGCGCCATGCGGTGCGCCTGGAGGGTGAACCACTGACAACACTCGCTGACTGCAGTGATTGCCTACTGCGCATCGATGCCCGTGATGCCGAAGGGGCCAGGCAGCCAGCTGCGGATCTCGAACTCGAGATCTACCGCAGCTCCGGTGAGCTGAACCTGATGCTCTCGAGCCCTGGCAATGAGCACGCCCCTGTGCTGTGGCATGGCAGTCATCCGGTTTGGATGCACCCCGATACGGGCCTGCGCTGTGACCGTCCTGCTGGTGGGGCGGCGCTCGAGGCCTTGTGTCGCCGTCTGCGCGCTGGGCTCAGCCCTGATCGGTAACGGCCCCGAGGCTGCTGCTGCTGACCAACCGCGCGTACTTGCCCAGAACACCGGTGCGGTAGCGGGGCTGGGGTCTGACCCAGGTGGCTCTTCTGCGCTCCAGTTCAGCCTCATCGACATTGAGCTGAATCAGCAGCTGGTGAGCGTCCACCGTGATGCTGTCACCCTCGTGCACCAGGCCGATGGTGCCGCCCACGGCCGCCTCGGGGGCCACATGTCCCACCACCATGCCGTAGGTGCCGCCTGAGAAACGCCCGTCGGTGATCAGGGCCACCGAGTCGCCCAGCCCCTCGCCGATGATCGCGGCTGTGGGGGCCAGCATCTCGCGCATGCCGGGGCCGCCAACGGGACCCTCGTTGCGGATCACGACCACATCGCCGGTCTTGATCTGCTTGGCCAGAATCGCCGCCAGGGCCTCTTCTTCACTCTCGAAGACCCGCGCCGGACCGGTCACTGAGGGGTTCTTGACGCCGCTGATCTTGGCGACAGAGCCCTCGATGGCCAGGTTGCCCTTGAGAATCGCCAGGTGGCCCTGGGCATAGAGGGGGTTGCTCAGCGGACGGATCACCTCCTGGCCGGCGGGGGGCTGGCTGGGCACAGTGGCCAGCACCTCGCGCAGGGTCTTGCCCTCGACGGTGCGGCAATCGCCGTGCAGCAGGCCGCCGTCGAGCAACAACTTCATGACCTGGGGAATGCCGCCGGCATTGTGCAGGTCCACGGTCACAAAGCGGCCGCTGGGCTTGAGGTCGCAGATGACCGGCACCCGCTGGCGGATGGCTTCAAAGTCGTCGATGCTCAGGGGCACCCCCGCGGTGCGGGCCACGGCCAGCAGGTGCAGCACCGAGTTGGTGGAGCCGCCCACCGCCATGATCACAGCGATGGCGTTCTCAAACGCCTGGCGGGTGAGCAGGTCGCGGGGGCGAATGTTCTGCGCGATCGCCTCAACCAGGACCTCGGCGCTGCGGGCAGCACTGTCGGCCTTCTCGGGGTCTTCAGCAGCCATGGTCGAGCTGTAGGGGAGGCTCAGACCCATGGCCTCGAAGGCGGCGCTCATCGTGTTGGCGGTGAACATGCCGCCGCAGCTGCCGGCCCCGGGGCAGGCGTTCTTTTCAATCGCGGTGAGCTCCTGCTCATCGATCTTGCCGCCGCTGTACTGCCCCACCGCTTCAAAGGCGCTGACCACCGTCAGATCGCAGGCGCCAAGCTTGCCGGGCTTGATCGTGCCGCCATAGACGAAGACGGCCGGGATGTTCATGCGCGCCATGGCGAGCATGGCGCCCGGCATGTTCTTGTCGCAGCCACCGATCGCCAGCAGCCCGTCCATGCTCTGGGCATTGCAGGCGGTCTCGATCGAGTCGGCGATCACCTCGCGGCTCACCAGCGAGTACTTCATGCCCTCGGTGCCCATCGAGATGCCGTCGCTGACGGTGATGGTGCCGAAGGTCTGGGGCATCGCCCCGGCTTCCTGGGCAGCTTGCTCGGCCCGGCGGGTCAGATCATTCAGCCCCAGGTTGCAGGGCGTGATCGTGCTGTAACCGTTGGCGATGCCAATGATCGGCTTGTTGAAATCGCCATCCCCGAAGCCCACAGCCCGCAGCATGGCCCTGTTGGGCGAACGCTGAATTCCCTGGGTGATGGCAGCGGAGCGGAGCATGGCGGGTCAGATGGTGCCGCCCTTGAACCTACCGGCTCCCCAGACTTTCGAGTTGGCGTCGCACATCATCGATCGCCTGATTGAGCTCGTGGACCTTGTCGTGAAGCTCATGGTCGCGGGAGGCGCCCGCCGCAGCTTGCTGCAACGGTTCGTCCATCTCGCTGCCGTCCTGCAGACGGCTCAGCCGCAGGGCCCTGTGTTGGCGAGGGCTCTGGCGGCGGCGTTCAGCCTCAGACAACAGCCACCAGGCCAAACCAGTGGCTCCCAAGACGGCACCGGCCATGGCGCTCAGCAGGACACCGCCGCTTGACCCGCCCTGGTTCTGGGACCCCATGACAGCGCTTGAGCAACCATCCCCAGACTAGAGGCTGTTGCTGAAACCGATCAGGCGTTGATCAAGCGCACCGACTCCCGGAACAATCTGGCCTTGCTCGTTGAGATCAGGATCAATCGCGGCGGTATAGATGCTCAAGGCGCCATGGCGTTCACCAATCGCCTGCAGAGCCGGTGCTGCAGCCAAGGTGGTGATCAGCCGCAGCCGTGACCCGGTGACGTCTTGCTGAGCCAGGTCATCGAGCAGCTGCAACAGTGGCTCGGGCTCGGCCAACTGACTCCAGAACAGCAGCACCCCGGTGTTCTGGGCGATGGAGTCAGGCCATGAGCGCATCGCCATGCGTCCCTCCGTGAGGGACAGATGACCGATCTGTGCCGCTGGCACAACGGCCTGGCCTCCTTGCCAAAGTCCGAGGCCGCCTGGCACCGCACTGATGGCGAGCAGCGGCACCGAAGCATCGACAACCTGGCCCTGGCAGCTGCCGCCAGCAGTCTCGAGCGTGATGGGCCTCTGCGGCAGCCAGTCACGCACGGCTTCGTAGGTGAGCCAACGTCCCAGTTCTGTGAGCGCCGTGCTGACCAGGGGCTGGGGTGTCTGGGGCTCACGCAGCACCGTCAGCCAATGGCTGAGCAGGGGGTGAGGCGGGACGATGACCCGCAGAGCCATCGCCATGGCTGCCATAACTTGTTGGCCCACCGTAGATGCAGCCCGATGGCTCACCTGTTTGCCCGCGTTCTCGCCTGTTGCCTGGCGTGGATGCTCGTGGTGCCGGCATCGCCGGCATTGGCCATCACGGCTCCAGAGCTCAGAGGGCAGCGCTCGATGCAGGATCTGCAGCAAGACATGCATGGCCGCAAGCTGCAGCAGCAGGAATTTCTGAAAGCTGACCTTGTGGGTTATGACTTCTCAGAAGCGGACCTGCGCGGTGCGGTCTTCAACGGCAGCAACTTGCAGCAAGCCAACCTGCAGGGGGCCGATCTCGAAGATGCGGTCGCTTATGCCAGCCGCTTTGAACAGGCCGATCTCACCGGGACGGTGTTGCGCAACGCCATGCTCATGCAGAGCCGCTTCAAGGGTGCTCAGATCGATGGGGCCGATTTCACCGATGCGGTGCTGGATCTGCCGGAGCAGAAGGCTCTCTGTGCCCGTGCCACTGGGACCAATCCACGCACTGGTGTGAGCACCCGTGACAGTCTCGGCTGCCGGTGATCTGAGCCCATAGATTGGACGAACCGGTTCCGGGGGGGATCAGCCCCCGGATGCAAAGGGGAAAGTCGGTGCAAATCCGGCGCTGTCCCGCAGCTGTGAAGGCCTTGTGCCCAGTCAGAACGCCCGCCGGTGATCCACTTCCTTTTCGGCGCGGACCGACGTCATGCTTCCAACCACCTTGCGCAGGGCAGGCCTGTTGCTTGTTCCTTGCCTTGCCGTGCTGCTCGCCCGGCCGGCTCGGGCTCACCACCTGATCGACATCACGTCACTGCAACCGTCTGTGTTCAACGGACTGTTGAGTGGTCTGGCCCACCCTGTGATTGGGCCAGACCATCTGCTGTTCCTGGTGGCCTTGGCGTTGACGGGCCTGACCCAGCGCCGGCGCTGGATGCTCGCCCTGCTTGTGACCGGATTGCTGGGCAGCGCCGCCGGATTGATCGGCCCAGGTCTGGCCGGGGCCGAACTGCTCGTCAGCCTGACGCTGGTCGTTGAAGCCCTGGTGCTGGCACAACGTCTGCCGCGCCTGGTGTTGCTGCCAGCTATGGCCCTGCATGGTTACGTGCTGAGCGCCAGCGTTCTGGGTTGGAGTGCCATGCCCGTGGCGTCCTATCTGGCGGGCCTGCTGCTCAGCCAGGGAAGCGTGTTGTTGCTGGCCCTGTGGTGGATGCAGCCGTTTGCCTCGCGACTGCAGCGCCATGGACGTGCCGCGGTTGTGGCCGGCTTAATCGGCTTCGGCCTGATCTCTGCTGCTAGCCAAGCGTTGGCCTGATTGCGCGTGAGCTCCATCAAACGTCTTCCTGTCACGGTGGTGACAGGGTTTTTGGGTGCCGGCAAGACCACCTTGCTCAGGCATCTGCTGCTCAACAGTGGCCAGCGCCTTGCCGTCCTGGTCAACGAGTTCGGCGAAGTCGGCATTGATGGCGCATTGCTGCGCTCCTGTGGCTTCTGCCCCGATGACGAGCTTGATGGCCGCCTTGTCGAACTCGCCAACGGCTGCCTCTGCTGCACCGTTCAGGACGACTTCCTGCCGACGATGGAACGGCTGCTGCAGCGCGCTGAGCAGCTCGATGGCATCGTCGTTGAAACCAGTGGCCTTGCTTTGCCAGAGCCGCTGGTGGCAGCGTTTGGCTGGCCCTCGATTCGCACACGCACCTGGGTGCATGGGGTGATCACCGTTGTTGACGGTGAAGCTCTGGCATCAGGGCACGTGGTCCGCGATCCCCAGGCCCTAGAAGCGCAGCGGCAGGCTGATCCCAGCCTTGACCATCTTGATGCGATCGAGGACCTCTTTGCCGACCAGCTGCAGGCTGCCGATCTGGTGTTGATCAGTCGCGCTGATCTGCTCGAGCAACAAGCCCTCGAGACCCTCAAATCCACACTGCAGGGCAGCCTCAGACCCGAAACGCCCTGCCTGGCTGTGGCCAACGGGGTCATTGAGCCTGAGCTTCTGCTGGGCTCAGGGATCGAACACAGCCGCCACCATGCCGATGCACATGCTCATGCTCATGGACATGACCATGACGGTGACCATGACGATCACGAGCATGATCACCATGACCATGCTCACGTTGCGATTGAGAGCCTGGCCTTTGATCTGGTTGGCGACTGGCAGCAGAGCGACATTGAGAGCAGGCTCCAGGCTCTGCTGAGTCAGCAGACGGTGGTTCGTCTCAAGGGATGGCTGGCCATGGCGGCAAAGCAGCGGCTCCTGCAGATCCAGGCTGTGGGCCCCCGGCTCAACTGCTGGTACGAAGGCGAAGCAGCAGAGCACCTGGCCGCTGGTTGCAGCTCCAGGCTCAAACTCGTGGTCCTGGGCTTTGGCCTGGATCGCGCCCGCATAGCGGAGCTGCTGCAGCTGCAGGCTGCCCCCCTTAGTCGAGCGGGATAGCCCCCTTGGCGCAGACGCCATCCCAGCAGAGGCTGGCGTCGGCCAACCAGCGCGGCTGCACCTCTCTGCCGCGTTGATCCTGGCGCTGCATGCTCACCGTGCCGCGGCCGTCGTGGCGAAAGTGAATCGACTCGCCTGCCAGTTCAAGGGTCCAGGCCAAACCATTGTCGGCCACGATCATGCGGCATTGCTGCCAGGGACCCTCCGCCAGACGGCACTGCAGCTGCGCTGGGATCGCCCAGGCATGAGCGAGCAACGAACTGAGCGCGACGAGACTGATCGCTCCGCCACCAACGATGGCGGCCAGATGAACCGGCATGGCCACAGCCCCCAAGGGTCTGTCTTCACCGTGACCACAGCCGCTGCCGCTGGATGGGGCTGCTGGCAAGATTTAACAACTGTCTCACCCGGCTGCTGTGCCCCTCTACCGCGCAACCGTTCAGGTTTCCCTGCGTCCATCGGTGCTCGATCCTGCTGGGGAGGCCACCCGTGCTGCCGCGGCCCGGCTTGGTGTCAGTGGACTGGTCAAGCTGCGGATCGGTCGCTCGGTTGACGTGGAGCTCGACGCTCCTGACGCAGACACCGCCCGCAGCCAGCTTGAGCTGTTGAGTGATCGCCTCCTCGCCAATCCAGTCATCGAAGACTGGCAGCTCACCCTGGCCAAAGCGGAGCAGCAGCCATGAGCATTGGCATCGTCGTATTTCCAGGCTCGAACTGCGACCGTGACATGCGCTGGGCCCTGGAGGGCTGCCTGGGGCTGTCAACGCGTTTTCTCTGGCATGAGGAGACAGACCTGAGCGGCATCACAGCTGTGGTTCTGCCCGGTGGCTTCAGCTATGGCGATTACCTGCGCTGCGGCGCAATCGCCCGGTTTGCCCCTGTGTTGGAGCAGGTGCAGGCCTTTGCCGCGCAAGGTGGCCCTGTGCTCGGAATCTGCAACGGGTTTCAGGTGTTGACGGAAATGGGTCTGCTTCCTGGAGCCCTGACGCGCAATCAGCATCTCCATTTCATCTGTGAACCCTGCGAGCTGATCGTGCAACCAGGCGCGTGCAGTTGGTTGCAGGGCTACAGCCGCGGCGAACGGCTCACGTTTCCCATCGCTCACGGGGAGGGGCGCTACCAGGCCGACGCTGACACGCTCAAGCAGCTGCAGGATCAGGGTCAGATCGTGCTGCGCTATGCCAGCAATCCCAATGGATCGGCCGATGGCATTGCAGGGATCTGCAACAAAAACGGCAACGTGCTGGGTCTCATGCCGCATCCCGAGCGGGCCTGCGATCCAGCTCTGGGGGGCAGTGATGGGCGCAGGCTGCTGCAAAGCCTGCTGGCAGTGGTGACATGAAAAAGGGGGGCAAGGCCCCCCAGCGATCCATGGATCCCGATAGCTGCCGATCGGATCAGTTGACCGCAGCAAAGAAGTCCTTGGACTTCACCGGATCAGGATTCATGGTCTTGTCACCAGGAGTCCAGTTGGCGGGGCAGACCTCATCGGGATGGGACTGCACGTACTGGAAGGCCTGCAGGAGGCGCAGGGTCTCATCGACGCTGCGGCCCACGGGCAGGTTGTTGATCGTCGCCTGCATGATCACGCCCTGGGGGTCGATGATGAACAGGCCGCGCAGGGCCACACCGGCGTCTTCATCGAGCACTTCGTAGGCTCGGGCGATCTCTTTTTTGAGGTCGGCCACCAGGGGGTAAGCGATGTCGCCGATGCCGCCGTTCTTACGGTCGGTTTGGATCCAGGCCAGGTGGCTGAATTCGCTGTCGACAGACACGCCCAGCACTTCACAGTTGCGGCTGGAAAACTCGCTGTAACGGTCGGAGAACGCTGTGATCTCAGTGGGGCAGACGAAGGTGAAGTCCAGGGGGTAGAAGAACAGCACCACGTACTTGCCGCGGTACTGGGACAGGGAAACCGTCTTGAATTCCTGGTCCACCACAGCAGTGGCGGTGAAGTCGGGAGCTGGCAGACCGACAAGCCTGGACATGGCGCAGTTGATAAAGGTCAGAGGGTGAGACGCCCAACAGCGGAAGGCGGTGATCTGCCATGACAGATCAACCTGGGCCGCGTCGCACGACACGACGAGACGAAGTCGGAATGACTACGACCTAGGGCTGTTACAAGCTATCACGATTCGGGCAACGATGGGCTGCGCCTTAGGCTGACCTAATCAGGGACTCGCCATGGCTTGGGATCCGTCGGTGCTGCGGAAATACAACACAACCGGGCATTTCCGCTTGCTGAGCCAGCTTCGCGGAGAGCTCAAAAGCAACCCCCTGCTCAGGCCCAAGGAGGGCCAGACCGTGGCAGAAGCGAACCGAAGCCGCGCCCTGCAACGGGCGACAGAGGGGCGCGGCAGCAGCGCACGCACCAGAACAAGCAGGCGCAGCAGCACGACGGCTGCGGTGGCGCAAGCCGCTGAGCCGATCGCTGCAGCTGGAGGCAACGCTGACGATGCAGCGATGCACGGACCGTTCACTGTTGTACCCCTGCTCACAGCAGACAGCGTCTCTGAGCACGAGTCTGCAGGGTTTCTCGATCGCCTCAATGCGATCGATCTGCGCTGATTGATGCTGGTGCTCTGCCCGCCGCAGGGCAGCCCATCAGCGCCGTGCATCGCGCAGGCGAGACATCATGGCTCGGGGGAGACTTGAACTCCCGACCTTGGGGTTATGAATCCCACGCTCTAACCAGCTGAGCTACCGAGCCGCGGTGCACTGAGTGTAGACGATGGTCTTGCAGGCCAATGCCCAGCTGCAGCCCTTGATCAGGCGCGCTGCGGCAGGAACTGCAGGGGGTTGACGGCACCGCGACCAGGCGGATGGATCTCAAAGTGCAAATGGGGGCCGGTGCTGCGCCCGGTGCTGCCCATCAGTGAAATCTGCTGGCCCTGTTCCACGTGCTGCCCTTCCTGGACCAGCAGTCGGCTGTTGTGGGCATACAGGGAGCGACTGCCGTCACTGTGGCTGATCGTCACCAGGTACCCGTACCCACCGCTATGCCAGCCCGAAAAGCTGACGACTCCATCTTTGGCAGCCACGATCTGGGTGCCCACGTTGTTGGCGATGTCGATGCCCTTGTGCATGCGGCCCCAGCGCCAGCCAAAGCCAGAACTGAACATGCCACGGGTGGGCCAGATCCAACCGTCAGCAGAACGGTCGGAATCAGGATCAAGCTCCTCGGAACCAAAATCAGGAAGCTCAGGCCAACTCAGGCCACCACTGGTGCTCGGCTTTAAAGCCAGCAGCATGCGTGGCTTGGCCGGAGATGACTGCACCACACGGATGGGGGCACCGGCAACGAGGCGAGCGGTCTCAATGCCAGGGTTCTGGCGCAGTAATTCCTGCAGGGTCAATCCGTAGCGAACGGCGATCTTGCGCAGGGTGTCTCCGATCTTGATCACCCCATTGGTCTCTACAGGGGGCAGGGCATGCAGCGGAGGCGTGCGCCTGAGATCGCTGCTATCGATCTGGGGCAGGAGTTTGGCTAGACGAATCGAGCTACTGGGCAGGACGAGCCAGGATCCCTTCTCGAACTGGTGCTCTGGTGCAACGTCGTTGAGCGTTGCAAGCTTCGAATCATCGAGGTTGAGTAGGCCTGAAAGCTTGCTGAGCGGGCTCGGCTGACGCAGTCGGACCCAAATACGATCGGTCTCGGGTCGTGGGGGTGTGACCTGGGGGAGTGAAGCGATGCTGAGATTCTGTTCGCTGCGGTTCCATGATTCAGCTGGCGCCATTGCAATCACGACTGCGGGAGCAATCGGGATCAGACACAGCAGTGGCAAACACAAACGAATCGGCTTCACACATCACCCATCGAACAACACCTGCCGAGAAGCCATCACCGGCAAGCGCGCAAACAGTACCGCACAGGCTTGTGGGGATCAAGTGTTTTTGGCGACATGGAGTTCAACAAGATCCATGAGACTGCCTGCAGCGCAGGGGATGTCTCAAGATGTCAGCCCCAGCTGACGCAATGATTCAAACAGCACGATGGCAGCGCTGACCGACAGATTCAGGGAGCGAACCCCTGGCATTCCAGGGCGACTCGCGTGACGCATGGGAATCACGAGTCTCACATCGCAGGACCGGTGGATGTGGCTTGGTAGTCCATCGGTTTCGCGGCCAAAAAGCAGCCAATCGTCCTGGGCGAAGGCGAAATCGGTGTAGCTCTGCTCAGCGTGGGCGCTGAACCCGATCAAGCGTCCTCCGTGTGCTCGGCGCTGGCAGCAGAACGACTCCCAGTCGCCATGGCAGTGCAGGTCAACCAAAGGCCAGTAGTCCAGACCTGCACGCTTCAGCATGCGGTCGTCGATCGAGAACCCCAGCGGCTCGATCAGATGCAGTGGTGTTCCCGTGGCTGCGCAGGTGCGTGCAACGTTTCCCGTGTTGGGAGGAATCTGTGGTTCAAACAACACAAGGGCTGGCATGGCTCAGTCGAGAACCTCAGGAATCAGCAGGCCCAGGCGGTCAAGCTCAATGGCACGGCCATGCACCACCAGCCATGACGCATCACACAGCGGCGTCATGGCCTGAAGCAGCTCGCCGAGGCGCTGGCGAAACAGCCCGCCCATGCGAGTTGGAGGGCTGACACCCCAGCCACATTCCTCGCCAACCAGGATCAGCGGCACCGTGCGCTCCTGCACGGCTGAAACAAGCCCGTCGACAGCCTGAGCCCAG
>VGQS01000020.1 GCA_016882285.1 Cyanobacteria bacterium K_DeepCast_35m_m2_155 | reverse complement strand
CGGGTGACGGCGGTGATTTCGGGGCCGATGCCATCGCCGGCGAGCAGGGTGATCCGGTAGCTGGTCATGGGTGCGGCGGCCTGGACGATGGCGTTGGCGCGAGGCTACGCGGCTGCCGCCTCAGGGCTGGCTGCGTTTTTCGAGGCTGCGGATCGCCTTGGCCAGCTCCGGCAGTTTGTTGAAGGCGGCCGAGCAGCGCAGCCAGAGGCGGTTGGGGATGGCCGGGTAGCCACTCACCACCTCACCGGCCGCCACTTCGCCGTGCACGCCCGATTTGGAGCTGGCGATCGAGCGGTCGCCCATCACGGCCTTGTTGGCCAGGCCGACCTGGCCCGCCAGGATCACGCCGTTGCCCAGCCGTGCCCCACCGGCGATGCCCACCTGGGCCGCTAGGGCGCAGCCCTGGCCCGTGACGACGCCATGGCCGATGTGCACCAGGTTGTCGATCTTGGTGCCGGCGCCGATGCGGGTCTGGCCCACCGAGGGCCGATCGATGGTGCTGCTGCAGCCCACCTCGACCCCGTCTTCAAGAACCACCTGCCCGGTCTGGGGCATCTTGCGCCAGCCGCTGGCGGTGGGCACAAAGCCGAAGCCCTCGCTGCCGATCACGGCATTGGAGTGCACCACACATGCCCGGCCTAGCCGGGAGCCGGGGTGCAGCACCGCACCGCTGTGGATCTCGCAGCCATCAGCCAGCACCACGTCGTCGTAGAGGGTGGCGTTGGCATGCACGATGCAACCGTCACCGATGACCACATCGGCCCCAATCACGACATGGGCGCCAATGTGGGTGCCGCTGCCCAAGCGAGCCCCCGGGTCGATCACGGCGCTCGGATGCACGCCCGGGACCTTGGGCCTACGGGGATAGAGCGCATCGAGCGCCTCGGCAAAGCCCAGCCGCGGATCGGCCAGGGCGATCCAGGCCAGGCCGCGTGCACTGGCCTGCTGCTGCAGGTCCAGGGCCCCATCGCCCCGGGCTGGAATCAGCACCGCGCTGGCACCGGTCGCCGAGAGCGCAGTGGCCAGGGCGTTACCAGGCTCAAGAAAGCTCAGTTGCCCGCTGCCCGCCTGATCGAGGGCATTGGCACCACTGAGTTCAGGATCAGCAGCCAGATGGCGAGGGCTGGCCTCAGTCACCTCGCTGAGGTGGCTGAGCAGTGTGCTGAAACGCATGCCCCGGTCATGGCTGTGGCGATCGTAAGCGGGGTTTGGGAGATGCAGACCTCAGCTGCTCACCAGCACCAGCTGGTCGCGGTGCACCACTTCGATGCCCCCCTGGCCCAGCAGCGGCGTCAGTTCGCTGCTGCTGAGCTGGCTGATGCCACGGCCCAGTTCGCGGCCATCGGCCGCCAGCAGGCGCACGGCGTCATGGCGCTCGAACGCCCCTTCGATGGCGCTGATGCCGACCGCCAGCAACGACGCCCCCCGCTCGAGCAGGGCGCGTTCGGCGCCGCCATCAAGCTGCAGGGCCCCGCGTGGCACCAGGGCATGGGCGAGCCAGCCCTTGCGGCTCGGCAGCGGCACCGCCGCCGGTTGAAACACCGTGCCCGGCAGTGCGGTTGCTGCGCTGTCGCTGCCCGGTTCGGCCAGCAACAGGGTGTCGAGCACCGCTGGATCGCGCCCATCGGCCAGTCGCACGCGGATGCCACTGGCGGTGGCGATCCGCGCCGCCGCCAGCTTGGTGGTCATGCCACCGGTGCCCCAGCTGCCACCGCCGCCGGCCACACCACTGAGGCGGTTGAGTTCGTCCAGATCTCGCACCTCGCTGATCGGCTGGGCATCGGGGTTGTGCCTGGGATCACCTGAATAGAGGCGATCCACATCGGTCAGCAGGATCAGTTCATCGGCCTCTGCCGCGACCGCCACCAGTGCCGAGAGGGTGTCGTTGTCGCCGAAGCGCAGCTCATCGGTGGCGAGGGTGTCGTTTTCATTGACCACCGGCACCACGCCCCAGCTCAGCAGCTGGGCCAGGGTGCGGCTGGCGTTCTGGTAGCGCCGCCTTGAGGCCAGGTCGCCGCGGGTCAGCAGCACCTGGGCCACCTGCAGCCCCCGCACCGCGAAGGCGTCCTGGTACAGCGCCATGAGCCGGCCCTGTCCCACGGCGGCGGCGGCCTGCAGGGCCACCACCTCGCTGGGCCGGCGCTGCAGCGACAGCGCCACGCAACCCAGTCCGACAGCACCACTGGTGACCAGCGCAATGGCGTCACCGCGGCCGCGCGCCCGCGCAATGGCGCTGGCCAGATCGGTGATCACCGCTGCGGTGGGCCGCTCTGCGCTGCCGCGCAACAGGCTGGTGCCCACCTTGATGACGCGTTTGATCCCGCTGCTGAGCGTCATCGCCTCAGCCCAGCGTGGTCCCCACCCAGCGGGCCAGGTGCAGTTCCAGTCGTTGCAGGTGATCCTGCCGGCAGGGCAGCCCGTCGGGATCGATGGGTTTGACCAGCACGGTGTACAGCCCGAGACGGTTCCCGGCGATCACGTCGGTGAACAGGCGATCACCGATCAGGGCCACCTGGTGATGGGGCAGATCAAGCTGTTGCAGCACCCGCCGCAGGGCACTGCGGCGCGGTTTGCCGGCCGCTGTGGTGAAGGGCAGATCGAGCTGCGCTGCGACCGAGCCGATGCGGGCCCGCGATGGGTTGTTGCTGAGCAGATGGATCGGCAGTTGGGCTTTGGCCATCTGCAGCCAACGCCGAGCGGCCTCGGGCAGGCTGGAACGATGGCGGGGCAACAGGGTGCGATCGACATCGAGCACCAGTGCCTTGACCTCTCGCTCGAGCAGCGTCTGCAGCGGTAAGTCGGCCAGGGTGCTCCCGTGCAGCCAATCAGGACGCAGCAGCTCCCTGAGCATCAGAGCAGGCCCTCCCGCTCCTCCAGTTCGGCCTCGATGCGTGGTTGGACGCGCTCGAATTCTTCGCCCTCGACCAGCACCGCTTCGCCGCCCTGCATGCGGGCCACCACAAAGAACGGATCGAGAGGGATGTAGAGGCCGTACTCCTGCTCGTCGACCAGAAAACTCACCAGCAGTTCGTAGGTCTCGGAGTCGTCATCGGCCTCCTCGTCCTCATCGCTCTCCTCGTCAGGTTCGGGTTCATCCAGCTCTCCACTGACCGTGAGGGTTACCGCTGAGCGCACCAGGGTCAGATCGTGCTCCTGCAGCACCACGTCGGCAACCGAGAGGATCGGCTCGGTGGCATCGACCGTGTCGATCAGTTCAGGATCGTCCTCATCGTGCAGGCGGAACAGGCAGACCGGGGTGTCGACAGGGGTCAGCAGGGCGTAGTCATGGCCATCGAGAGGGATCAGTTGCTCCAGGAAACAGAGCAGCTGCCGGTTGTGCCGGTCCCGCACCAGCACCGTTGGCACCTCGCTGCCGTGCTCACTGGAACCAGGCCGGTCCGTGCCTTGCGCTGCCATGGGTCGTCGACTGTTTCCCTTCAGGATGATGCAGCGTCTGACTTCTGGCCAGCAGCGATGGTCTGCAGCTGCACTGGCTGGGGCTCGGGCCCTTCCTGCAGCCACTGCTCGAGCAACAGCGCCGCTGCGGCACTGTCGAGGGCGCCACTGCGATCGCCGTGCAGGCCGTGGCGCTCAGCAGCTGCCCAGCTGCTGCTGTGCTCGTTGACCCAGGCCACGGGCAGCTCCAGCTGGCGGGCCAGACGTTCGCCGTAGCGCCGGCAGTGCAGTGCCTGGGGGGTGGGCTCTCCTGCCGCATCGAGGGGCAGACCCACCACCAGAGCCTGCACGGCACGGCCCGTGATCAGGCTCTGCAGCGTCACCAGGTCAGAGGCAAAGTCGCTGCGCTGCAGTGCGGCCAGTGGGGTGACGCTGATGCCCAGCGGGTCGCAGCCCGCCAGGCCGATGCGCCGCCTGCCCACATCAAGGGCCAGGACGGAACAGGGCCTGGGCGCTGAGCGGGGCATCGGTGTGGCTCAGCGCCGCAGCAGTGGTGTCGGCACCGGCCGCCGGCGCGGTTGCAGCTGGGCCAGCACCGAGGCGAGCCGCCGGTTGGCCTGGGCCTGCAGACCGGCGGCGGCCTGGCGGCGCCAGAGGCTGCGGGCCATCAGCACCCGCTCGCCGCGGGCCTGGGCACCGATCGACGCGAGCCAGGTGCTGCGCTGCTGCTCAAAGGGATCGCTGCGCAGCCAACACGGCTCCTCGGCCGCCAGTTGGGCCAGCAGCGCGGTGGCGATGGGGCCGTAGAGATGCTGCCAGTGCGGATCGACCGTGAGTTCGACGTCGTGGCCGCCGCCAGGGTGCTCCCCCAGCCAGCGCGCCCCGGCGACAGCGCTCTCGCGGCTCGGATCGATCAGCACCCAACCCTTGCCCTGGCTCTGGGCCAGCACGTCTTCGCAGCGCCGATCGAGGATCTGGCGCAGCTGCGCCGGGCAGGCAATCTGCTCGAGATGCCAGAGCAATGGGGCGGTGCGTCGGTTCAGCGGTTGCAGGCTCAGCTCCCCATAGACGCCGGTCTCGCTTTGGCGTTGTGTCTGCTGATCGGGGCTCCAGCACCAGAGGCGGTCCTGGCGCAGGGGTTGAAATCCCTGCTCGCGCAGCACCGCCAGGCGGGTGCGATCGTCACTGCTGGCAGAGGCCACCCAGCTGGTGGCCGGCGTGCGTTCCAGGGCAGCCTTGAGCAGGGCGCCGCTCAGTTCGCGCCGCAGCTCGGCCTTGGTGGTGCGCAGATGGGCGATCTGCCAGCAGCTGCCATGGCGGTTGAGGCGCCGCGTCACCACCAGGCCCAGAGCGCTCTGACTGTGCTCGGCAAAGGCCACCAGCACCTGCGGCGCCAGCGCCTGGGGCCGCCCGAGCCAATGCATCAGTCGCTCGGGCAGGTCCAACAGCGCGGCGCGCTGCAGCAGGGACTGCAGCGGCAAAAAGGCCGGATCACCCAGCAGGGGCAGATGCCACCCGGCCAGGGGTTCAAGGCGCCATGGCGGAGAGGTTGGGGACCGCACGCTCCGCCCTGAGACTGCTTCAACCCACTGTATCGACGCCGGGACGCACCAGCACCAGGGGGGTGCGCTCGTCGGCATTGCCGGCTGGGTTGGGGCGCAGGGCGCGCTGCAGCAAGGCCTCGTCGCAGCCCGGGCTGGCCGCCAGCACCTTGACCCGGCCCAGGTCGTTGACATCGACAACGGCCACAGCGATGCCCAGGGCGCGGGCCGCATCACGGCAGAAGGCGGCCGGGGCTTCAGGGCCCAGCACGATCGTCTGGTCGTAGGGAGGCGTCGTGCCCGTGACGTCGTCGATCAGCCGCGCCTGCTCGCCCGCCAGCCGGTAGAACCAGCCCTTGAGGCCGATCAGCTTGAGCGCACTGCCCACCACCCAGGCGTTGAGAACCCGCGCCGGCCCCACCAGATCAATCAGGCTCTGCAGGCCGCAAGCGGTGGCCAGTGAGCTGGTGGGATGAAATACACGGCAGAGCGTGCGTGCCAGAGCCGAAGGCCGCACCGTCGCCGGATGGTGGTACCGGCCCTGCATCACCGCCAGCGGGGTCTCGCCGATGGTGAGCACATCACCGCGTTGGCAGTGGGCCGCGCCGTAGTCGCGCAGCACCGCCAGGGGATCATCCAGCACGCCCAGCAGGTGGGTGCCGAGGGGCAGCACCTGGCAGTCATCGCCCCGGCGCCAGAGAGCCTCAGCAGGGGGCACAGGATCGGGACGATGCAGCGGAATCAGCACGCCATCACGGCGCCACAGCCGGCCAAAGGGGCCGTAGTTGACCCATTTGATCTGCAGCCAGAGGGTATCGAGCAGCTGCAGTGACTCGGCGGCTGCAGCTTCGATCTGCAGGCTGATCGCGGCTGCGGTCGACTTGTGCCCCTTGACGATGTAGGCCGCCCAGTAGCCATCGGCGCGCACCTCGGCATCGGGATGCTCAGGCGTGATCGACCAGCTGAGTTTGAGCTGATCCAGGGGGGCCTGGCCCAGAAGGGTCGGCCGCAGACGCAGCTCCGGCACGAACACCTCCATGCGGCGATGGGGATTGCTGATGCGAAGGTGCCCGTCAACCTGCAGGGTGCTTCCCTGGCGCTGCACGCTGAACGCTTCAGCCTTCAGTTGCAGCGGTGACTCCGGCCGCAGGCGGTGGTTGAGCTGCAGTGCCAGCAGCAGCAGCCCATAGCTGAGAAGCAGGACCAGCACAAGCGACCAGGGGAAGAACACAGGCACGGCGGGGAGGTTCGCTACGGAGCACGAATCGCCGGAGCGTAACGGGCCCGCCGGTCCTAGTTTCCGGCGAACCGGATCGTGGCGGGATGCGCAAGACCTTTGTGCTGGACACCAATGTGTTGTTGCACGATCCCGAGGCGCTGTTGCGCTTTGAAGACAATCAGGTCGTGATTCCGATCGAAGTGGTCGAGGAAATCGACCGTTTCAAGCGTGATCCCTCTGAGAAAGGTCGCAATGCTCGAGCGGTTTCGCGTCTGCTAGACGACCTCAGAAGCCAGGGCAACCTGGCCGATGGCGTGGCGATCAGCGGCACCAACGGCGGCCAGCTGAAGGTTGTGTTCTGCCGCAGCGAGACCCTCGCCCAGCTGCCGCCTGAGCTCAAGGCCGGCAATGGTGACAACAACATCCTTGCTGTTGCACTTGAGCAGCGTCTCGGCGAGGTCATGGGCAGCCAGCCGCCTGTGGTGTTGGTCACCAAAGACACCAATCTGCGCATCAAGGCTGATGCCGTTGGCCTGATTGCCCAGGACTACACCACCGACAAGGTGGCGATCGCAGATCTCTACGCCGGCATCTGTGAGCTCTGGCTCAGTGCCGATCAGATGGATCAGTTGCGTGTTGGTGATGGCCTGCCCGTGGCCGCGATTGCACCGACGGCCGCTGGCCCGGTCGACCTGCAGGCCAATGAGGGTGTGACGCTGATCGATCAGGTGCAGCCAACCCACACGATGCTGGCGCGCTACAACGCGCACAGCGGCACCCTGCAGCCCCTGCAGCGCGCCAACAAGGCCAAACTCGGTCGCATTCAGCCGCGCAACAAGGAGCAGACATTCGCTCTCGATCTGTTGCTCGATCCAGCGGTGCCGCTGGTCACCCTGGTGGGCAAGGCGGGTACCGGCAAGACGCTGCTGGCGATTGCCGCAGGTCTGCATCAGGTGGCCGATGAACGGTTGTATGAACGCCTGCTGGTGACGCGGCCGGTGATCTCACTGGGCAAGGAGATCGGCTTTCTGCCGGGCGATCTGGAAGAAAAGATGGGTCCCTGGATGCAGCCGATCATCGACAACCTCGATTATCTGCTCGGCAGCGCCGACGAGGCGCAGGGCGGCGGTTCCCGCGGCGGTCACCGGGGACCACGCAACAGCTGGTCTGATCTCAAGGGGATGGGCCTTCTGGAGGTCGAGGCGATCAGTTACATCCGCGGACGCTCCATCCCGCGGCAGTACATGATCGTTGATGAATCTCAGAATCTCACCCCACACGAAGTCAAGACGATCGTGACGCGGGTTGGAGAAGGCACCAAGATTGTCTTCACTGGCGATCCCTACCAGATCGACAACCCCTATGTCGACGCCGAGAGCAACGGACTGACCTGGCTGGTCGAGCGTTTCAAGGGGCAGTCCTTGGCGGGGCATGTGACGCTCACCCGTGGTGAACGTTCTGAGCTTGCTGAGCTTGCTGCGAATCTTCTCGAGTAAATCAAAGGTACGGATTTCTAGCCCTTGCCCTTCACAAGGGACAGACGATCCGTTATGTTTCGCCTATCCCCAACTTTCATTCCATGCTCACGGGTAGCGATCTCCTTGCCAAGGTCAAGGAGCTTGGTGATGTGTCCAAGTCCGAACTGGTTCGCAGTTGCGGATATGTCAGCTCCAAAAAAGATGGTTCGGAGCGCCTGAATTTCACCGCCTTCTACGAAGCGCTGCTCGAGGCCAAGGGCCTCAGTCTGGGCGATGGTGGCGGTAAGGGCCGCGGGAAGGGTGGTCGCACCCTCAGCTATGTCGCCACGGTTCAGGGCAACGGCAACCTGCTGATCGGCAAGGCCTACACCGCGCTGCTGGACCTCAAGCCCGGTGATGAGTTTGAGATCAAGCTCGGCCGTAAACAGATCAAACTGATCCCTGCCGGCGCTGAAGAGGAGTGAGTCTGCGGCTTGGCTGAAGCCTTGCTGTTCTGCTGAGCCCGGGGCCTGTCCCCGGGCTTTTTTGTGCCCAGTTCTGTTGTGCAGCTGGGGCGAAATCGGAAATCAATCCGTGCGTCCTCGCCAGCACCGGCGGGGGCTGTCATGGTCAGGAACAGCTGACAATGTCATTTGCAGATCACCCATTGCAACGATGAGCATCTGATCAGGCTCAATGCCCGTGAGGCGTCTCTGCTGGTCGATGCCTGCGTGATGGTGGTCCTGGCTGCTGAAACCGTACCCAAAGGATCACTGCCACCCGATCTGGCTGGCTTGCTGGCCAGTCTGTTTGAGCATCTCAGTCCGGCTGTGCGCTGAGCGGAATCAGCCGAGCATCGATTCGGGTTGCACCCAGCGGTCAAAGTCTTCGCCGCTGATCTCGCCCAGCACCAGTGCGGCCTCGCGCAGGCTCAGACCATGGCGATGGGCATGTTTGGCGATGGCCGTGGCGCGGTCGTAGCCGATGGCCGGTGTCAGTGCTGTGACCAACATCAGGCTCTGGTTGAGCAGCCTGTGGATCTGCGCTTCGTTGGCCTGGAGGCCTTCGATGCAGTATTTGCGGAAGCACTCGCACGATCCGGCCAGCAAGGCGATGCTCTCCAGCAGGTTGTGGGCGATCAGGGGTTTGAACACGTTGAGCTCAAAGTTGCCCTGGCTGGCCGCCATCTGCACAGCGGTGTTGTTTCCCATAACCTGCACGGCGACCATGGTCAGGCTTTCGGCCTGGGTGGGATTGACCTTGCCCGGCATGATCGATGAACCCGGCTCGTTTTCGGGCAACACCAATTCACCGAGTCCGCAGCGCGGCCCGCTGCCAAGCCAGCGAATGTCGTTGGCGATTTTCATCAGTGAGCCGGCCAGCACGGTCAGAGCACCGTGGGCTGCTGCCAGCGGTTCATGGCCTGCCAGGGCCTGAAATTTATTGGGGGCACTGGTGAACGCCAGAGCGAGCCGCTCAGCCAGCCGTGCCGCCACCGCTTCACCGAAGCCCCGTGGAGCATTGAGCCCGGTGCCGACGGCCGTGCCGCCGATGGCCAACTGCAGGACCTGGGGCAGGGTTGCGCGCAGACTCTCGAGCCCCAGTTGCAGCTGGGCCACATAGCCGCTGAACTCCTGTCCAAGGCTCAGGGGTACCGCATCCTGCAGATGGGTGCGGCCGATTTTGATGATGCTGCTGTAGGCCTGGGCCTTGGCCTCGAGAGCGTCGATCAGGGTTTCGATCGCGGGGATCAGCTGATGGCTGAGTTCGCGGGCGACAGCCACGTGCAATGCCGCTGGAAACGTGTCGTTGCTCGACTGGCTGAGGTTGACGTGATCGTTGGGATGAATGGGCGATTTGCTGCCCAGACTGCCGCCGAGGGCTTCGATCGCCCTGTTGGCGATCACCTCGTTGGCGTTCATGTTGGTCTGGGTTCCTGAACCGGTTTGCCAGACCTTGAGAGGGAACTCCTGATCCAGTGACCCCTGCGCCACCTCGTCTGCTGCCTGGACGATGGCCGCCGCCAGCTCGGAGGGCAGCCTGCCCATGTCGCGGTTGACCTCAGCGCAGGCCGCCTTGAGTTCGCCGAAGGCATGCACCACGGCCAGCGGCATCAGCTGGCCGAAGGGAAAGTTGTGGATCGAACGCTGGGTCTGGGCTCCCCAGTAGTGATCAGCAGGCACGGCAATGCTGCCCATGCTGTCGCTTTCGAGCCGCGTCGGCGCACTCATGGCCTGCTGACGACCTCGCTGTTGAGTTCGTTGAAGCTGATGGTTGTGCTGCTGCGCTCACCCTCGGGCAGGGCGATGCCCGTGACCTGGCTGATGGCCTGGTTGAGCGCATCGGGATCGACCTGGCCGCTGGCATCAAAGACCGCTTCTCCCTGCCCGTTGAAGACAACCACCTGGGGAACCACCCCGCTCCAGTAGTGGGCCGGATCGGTTGGGCCGTCATCGCGGCGGTTCTGCAGCGGGTCGGTCGCCAGCGGGATCAGCTCGATGCTGTTGCCCCAGAGGCGCTGCAGCTCAGAGACCTCAGCTGCAAAGCGCTTGCTGGCCGACGCGTCATCGAGAAAGTAGACAACCACCGCAGGGCGCTGATCGGCCATGGCCTGCGCCAGGGTGCTGCGCGGCGGCACCAGCGAACCGTTGCCGGCGTAAAGCGCGTAGATGTTGCCGTCGTAGTTGTTGTTGCTCAGCGATGCCAGGGCAGGCCCGCAGGGGCCCCACCAGAGGGAACTGGTGAGCAGCAGGCACAACAGGGGTCTGATCAACCAGGCCAACACACGGCACTTGCAGGTCGATTCATTGTGACGCCCGAAGGCTGCGGCCCATGCCCTGCACAATGCCGCGCCCCACCAGGCCGATCGAGCGACCCAGCACCTGGGTCAGCAGCACCACCAGCACCTGCCCCAGCCCGTGGATGAGGCTCTGCAACTGGGGCGCCAGGGCATCGCGTGACTCCAGTGCCAGGGTGACCAGCTGCTGGGGCAGGCTGAGCTGCCTGAGTTCATGGTCGCGGGGCTCGCTCAGCTGCAGGAGAGCCACACCTCCGTTGTCGAGGGTGAGCATGGCGCGGCGGCTTTCGTAAATGGCCACGGGCCTCTGCAGCAGATTGCTCCAACGCTGCTGGGCGTTGAGCTGGTTGCGCAGGCGCTCGAGGTTGCGGGTCGAGAGCAGATCGCTGACCAGCAGGTAGCGGCGCAGCTCAGGCCAGGCGGCGCAGCACGCCAGGGTCTGGGCGGCCACCTGTTCGGCGTTGCGCAGCAGCCAGTTGGCGACCAACTGCTGCAGATGCAGGACCGCCAGCGGTTCATCGGGGCTGAGCAGCCTGCCGTCGACCAGCAGGGGTTGGCCCAGCACCAGCGCGGCCAGCATCGGCATCGGATCGGGCAGCTCGGGATCACTCCCTGCCAGATCACTGTTCTGCAGCAGGGTTTCGGCAACGGCGCGCAGCTGACCTTGCTGCGGTAGACGCACGTAGGGACTGGCCATGCGCACGAGCGCCTGCTGGCGCAGTTCGCGCTGCAGGCTCAGCCACTGTTCGCCCAGTTGTTGCGGTTGCAGGGTGCTGCCGGCGAGTTGCTGGCGCAACAGCTCGAGCTGCTCGAGCAGGGCCAGCAGCAGGTCGCTGCGGCGCTGGGGGTTCAGCCCTTCGAGGGCCAGCAGCTGGCCGCTGCGGTTGACCAGGGCCGTCGCCATCTGCTCGCGCAGAACGGCTGCAATGGCCTGCCAGCTGCCTTCGGCGCTGCGCTGCAGCAGACGCAGGCTGGTGCCGCTGCTGCTGTCATGGCCCCCAAGGTTGGCGTCGCGCTGGGGCGTGTGCGGCGCGTTTGCTGCAGGAGCATCGCCCCAGGCGAGGCTCACCGGCCCATAGAGCAGCTGCAGCAAGGCGCGGGCCGCCAGCAGTTCGCGCCGCTGGCCCTCGAGCACCAGCAGGCTCAGCAGGTTGCCCGGCGGCGGCGTCAGCAGCACATCCAAGCGCCAGAGCGCCTGATCGATCTGCTGTTGCCCGCTGATCAGCAACCATTGCCCGAAGCCCAGTGCGGGCCCTGGTTCGGCGGCAACAGCCGGCGCCGTTGCGCCCAATCGCACGCAGCGACCGCCCTGCAAAAGCGTTGTGATGGCCTCCAGCAGCTCAGCTGCGGCCGGATTGTCGAGTAGGCCTTCGGCCGGCAGGCTCAGCAGCCGGCCACGAGCGATGGCGAGGTTCTTCGGAAGGCCGATCAGCACAGGGGCCGGCTGCCAACGCTCGCTCAGCAGCTGGGTTTCGCGCTCGAGCGCCGCGGCTTCGATGCCAGCTTCCGGAAACCAGATCACCAACGCCGGGGAGCCGCTCAGCTGCTCTGGTGCCAGGGCAACGGCATTGTTGGGCAACGACTCCTTCAGCACGCGCTGCAAACCCTCAGCCAACAGGGGCTGGGCCAGAAGCAGAAGATGCTGAGCCAACGGCGGCAGGCGCGGCAACCGGCTCAAGGTAACGGCTTATCGCCTCATTTCCAGGGGTTCAGCGGGGACGGCCGGTCAGCTGAACGCTGTAACTCTCAACCCGGAAACCGGTGCTCTCTTCGATCTGAACAAGCAGCTCCTGTGGCAGTTGCAGATCCAGATCCTGAATCTGTCCGCTCTGGCTGCAGATCAGATGGCTGTGCGGGTCGCTGCGGTAGCCGTACAGCCGCCCGCCGGCGCGGTCGAGGCATTCGATCACTCCTGCTGACTGCAGGGCTTCGAGGTTCTGATAAATCGAGGTGTGACCGATGTTGCGGCCCTGGTTGTTGAGCTTTTCAAAAATGTCGCGAGCACTGAGATGGCTGCGCTCCTGCCAGAGCAGATCGAGCACCATGCGCCGCTGCTTGCTCAGGCGCATGCCGAGCTCGCGGCAACGCTTGTAGGCGCTGTCGACGCGAAGCGTTCGCTGGGCGGACTGCGCGCTGGTGCTCACGGATGCACCGAATGTGATCCGTCTGTTATAGGCCAGCTCGAAGCTGTTACGCGACGGTACTGCTGGCAGGAGCGCTCGGGTTGACATCCTGCAGCCGTCCATCGCCGATGGCCGCCAGCGCCTCGGCTAGCTCGACGCGCCCGTCATACAGCGCTCGCCCGACGATCACCCCGCTCACCCCAAGTGGTTCAAGGCTCAGCAGCGACAACAGGTGCTCAACCGTGCCGATGCCGCCTGAGGCGATCACCGGCACGCTGCTGGCTTCGGCCATGGCCCGCAGCGCCGTGAGGTTCGGTCCCGCCAGGGTGCCATCGGTGGCAATGTCGGTGCTGATGATGGCGGCAATGCCCATGCCGCTCAGGCGCTGGGCCAGCTCGGTGGCCTCGGTGCTGCTTTCTGTGAGCCACCCGCGGGTTGCCACCTTGCCGTTTTTGGCATCAATGCCGACAACGATGCGTCCCGGGTGCTGCTGCGCCAGCTGCGCCACCAGCTCGGGTTGTTCAAGGGCCACCGTGCCCAGGATCACCCGCTCGAGGCCGCAGCCCAACAGCTCGGCTGCACGGTCGGCACTGCGCACGCCGCCGCCCAGCTGCACGGGAATGGTGAGTGCGGCCGTGATCGCCTTGATCGCGGCGTCGTTGACCGGCTCCCCGGTGCGGGCGCCATCGAGATCGACCAGGTGCAGCCGCTGGGCCCCCTGGCGCTGCCAGCTGAGCGCCTGGGCCACCGGGTCATCGCTGAAGCGGGTGACCTGGTCGTAGTCGCCTTGATGCAGGCGCACACACTGCCCATCGAGCAGGTCGATGGCGGGAATCACCTGCATAAACGTTCTGCTCGAAGGTTGTGCTCGACGCCGTCATCGTTGCAGGCGGCGGTTGTCTGCCGCGGCGGGGGGCTGTGCAGCTGACCTGCGCTCGCTTGTACAGATGACCATGGTCATGACCATGGTCCGATTGTCGATGGAGCATGGAGCGTTGATTGCACGGCCGCCTGCCGCCTGCCGGTTGGCTGTTGGCTGCGCTCAGCTGAGCGGTTTCAGCTCCTGATCGAGGCCATAGGGCTGGTTGTCTGCCGGTTCGCGAATGCCCAGCTCGCTGCGCCACTGGCTGATGGGTTTGTCCCAGCCTTCCTCCCAACGGGCCAGCACCAGGCAGCTGCTCTGGCGCGCGATCGCCTGGCCGTGGGCGATGGCACCACTGAGGCCTTCGAAGCGCTCGATCTGCCGACGAAAGCTGCCCAGCACCCCAGCGCTGTTGAGCAGCACATAGGCGGGAAAGCCGATCTGAGCAGCGGTGATCGCCAGGACGCCGCTCTCGCCGGCGCGGCCGGTGCCAAAGCCGCTCACCACGTGGTGAATGTCGTGGGTGGTGGCAATGCGCTGGGTCAACCAGCGCTCGTCGCTGTCGATCGCCCGGGGGCGAAAGAATTCGGGGTCATAGCCCTGCTGCCGGATCAGCTCGGCATAGCGGCGGCCCAGTGTGCCGGCCGGCAGCTCGATCAGGCGCTCGATGTCGGGTTGCAAGGGCGGGTAGCGCTGCTCCATCAGTGCCGCGCCGCCGGGCAGGGACCTGAAGCGACGCACGCAATCGGCCATCTGGGGACTGCCCAGAAAGCTGTCGACCAGATCGGCAATGCTGCCCAGATCACCACCACTGCGGCCAATGGCACCCAGCAGCTTGAGGGTGTTGAGCGAGCGCACGAGCTCGTTGAAACGGGCCATGGCATGAACAAGGCAGTCACGCTTCAGTCTGGGTGCCCCGACCGCGGGTTTGAATGGCGCCCAGTTGAGCCGGTGGAACCATGAAGATCCTGGTGATGGGCGGCACCCGGTTTGTGGGCAAGCCTCTGGTGGCGCAGCTGCAGGCCGACGGCCACGCGCTCACCCTGTTCACCCGCGGCAACAAGCCCGCCCCCGCAGGTGTGGAGCATCTGGTCGGTGATCGATCGAGCGCCGAGGGGCTGACCCCTCTGGCTGGTCGACGTTTTGATGTGATCGTCGACAGCTCGGGGCGCACCCTCGCTGACAGCCGTGCCGTGATCGAGCGCACCGGTGCCCCCGCCCATCGCTTTGTGTATGTGAGTTCGGCGGGGGTCTACGCCGACAGCGAGCTCTGGCCCCTTGATGAGGACAGCCCCACCGACCCGGCTAGTCGCCACAGCGGCAAGCTCGACACCGAGGCCTGGCTCAGGGCCCAGGGCATTCCCTTTACGAGTTTCCGGCCGACCTACATCGTCGGTCCGGGCAACTACAACCCTGTTGAGAGCTGGTTCTTTGACCGCATCGTGCATGGCCGCCCCGTGCCACTGCCGGGCGATGGCAGCACCATCACCCAGCTGGGCCATGTGCATGATCTGGCCATGGCGATGGCCCGCTGCATCGGCGTCGATGCCGCCGCCAACCGCATCTACAACTGCAGCGGCCGCCAGGGCGTCACGTTCAAGGGCCTGGTGCACGCCGCGGCGGTCGCCGCCGGCAAGGATCCCGCCAGCGTCGAGATCCGCAGCTTTGACCCCGCAGGACTCGACAAGAAAGCCCGCAAAGCGTTTCCGCTGCGGCTGGCGCACTTCCTGACCGACATCACCCGGGTGCGGCGTGAGCTGGCCTGGGAGCCCCGCTTCGATCTGGCGGGGACCCTGGCCGACAGCTATGCCCATGACTACGCCAAGAGCATGCCGACCACCCCTGATTTCAGTGGTGATGCGGCGTTGATCGGGTGATCAGCCCTTGAGGGGTTCAGCGTGAAGGCTGCACTTGACGGTCGGGGCGCAGGCCTGCAGCCCCGCGCAGGTAGGCATGGCGGGGTTCCTCTCCCTGGCGCATCCACACCAGCAGCTGCACGCGGATGCAACGCGGCAGTTGACCGCGAACCTCCAGCTGCTGCACATCCAGCAAAGAGATGCGGTCCCAACCGGGACGGCGCCGGGCGATCGAGGCTGGATAGACCGCATCAAGATCCGCGGTAGCGCTGAATGTGGCAGTCACCACCTGGTCGGGCATCAGACCATTGCGCTGCATCAGCGTCTCCACCATCTCCCCCACCGCGGCCCCAATGGCTTCAGGGGTGTTGCTGCTGGCCGTGGTCGCGCCCCTGATCCCGACCAGGTTGTGATCCGGCATCGCAGTTGCCGGGAGGGGCATGGCCAGAACACAGGCCAGCGCCAGAGGCGGGAGCCAGGGATGGGACATTGCTTGGGTGCACACAACAGAATCCTGACGCAGGCGAGTTCTCAGAGCACCACACTCATCGCTGGCGCAGGTAACCCGCCGCCGAGCTCAAGGCCAACACAAGCGACGGCCAGAACAGCCACCAGCCCAGACGGTGGAGGTCGCTGACCACCGCGCCGGCGCCCCAGGAGCCAGGCCACAGCAGCAGCAGCAGGCTGGCGAACTGCAGCACGGTCTTGGCCTTGCCGGTCAGCGACGCCGGACCGCCCGAGCGTTCTGCGGCTCGCCAGCCGCTGATCAACAGTTCGCGGGCCAGCAGCAGCCAGATCGCCCACAGGGGCAGCCGGCCCGCGGCCCCAAGCCACAGCAGCGGAGCTGCGATCAGGATCTTGTCGGTGAGCGGATCCAGCCGCGCCCCCCAGACACTGCCGCCGCCTGCGCGGCGGGCCAGCAGGCCATCCAGCCAGTCGCTCAAGGCCCCGGCCAGCAGCAGCAGCCAGGCCACGCCCTCCAGCCCGGCGCTCAGGGACACGATCAGTGGCAGGCCCATGGCGGCCCGGGTCAGGGTGAGGGCGTCGGCCAGCTGGCGCAGGCGGACGGGCGATCGGGCAGCGGTCATGGCATGGGCCGGGCTCGGCCCCAGAATGCCCACAGTTGATCGCGTGTGCCCGTGGTGCAGCAGCCCGTCTCCGCCGTGATGACCGCTCCGGTGCTGAGCGTCGCCGAGAGCTCGCCGCTGCAGGACGCGGTCAAGTTGATGAGCGATCACCACATCAGCGGACTGGCCGTGGTCGATGGCAACGGCGCGCTGGTGGGCGAACTCACCGAACAGGACCTGATGGTGCGCGAAAGCGGTTTTGACGCGGGTCCCTACGTGATGCTGCTCGACGCGGTGATCTACCTGCGCAACCCCCTCAACTGGGACAAGGAGGTGCATCAGGTGCTCGGCAGCACGGTGGCTGAGGTGATGAGCACATCCCCCCACAGCTGCAGCAGCGAGCTGCCTCTGCCCGCGGCAGCCAAACTGCTGCACGAGCGCAGCACCCAGCGTCTGTTTGTGCTCGACGCCCAGAACCATCCCGTCGGTGTGCTCACCCGGGGCGATGTGGTGCGGGCCCTGGCGGCAGCGGGTTAAGGCGGCGGCAGCAGCGGCGGCGGCGGCGCGCCTGGGGCACCAGCCGGTGCTGGCGCTGCGGCCTGCGGGGCTGGTTCTGCGTCAGTTGGGGCTGGCTGCTCACCTGCCAGCTGCTCCTGTGGCATGGACGCTCCCTCGGGCAGCAGCAAGGGGGGCGGTAGATCGGGCGGCAGCTCCAGGCTCTCGCTGCCGCTGAGGGCATCGAGGGCGGTGCTGCCCTCTTCGGCCTGGCGCTGTCGCAGGGCCAGCGGGTCAGCACTGATCGGCGGCTCGCGCAGCGGCGATCCGCTGCGGGCCGTGGCGGTGCCTCCGCCGGGCCTGGGCGCCCAGATCAGCCGGGCGATCGGCTCGACCCCCTGCTCCATCAGCCGGTTGAAGCCGGCCAGGGCTCGGTCGACCAGTTGACCGCCCAGGGTCTGTCCGCAGCTCAACGGGTTGCGGCATGGGCCATCGGCGGCCTGGGCGCTCAGTCCGGCCAGCAGCGAGCCCTGCAGCGGCACGGCCCGCTGGCTGAGCCGCAGCATGTACGGCACGTGCACAAAGCTGGTGGCGCCGCCACTGATCCAGTTGGCGTCGGCCTGGCTGAAACCCTTGACTCCCGGAATGATGAAACGGCTTTTGGAGGCGTGATCGGGCAGGTAGGCGGCCCGCAGTCCGCGTCGCCGGGCCAGAGATCGGGTTTGCTCGAGGGTGAGGCCGTCACGGCTCATCAGCACCTCGAGGCGTCCGTCGGGGCGCAGGCCGATGATCATGCGGATCCGCGGCAGGAAGTAGCGGATCTGCTGCCCCATCGAAATGCTGTAGGCGCCCTTGTAGCTGGCGGGTGGCCGCTCCAGGTCGTTGTAGATGCTGTGCAGCCCGCCGATGAACGTGTCAAAGCGTTGGACGCGTTCGGCTGTGAGCTCGCCGTAGCCGAATTCGACGCCGCCGTTGTGGCGGATGCCGACAAAGGCTCGCTGGCGCGCCGCAGTGCGGTTGCGGCCGCGCCAGATCTGATCGCCCAGCTTGAGATCACCCAGTGGCACGGTGACCTCGCGGCCGGCGTCGATGTGGCGCTCGTACATGGGCCCAGAGACAAAGGCCAGGGCGCCGCGATCGCCAAAGGCCTCCTGTTCGCGGTCCCACCCCTCGAACAGATCGATGCGCACCTTGCGGGGGTCAAAGTCGAGGGCGTAGACCTCCTTGTCGTCGAGGCTGCGAAACGGCTGGCCATCGGCCGCCGTCAGCAGGTCGGTGCTGCTGGCTGTGCGCTGCTCGGGCAGGGGTGGGGCAATGGCGATCAGAAACGCCAGTGCTCCTGCCGGCAGCGCCACGGTCAGGCTGCGCTTGCGCCGCCACAGGGGGCGTTTCAGGCGGCCTTGGTCCTGACTGGGCGTGGATGATTCCAATCGACGAGCTCCCCGCCTGCCACCAGCCAGAGGCGTTCACCTTGGGCGGCTGGATGGCCGCCCGTCAAGCGGCCGAAGGCCGGCAAGGCCAGCCGTTGTTGCTGTCCATCGAGACTGAAACAGGGCAGCCGCAGGCGATCGTTGCCGCGCCCCACCAGCGCCACCGGATGCAGATGCCCGCACAGGTTGAGCTGGCCAGCGCGGGGATCGGGTTCATGGCTGAGCCACCACGGCCCCAGGGTCTGGGGCGGCTCCTGCTGCAGCCCGGCGATCCAGGAGCCGCGGTCGTGGTTGCCGCCGATCAACCGCAGCGGGCAGCCCAGAAGCTCGGGCAGGGCCTCGAGCTTCTGGCGCAGCTGCGGGGTCAGGCCCAGCCGGCTATGCACCAGATCGCCCAGCACGATCACCTGCTGGCAGGGCCACTGCGCCGCCAGCTCGATCAGGGCGTTGAGGGTGTCCAGATCGCCGTCTGAGGGCAGGGCAATGCCATGGGCCTGAAAGGTCTCGGCCTTGCCCAGGTGCAGATCGGCCACCAGCAGGGTGCGCCGCGCCGGATCCCACGCCGCCCGCTGGGCCAGCAGCTGCAGGTGGTGACCCTGCCAGTCGAGATCAGCCCGCTCAGCCACGCCCGCCCATCACGCGCTGGTAGGCCGTGCGCGCGCCGGTGGCGCTGATTGTGGCCTGCACGTTGGGGTAGGGACTCAGGTCGATCTGCGGGAAAAAGATTGGCAGGTAGGCCAGATAGGCGTTGACGGCGCAATCGGCAACGCTCCAGCCGGGATCACCCCAGGGCCCAGCGAGCAGCGAGCGTCCACCGGCCAGCAGAGTGTCGAGCACGCTCATCAGCCGCGGAAATTCCTTGTCGCGGTTGGCGGGCACAAACAGTGCCACCGCCAGGGTGGCGTTGGCAAACAGCACCCACTGGCTCGCCAGGGCGCGGCGGGCAGCGGCTGTGGCGGTACCTCCGCAGGTCTCGCTGCTGAACTCAGCGCCGTAGTGCTCGGCCAGATGCAGCAGGATCGCCCCGCTTTCAAACAGCTGCAGGGGCTCACCGCCTGGAGCCTTGAAGCCGTCGTCGACCAGGGCGGGCACCTTGGCGAACGGGTTGATGGCCGTGAATGCCTCGTCGCGGTGCTCGCCGCCTTCCATGTCGAGCTGCCGCCAGCTGTAGGGAATGCCCTTCTCTTCCATGTACCAGCGGGGCATGGAGGCGCGGCTGCGGGCGCCGCCATACAGGGTGAGGGCCATGGCCAACGGGCTTAATGGCACTCAGTATCGGCGCCC
>VGQS01000019.1 GCA_016882285.1 Cyanobacteria bacterium K_DeepCast_35m_m2_155 | reverse complement strand
CAGATAGGCGGTGGGGAACAGCAGCAATCCTGACCAGCCCACAAAAACGAAGCGGTCGCGCTTGAGCCAGTCATCGAGGACGTCGAACCATCCCCGTTGCGGCGCGCGCCCTACAGCGATCGTCATGGGTAGAGCGAAACACCCGGGGATCGTATCAACGTTGAGCGGCCCGCCGTGGCCGATTGCAACGCGCTGACATTCAAGGCTTGGGCACGCTTTTTAGGTATTTCTTCCGTTTTCCTGCGGGCGGCTCTGCGCCTATCGCGTCAGCGGGTGCGGCGGTGGGGTCAAGATGGCCTCACCTTTTTGTGTGTCGATGGCCGCTTCAGAGGTTGCTTCCGCCGCCATGGCCTCCGATGGTCCCGTGCTTGAGCAACCGGTGCTTGGCTCGAGGCGTCTGTCCAACATGCTGGTGGCCTCTGCCGTCAGCGCCGGCGGTGTTGGGTTTCTGCTGACCAGCCTCTCGAGCAGGCTCGGCCGCGATCTGTTGCCGATCGGTCACCCGGCGGCGCTTGAGTTTGTGCCGCAGGGGCTGGTCATGGGCCTTTATGGCGTGGCTGCCGTGCTCCTGGCCACCTATCTGTGGGCGGTGATCGCGATCGATGTGGGCGCCGGCAGCAACCGCTTTGATCGCACCAGTGGAGAAGCCACGATCAGCCGGCGTGGCTTTCGCCAGCGCATCGATGTCTCGATCCCGCTCAACCAGATCCAGGCGGTCAAGGTGGAGGTGCGCGATGGGCTGAACCCCAGGCGTCGGCTGGCCTTGCGGGTGCAGGGGCGGCGCGACATGCCGCTCACCCGTGTTGGTGAGCCGCTGCCGTTGGCCGAGCTTGAACTGGGCGGCGCCAAGCTGGCCCGTTTTCTGGGCGTGCCGCTGGAGGGGCTGTGATGACCCGCTGGTTGCTGGCGCTGCTGCTGCTGCTCGCCCCGGTGGGTCTTTCGGCCTGTGCTGCCGAGAGCGGCTCAAGGCCGCAGGGCTGCGCAGCAGGCACCGTTGCGTGCCTGCAGGGCACTGCCCTGGTTGAGCTGGAGACCAGCAAGGGCAAGCTTCAGTTGCAGCTCGATGGCGCCGCTGCCCCGCTGACGGCTGGCAACTTTGTTGATCTGGTCAACAAGGGCGCCTACAACGGCACGCTCTTTCACCGCGTGGTGCGAGAGCCGGTGCCCTTTGTGGTGCAGGGCGGTGATCCGCAAACGGCCAACCCCAAGGTCAACCCCAGCCAGTACGGCACGGGCAATTACCTCGATCCGGCCAGCGGTCAGGCCCGCCTGATCCCGCTTGAGCTCAAGCTCAGCGGCGAGGCTGCGCCGCGCTACGGCGAACTGCTCACCGCACCCGGCATCACCCGCCAGCTGGCCCTGGCGCACCAGCGCGGTGCGGTGGCGATGGCGCGCTCGGCCGATCCCAATTCGGCCAGTGCGCAGTTCTACATCGCCCTGCAGGCCTTGCCCGAGCTCGACGGTCGTTATGCGGTTTTCGGCCGCGTCGTGCAGGGCATGGACGTGGTTGATCGCATCGTCCAGGGAGACAAGTTGCTCAAGGCACGGCTGCTCGAGGGCGGCACCCTGGTCAAAGAGAAGCCTTAAGCCGGTACCCGCTTGTCGAGGCTGGTGGTCTTGAGCAGCTCGGTGTTGACCCCCGAGGCGCGCTCCAAGGCCACCTTGCCCGTGCGGGCGATTTCGAGAATGCCGTAGGGCTCCATGAGCCGTTCGAGCGCCACGAGCTTGCCTGGATCGCCGACCACCTCAAGGGTCAGCGCGTCGTCGGCCACATCGACAACCTTGGCGCGAAACACCTGCACCAGCTCGAGGATCGCGCTGCGCTGCTCGGCCGGAGCGGCCACCTTGAGCAACATCAGCTCGCGCTCGACCGCCGGGATGGTCGAGAGGTTGATGACCCCTAGCACGTTGATCAGCTTGTCGAGCTGTTTGGTCATTTGCTCGAGGGTGGAGGGATCCCCCTCGACAACCATGGTCAGGCGCGAGACCCCAGCGTTTTCGGCCGGACCGACAGCCAGGCTCTCGATGTTGAAGCCGCGGCGGGCAAACAGACCGGAGATGCGGCTGAGGGCACCCGACTCGTCTTCAACCAGCACCGACAGGGTGTGCTTCATGGGACAGCCGGGGGCAAAGCATGCAGATCACCCCAAGGTACGCGCCAACCAGTGCAGCAGCAGCGTGTTGAAGCGCTGTGCCTGCTCATCGTGGGGGCAATGGCCGCAGGCCTCCAGCACCTCGAACTGCACCTGCGGTTGCAGTTGCCGGCACTGCGCACCGACCTCAAGCGGGACCAGCCGGTCGTTGTGCCCCCAGATCAGCAGCAGGGGCTGGCGCAGCCTGGGCAACAGGGCCCGGGCCGTGGCGCCAAAGGGGCGCAGGGCCATTGCCGTGCTCATGGCCCGCAGCGCGCGCACGGCGGTGGGACGCCGCGCCGGCCTGGCGATCACCCGGTGCAGCTCGCCATCGCCGATCACCGCCCCGTGATAGGCCAGCTGAATGCCCAGATCGAGCAACGGTGAATGGGCCAGCAGCGGCACGATCAGCTCAAGCGGCAGCAGCCGGCACAGCAGCCGCACCACGCCGCGCTTGAGCCGGCGGCGCCAGGGCCTGCGGCGGCCGGGCCGCCTGGGCGGCATCAGCAGGCTGGGGTCAGGCAGGGGGGCGGCCACCACCGCCTGCACCCACTGCGGCCACCAGACAGCGCAGCTGAGCGCCACCAGCCCCCCCAGCGAATGCCCCACCAGCACCACCGGTGCCTGCACCACCTGCTCGGCAAACGCCTGCACCTGCCTGGCCCAGAGGCGGTTGTCGAGGCGCAGGGCCGGCTGCGCCGAGGCGCCGAAACCGAT
The DNA here is from genome assembly GCA_016882285.1 of Cyanobacteria bacterium K_DeepCast_35m_m2_155. Lineage (GTDB taxonomy): Bacteria > Cyanobacteriota > Cyanobacteriia > PCC-6307 > Cyanobiaceae > RGUW01. The sequence continues at coordinate 17,974 of VGQS01000019.1, read as the reverse complement.
CAGGTCAAGCCCGTAGACGCACCAGCCCGCCGCTGCCAGCGGCGCTGCATTGCGGCGCCAGTGGCCGCTGCCTGCACCAAAGCCATGCAGCAGCAGCACCGCGGGCCGGCTGCGATCACCCAGCACCCGCCAGTGGCACGAGAGGCCTCGCCAGCTCCACAGCTGGGCCGTGCCCCAGCGGGCCGTTGGAGCACTGTGGAGAGGCAGAGCTGTCAATGCTGCTGTGGCCACGGGCACTGGCGATCACTATTGCGAAGCGGCGGCGCGGCTGCAGCTCGGCGCTGGTTTTTTTCGCGCCGATTCGCGCCCCGCCCGTGACCTGGGAGTGCTGCTGCTGGCTGATCGCGCCGATGCCCTGGGCCCCGAGGCGCCTGTTGCGGTGCTCGATGCGATGGCGGGCTGCGGCATTCGCGCCCTGCGCTACGGGCTCGAGGTGTTGGCGCCGCACCCTGGCAAAACCGGGCTCTGGGTCAATGACGCTGATCCCGATCGCCTGCCGCTGCTTGAGGCGAACCTCGGCCCTCTGGCACAGAGCTCTGTAGCGCTGCACCCCAGTGCGCACACGGCCCAGCAGCTGCTGGCGCGCTGCCTGATCGAGCGGCAGCGCTTCGATCTGCTCGACCTTGATGCGTTTGGCAGTCCGGCAGCGCTGCTGCCGCTGGCGCTCGAGGCGCTCAAGGTTGGCGGGGTGTTGTATGTCGCCAGCACCGATGGGCGCTCGCCCACCGGCCACGACCGCGCTGCGGCGCTGCGGCAGTTCGGCGCCGCGGCGCGGGCCCATCCGGCCAGCTGGGAGCTGGCGCTGCGGCTGCAGCTCGGCCTGATTGCGCGCACCGCCTGGGCCCAGGGGCGCGGTATTGAGCCGTTGCTCAGCTTCAGCGAGGGGCGCACCTTTCGCAGTGCAGTGCGGCTGTGCAAGCGCCCCGGCAGCGAGCCCCTGGGCCAGCTGGGCCTGCTGGCCCATTGCCACAGGTGCGGCGATCAGCAAGTGCAAGCGCTGCTGCGGCTGCGCCAGTGGCAGCCCTGCCTGTGCCAGGGGCCAGCGCCTCTGGCAATCAGCGGCCCCCTGTGGATCGGCCCGCTGCAGCACCCCGTCAGCCTGGCGCGGTTGCAGCAGCGCGGGCGTCAGAGCGGCTGGGGCGCGGGCGATTCACTCGCCCCGCAGAGCCTTGGGCTGCTGGATCGTCTGGCTGACGATCCGGGCGATCTGCCGCGCTGCTGGCCGGCCAGCAGCATCGGCCGGCACCTGGGCGGCGGGCCGCCACCGCTTGCGGCGTTGTGCAGGGCCTTGCAGCAGGCTGGCTACCGCGCCCAGGCCAGCGGTGTCATGGCGGCTCAGCTGCGCAGCGATGCCTCCTGGGAACAAATTCTTGCGACCGCGCGTCAGCTGCAGGCCAGGACAGCAGGGGAGACTGCTAAATAGGTAGCCATCGATTCGCGCTGCGCGGTTCATGGCCTCTGAAATCTTCGGCACCGCTGCCCTGTTCTGGGTGCTGATTCCGTTGGGTCTGGCCGGTGGGGCACTGCTGCTCAAGCTGCTCAAGGACTGAGCTGACGCGGGCTGCACGCGTGCGCCCCTAGGCTCAGGCGCGCTTGCGAGTTGGTTGGTATGCAGCTGTTGGTCGTCGGTGGCACCGGAACCCTCGGCCGGCAGATTGTGCGCCGTGCGCTTGATGCGGGCCATCAGGTGCGCTGCATGGTGCGCAGCCCTCGCAAGGCCGCCTTCTTGACCGAGTGGGGCTGTGAGCTCACCCGCGGTGATCTGCTGGAGCCAGCGAGCCTCGACTATGCCCTTGAAGGCCAGGACGCGCTGATCGATGCGGCCACCGCCCGGGCCAATGAGCCCGGTAGTGCCTACGACATCGACTGGACTGGCAAGCAGAACCTGTTTGCCGCTGCCCGCCGCGCCGGGGTCAAGCGGGTGGTGTTTCTGTCACTGCTTGGTGCGGCCCAGCACCCCGATGTGCCCTTGATGGAGATCAAGGCCTGCAGCGAGCAGTGGCTTGCCGCTTCCGATCTGGATTACACAATCCTGCAGGGTGTGGCGTTCATGCAGGGCCTGATCAGCCAGTTTGCGATCCCGGTGCTGGAGCAACAGACCGTCTGGGTCAGCGGTTCTCCCACACCGCTGGCCTACATGAACACCCAGGACATGGCCCGTTTTGCGGTGGCGGCCCTGGAGCGGCCCGAAACGGTGCGGCGCAGCTTCCCGGTGGTGGGTCCGCGGGCCTGGACCACCGGCGAGATCACCCAGCTGTGCGAGCGCTTCACCGGCAAGGATGCTCGCGTCGTACGGGTCCCCCCTGTGCTGCTGCAGGCCATGCAGGCCGTGGCCAACTTTTTTGAGCCCAGCGTCAACGTTGCAGAGCGGCTGGCCTTTGCCGCGGTCACCGGCGGCGGCGCGGCGCTCGATGCCTCCATGGAGGAGAGCTACGCGGCCTTTGGCCTGGATCCGGCTGAGACGACCACCCTTGAGGATTACCTCAAGGAGTACTACGACACGATTCTCAAGCGCCTGCGCGAGATGGAGGCCGATCTCGACAAGGACGCCAAGAAAAAGCTGCCCTTCTGAACACAAACGGCCGTCCCGGTTGCGGGGGCTAGCAGTTCGCCTGTACTATTGCGTGGTGTTGGTGTTCTGCCGGTGTCTGTCGCTCAGATCAAAAATCTTCAGCGCCGTCTGGCCAACCTGGAGCAGGAGGCGGTCGCTGAGGTGAGCCGCGCCAGCGGTCATGAGCTCTGGCAGAGCCTGGGCTTTGATGCGCTCGACAGCATCGAAGATCCGGCCCGCCGTGCTCGCGCCAATTACTACTACGGCCAGTTGATGACCGTGCGCGAACTCAAGGACGTGCTGGGCTGAGCGACTGGGGTGATGGCCGCTCACCTGGGGCGGTTCACAACACTTTTTGAATCACACCTGGGGTTGGGAGCCAATCTCGATAGGCTCGCGGGCTATGGGTAGCCCGATCAGCAAAGAGCTCTTTCTGCAGCGCGCCCAGGCGCGTTTCGGTGATCTCTATGACTACGGCGAGATCGTCTACAAAAGCTTCAAGACGCCGATCAGGATTCGCTGCAAGGACCATCCGGTCAAGCTGATCACCATCACACCGGAAAAGCATCTGCAGACCACTGGAGGCTGCAAGTTCTGCCTGCGGGCGATGCGCGTGAACGCTCTGGAGCGTGAACTCAACCGTGCTGCATTCAACCCTGAGCGCCAAGCCGCCTTACCCACCGCCAAGCCCGTGGCCTGATTTTCCGCCGCCGGGGCGGCCGCCTCGCCCGGGTGAATGAGCTTGCCTCCTCAGCAGCTGGCTCAGGCGCTCGGTTTCTGAGGCGTTGACGGGGCGCCATTGGCCCGCAGCCAGGCCCTGCAGATCGAGCGGTGCGCCCCCATCCATCAGATCGATCGCCATGCGAATGAGGCGCAGCGTCGGCAGGCCCACCGCCGCACTCATGCGCCGCACCTGGCGGTTGCGGCCTTCGCAGAGCTCCAGCTCGATCCAGCTGGTTGGAATCGCCCGCCGCTCTCGAATCGGGGGCTGCCGCGGCCCGATCCCTGCTGCTTCGCAGTCGCTGCATTTCAGCAGGCGAGCCCGGGCCGGCCGCGTGCGGCGCTGTTGGATCACAACACCGCTGCGTAGAGCATCAAGGGCCTGGGGCTGGGCGGCGGCGTCACCCTCAACCTGCACCCAGTAGCGCCGCCAGTGGCCAAATGCCGGGTCGCACAGCCGTTGCTGCAGGCGGCCGTTGCTGGTGAGCAGCAGCAGCCCCTCACTGTCGGCATCGAGCCGCCCGGCGGCATAGACCCCTGGCGCGTCAATGTGCTCGGCCAGGCACCCCCAGGCGCTGTGCGGTTCGGGGGTGAACTGGCTCAGCACGCCATACGGTTTGTGGAACAGCAGCGTGGTCACGGGGACGGGCCTTTAAGCTGAGTCTTCGATGTCGCAAGGATCAGACAGCCAGCCGCATGATCGAAACCTCCGGCGTGATTGAAAAGGAACAGGGCAACGGGTTCTACCTGGTGACCCTCGAGCAGCCGGCAGGTCACCAGTGCCTTTGCCGCGCTGCCGGCAAGCTGACCAAGTTCCGCATCAAACTGCTGGCGGGCGACAAGGTCTTGGTTGAGATCAGCCCCTACGACCTGACCCGCGGGCGCATCACCTACCGCGAGCGCAATGTTGGTGCCGCAGGTCCGAAGCCCGGCGGCAACCGTCCCGGTGGTCCGCGGCGTCGTTGAGAGCGCTGGTCTGGCCCGGCCCATTCGATCTGTGGGGAATTACGCGGGAACACCGAGCAACGCCTCGATCGCAGCCTTGAACGCGCTGCGTTGTTTGACTCCGCGGAAGGTCTGCTTGAGCTCCTTGTTGAAAAAGAGCTGCACCGTTGGGGTACCGGTGACGCCGGCCTGCTCGGCGATCGCCTGATCGGCCTCAATGTCGATCTCAACCCCCTGGGCGCGGCCACCCAGCTCATCGAGAACCCGCTTGAGCTGGGGTTTGAGCACGTGGCAGGGACCGCAGGTGGGTGAGGTGTAGACGACCAGCAGCGGCTTTGTGCTGTCGTGGTACAGCTTGCGCAGGGCGTAGCTGCCCTTCTGCCACAGGGCATTGGGGTCGTAGTTCGCCTCGTCACTGACGGCGGTGCGCACCGGTTCTCCCACCGTCTGGGGCTCGACCTGCTCGCGGCTCACGGTGACGGCCAACTGGTGGTGGCTCAGCCAGCGCTCGGCCGCCAGGGCGGCCTGGCAGCCGCTGCCGGCAGCGGTGATGCCTTGACGCCATTCGGCATCGGCCACATCGCCAGCGGCATAGACGCCCTCTTTGCTGGTTTCGGGGCGGCCGGGCTGGGTCACCAGATAGCCCTTGGCATCAAGCTCCAGTTGGCCGCTCACCAGGCGGGTGTTGGGGGTATGGCCGATCGCATAAAAGAGACCCTTGACCGGTAGCTGCTGGGTTGCACCGGTGTTGCTATCACGCAGCTCAATTGCTTCGAGCCAGTCACTGCCCTGGGCATCGGCCACCTGACGGCTCCAGTGCACCGTGATGTTGGGGTTGGCCAGCACCCGATCGGCCATCGCAGCGCTGGCCCGCAGTTTGTCGGTGCGCACGATCAGGTGGACGTGGCTGCCGTACTTGGTCAGATAGACCGCCTCTTCACAGGCCGAGTCGCCGCCGCCAACCACAGCCACGGCTTCGCCGCGGAACTGGGGGGTGGCTCCATCACAGATGGCACAGGCGCTGATGCCCTTGCTCCAGAAGCGCGCTTCGCTGCGCAGGCCAAGCCGGTTGGCGCTGGCACCGGTGGCCAAAATCACGGCTTGGGTTTCGATCACCCGGCCTTCGGCCGTGATGCGATAGGGACGCTGCGACAGATCGATCGCTTCAGCGTCGGCCTCCACCAGCCGGGTGCCCCAGCGCAGGGCCTGGGCCTTCATGCGATCCATCAGGTCGGGCCCCAGGATGCCATCGGGGAATCCGGGAAAGTTCTCGACGTGGGTGGTGGTCATCAGCTGACCACCGGGAATTCCCCCATCTTGAAAACCGGTGATCAGCAGCGGGTTGAGGTTCGCCCTGGCTGCGTAAATGGCCGCGGTGTATCCCGCAGGCCCAGAGCCAACGATCACAAGGTTTTCAAGCGGCTGCTGCCCGGTGGCCATGGCGCTGCTTATGCGGAATGACTTCGACTTAAGCCTAGGGGATCGGCGGTTCCCCTGGGTCAAGATTGATGACGTCCAGCGCAGAGGCTGACGCGCTCGGCCGCAGTTTCTTCAGATTTGCTTTAGATTTGAGCCGTTGTCTCGAGGCGTTCGCCCTTTTCGCTGTGCCGCGATCTCGGCTCAGCTTTCGAGAATGCCGCCGCTCTCTGAGCGCTTGCTGCTGAGCAGGTCGGCCAGGTTCCTGGGCACCATCAGCACGCTGGCAGCCAGCAGATCGGGGTGCTCCTCAAGACAGAGCAACCATTCGCGAAATTCTTCGTTGAGCGCGTAGCTCTCCTCGTAGTGCTCCAGGGCATCGAGGGTGGCGCGGCGGGCCAAAGCCCAGCTCACAGCGACCGTTAAGCGGCGTTGGATGGCTCCGTCCATTGCTGCGTCCATGGTCACCGTCCCCGGGTGGTGGCAACAGATTGACGGGTCGTGGGGCAATTGGGGGTGTCGATTGACACAACGTCGCAGATTGCTGCCTTAGGCAGGTCGCTTCTGCTGCAGAAATCCGGGCAGTTGCGGGCCGCTCATGGCGATCACCGAGCCGGCGCCATCAGCGATAGCCGCTGGTGGGCGCGAGGCGCTCCAGCCGCCGGTCCCTGCTGCGGGTTCGCTGGCCTGTGCTCGCCCCCGCAGCAGGTACGGCTCACTGAGCGACCAGCTGCGGGCGTAGCTCATCAGCAGGGGGTCAGCTGGGGCAAACACGTACGAAGGATCCCGCGGAATGGCTTCATGCCGTTCGCGTCCACCGTCGAGCCGCACCGCGCGGGTGATCGCCTGCACAAAGCGGCTGCGCGTCACCACGGTGCTCAGGTAGGCCACCACCCGCAGGCGCGGGGCATCGAAGCCCTCGGAGCACATGTCGATGCTCACCAGCCAGTCGCCCATGCCCCGCTGAAAGGCCGCCAGGTTGGCCTCGGCCTCGGGATCGAGCGAATGCACCAGCACCGCCCGATCGCCTTGCTCAATCAGCAGGGCAGCCACCTGGCGGGCGTGGGCGATGTCGCGGGCGATCACCAGGCCGCCGGCATCGCTGTGCTGCTGGCGCACCGTTTCAAGTCGATCGCGCGCCTGCAGCAGCACCCGCTGGGCAATGCTGCTGCCATCGGCCAGGCGAATGGCACGGCGCAGGTTACGGGCGCGCCAGGTTTCGCGGCTTTCGCCCGATAGGCAGGAGCGTTCGCCCACACCGTCGCCGTCGTCGTGGCGGGCGTGATCAACCCAGCCGTCCTGAAATCTGAATTCCAGCGGCCGCACATCGCCGGCGCTGATCAGCTGGCGTGGTTCGACGCACAGATCGGGCACGATGCGCCAGACCAGTTCGTCGCCTTCGCGCTGCTGCACCTGGCGTGCCGCGCAGAAGGCGAGCTGATCGGCGCGAAACGGTGTGCCAGTCAGGCCCAGGCGCAACACAGCGCCAGTGCTGAGGCTGCTGAAGGCATGGCCCCAGGCGGCGGCTTCGGGCTCATCGGGATCGACGCCCAGGTGATGCACCTCGTCGGCGATCGCCAGCCAGGGGGCTTCGCCCCAGCCCTGCAGCTCGGCCAGCCAGCGCTCGCGGTGCAGGGCCGCTGCCTGATAGCTCACCAACACGCCGGTGGCCGTCGGCTGCTCCCCCCAGGGACTCAGATCAAGCCCCAGCCGCGTTGCAGCGCGCTGCCATTGGGTGGCGATGGCGGTGCGGTGGCAGAACACCACAAAACGCTGCAGCCGACCGTCGCGCAGCAGTTGCTCGACGCCCAACAGGGCGCCAAGGGTCTTGCCGGCGCCGGGGCCCGCATGGATCAACACGTCGTGCCCCTGCGGATCCGGCTGCGCCAGACGGGCCCGCAGCAGCTGCATCAGGCGGCTTTGCCAGTGCCGCGGTTGAACCGCGGACCGTTGGCCCAGCGCAAAGGAACAGGACATCGCCGCATTATTAGGTGTTCTGGCCTATGGGCACAGCGCTGAGCGTTCCTAACTTCGGGCCATCACGGCACAGGCCATGGACGTTCCCGAAGCCAGTGACCCCCGCCCGCTGCGCCTGACCCCGGCGCAGCGGCGCCAGCGACTGGAGGACTGCTGGCAGCTCGAATGCGACATCGACCCGATGATTCTGCGGGCTCGCTTGTTGCGCCATCAGGGCGCCTGGCCCCAGGCGGTGTGCCTTGAGCAGGAGCTGCTGCCCCTGTTTTGAATGCCCGCTAATGGTCGGGGTGTGCGCACAATCGCATCAAAACGATTGCCCAATGCCGTGGCCCGTCGCCTAATGGACGGCATGACGAGCCCGCTTTTGCCGCGCGAGCTCAGGAGGTGACGGCATGTTGAACCTGTTGGTGCCACGCGAGCAGCGTTCCGCTGAACGTCGCGTGGCGGCCACCCCCGATACGGTCAAGACCTGCGTCGCTGCTGGCCTGCAGGTTCAGCTCGAAAGCGGAGCCGGTGATGCTGCCGGTTTTGACGATGCTCTCTATGCCGCCGCTGGCGCTCAGATTGTCTCGCCAGCTGCGCTGCCGTGGTCTGCGGCCGATGTGGTGCTGGTGGTGGCCCCGCCACCCGTTGAGCAGCTTGCCGAGCTCAAGTCGGGCGCCCTGCTTGTCGGGCTGCTGGAGCCCTATGACGCGCCGCAGCGGCTGACGCTGCTGGCTGAGCGAGGGGTCTCGGCGGTTGCCATGGAGCTGCTGCCGCGCATCAGTCGCGCCCAGAGCATGGATGTGCTCTCGTCGCAGGCCAACATCGCCGGCTACAAGGCCGTGTTGCTGGCCGCCTCGGCGCTGAACCGCTACGTGCCGATGCTGATGACGGCCGCCGGCACGATTCAGCCGGCCCGCGCCTTGGTGCTGGGGGCCGGTGTGGCCGGCCTGCAGGCTGTGGCCACGGCGCGGCGCCTGGGCGCCATCGTCTACGTCAGCGATGTGCGCCCTGCTGCCAAAGAGCAGGTCGAATCGCTGGGGGGCCGCTTCATCGACCCGCCCTCAGAGCAGGAGCGTCCGGCCGAGGCAGGCGGCTACGCCCTGGCAGCCAGCGAAGCCTTTCTGGCGGCCCAGCGCCAGCAGCTTGCCGAGCAGCTGGCCCTGGCCGATCTGGTGATCTGCACTGCGCAGGTGCCGGGCAAGCCGGCGCCGCGGCTGATCAGCGACGCCATGCTCGCCGGCATGAAGCCAGGCTCGGTGGTGGTCGATCTGGCCGTCGCCCAGGGCGGCAACTGCGAGGGCAGCGTCGCCGGCGACACCGTGGAGCGGCATGGCGTGCAGCTGATCGGTGCCGATGCCCTGCCCAGCAGCCTGGCCCAGCACGCCAGCACGCTCTATGCGCGCAACCTGCTGGCCCTGCTTCAGCACCTGCTGGCGGCAGGCAAGGCCGATGACCAGCCAGACGATCAGCCCCGCTTGGGCCTCGATCCCAGCGACCCGATCCTTGAAGGCTGCCTCATCACCCACACCGGCCGCTGTCTGCGGCCGGATCTGCTGCCTGCGCCAGCGGGCGCGGCAGCTGCCTCTGGTTCCACCTCACCAACGACCGCTTGACATGAGTTCTCTGTCGCAGGCTCTGTGGGTGCTGCTGCTCGGCAGCCTGCTGGGTCTTGAGCTGATCGGCAAAGTGCCGCCCACCCTCCACACCCCGCTGATGAGCGGGGCCAATGCGATCAGCGGCATCACCGTGCTGGCTTCGCTCACCCTGATCGCCCAGGCCCATGGGCAGCCGGCTTTGCTGCTGTTGGGGGGCGCCTCGCTTGCCTTTGCCCTGTTCAACGTCGTCGGTGGCTTTGTGGTCACCGATCGCATGTTGGCGATGTTTGCGCGCAAGAGCGATCGCCGTTGACGGCTCTGAGTCCCTACGACCTGTTCACAACCATGTGCCCGACCCTGCTTGCCTCTTTGCCGCAACCGGCGGCATCACCCCTGGCCGCAGTGCTGGCGGCGATGCCCTATGCCCTCGATCTGCTGGCGGTGTTGCTGCTCGCCCTGGGGCTCAAGGGCCTCTCGAAGGTGCGCTCGGCGCGTTCGGCCAATGGCCTTGCGGCGCTGGCGATGGCCCTGGCCGTGGTCGGTTTGCTGATCGAGCAGCAGCTCAGCCCTGCGGCCTGGCTGTGGATTGCAGGCGGCACGGCGATCGGTGGTTGTGCCGGACTGCTGCTGGCCCGGCGTGTGCCGATGACCGCCATGCCCGAGACCGTGGCCCTGTTCAACGGCTGCGGCGGCATGGCTTCACTGCTGGTGGCTGTGGCTGTGGCGCTGTTTCAGAGCGCGCCTGATGCCGCGCTCAGTGGAGCGGTGCTGGTGGAGCGCATCTCGATTGTGATTTCGGTGTTTGTCGGGGCGATCACCTTCAGCGGCTCGATTGTGGCGATGGGCAAGCTGCAGGGCTGGATCGACACCCCTGGCTGGACCCAGAGTCAGGTGCGCCATGCCGTCAACATCGCCCTGGCGGTGGCGGCCCTGGTGGGCGGACTGGCGTTGCCTGCCGATCCGGCAGGCGCGGCGTTGTGGCTGCTGGTGGTGGCCTCGAGCCTGCTGGGCATCGGCGTGACCCTGCCGATCGGCGGCGCCGACATGCCGGTGGTGATCTCGCTGCTCAACAGCTACTCGGGCGTGGCGGCCGCGGCGGCCGGCTTTGTGGTCGGCAGCCAGCTGCTGATCGTCGCCGGCGCCATGGTGGGCGCCGCCGGGTTGATCCTCACCCAGGTGATGTGCACGGCCATGAACCGCTCGCTGGTCAGCGTGCTGTTCGGCGGGGCGCTAGGGGCCAGCGCCGGCGGCCATGTGGGCGGTGGCGGTGATGAGGCGGGCTACACCCGCATCACCAGCTGCAGTGCCGAAGAGTGCGCCATGGCCCTGGAAACCGCCGAGCGTGTGGTCTTTGTACCCGGCTATGGCTTGGCGGTGGCCCAGGCCCAGCACACCCTGCGCGAGCTCTCCAAATTGCTCGAGGCCAACGGCACCGAAGTGAGCTACGCGATTCATCCGGTGGCCGGCCGCATGCCGGGCCACATGAACGTGCTGCTCGCCGAGGCCGATGTGCCCTACGAGCAGCTGCTTGAAATGGACGCGATCAACCCTGAATTCCCCCGCACCGATGTGGTGATCGTGCTGGGCGCCAACGACGTGGTGAACCCCGACGCCAAGAGCGATCCCAGCAGCCCCCTGTTCGGCATGCCGGTGCTGGAGGTCGATCAGGCGCGCCAGGTGTTTGTCGTCAAACGCAGTCTGGGGGCCGGCTATGCCGGCATCAAGAACGCCCTGTTCGAGCTGCCCCAGACGGCCATGGTCTTTGGCGATGCCAAGGCTGTGCTCGCTGGCCTGCTCAGCGAACTGCGCGAGCTGGGCGTGGGCAAGAAGCCTGCCTCAGTCAGTTGAGCGATCCTGCCCGTGGCCCTTCAGCCGCGATGGGTTCTCGACCACAGGTAGAACCAGATCAGGAATACACCCAATTGGACCGTCATCCGTGAGGAGGTCAGCCAGACGCTCAAGGTTTGCTTGACCGTGCCTGGTTGCCCATGTGGTTGCGGTGTGCTGTTCACAGCGAGACACGGCCCATCCACTTGGGCGTCAATGTAGCCCTAGGTGCCGTTGCTCCAGTTCAAGGACGCGCCGTTTGGTGTCGACAGTGGCGCATAACGAGCCGTGATCCATTCGGCGATCGGGGTGCCGCCAATGACGTGTTCATCGACGATGCGAGCGAGTCGTTCGGGGCTCACGCCGCCATAGACGATCCCGTCGGGCCAGATCAGCAGTACGGGGCCATTGGCGCAGATGCGCAGGCAGTCGGCCTTGCTGCGCAGCACGATGCCGCCAGGCCGCCCCAGGTCCTCCAGGCCCCGCTCACGCACCAGGCGCTTGAGCGTCTCCCAGCTCGCGGCACCCTGCTGCGGATCAGGGCAGCACAAGCCCTTGGTGGGGGTGGCGCAGAGCAGCAGGTGATGGCTGACCCGGGGATTGGCCTGCATCAGCCTGGCAGCGCAGCCGGCACCATGGCGTTGAGCCGGGCTGCAGCCTCGCGCACCGCTGTGCGGGCCCAGGCGTCGACTGCCAACACGTCGTCCAACGAGGGATCGGCCGTGTGGTCGTCTTTGTGGCGATCGCACACCCCGTCGATCAGCTTCGGAATATCGAGGAAATGGATCTGCTCGTCGAGGAAGAGCGCCACGGCCTGCTCGTTGGCGGCGTTCATCACCGCCGGCATGGTGCCGCCGGCGCGTCCTGCCGCATAGGCCAGCTCCATGCAGGGGTAGCGGGCCGGGTCGGGTTTGCGGAAGGTGAGCGCGCCCACCTCGGTCAGATCGAGGCGGCGCCAGGGGGTCTCGAGCCGCTCGGGCCAGCTCAGGCAGTACAGGATCGGCAGCTTCATGTCGGGCCAGCCCAGCTGGGCGAGCACCGAGCTGTCGGCCAGCTCCACCATCGAGTGGATGATCGACTGGGGGTGGATCACGATCTCGATGTGGTCGTAGTCCAGGCCAAACAGGTAGTGGGCCTCGATCACCTCGAGCCCCTTGTTCATGAGGCTGGCGCTATCGACCGTGATCTTGCGGCCCATGCTCCAGTTGGGGTGGCTGGTGGCATCGGCCACCGTCGCCTTGACCAGATCGGCGGGGTCCCAATCGCGAAAGGCGCCGCCGCTGGCGGTCAGCTGGATGCGGCGCAGGCCCGGGGTGGGGGTGCCGGTGCTCAGGCGCGCCGTCTCGGCGTAGGGCGTGCCCTGCAGGCACTGAAAGATCGCCGAATGCTCCGAATCGGCCGGCAGCAGCCGCGAACCGCTCTTGGCCAGCTCGGGCAGCACCACCGGCCCGGCGGCGATCAGTGTCTCCTTGTTGGCCAAGGCCAGGTCTTTGCCGGCTCTGATCGCTGCCAGGGTGGGCAACAGGCCGGCGCAACCCACAATGCCGGTTACCACCAGATCAGCGGTGGGCCAGGCGGCCGCGGCGCACAGGCCATCGCTGCCGCCCAGCAGCTCGGGCAGGCGGGCCGGCCGGGCGCTCGGCTCCAGGGCGCCCAGGCGCTCGCGCAGCTGGCCGATGCGCTGAGGGTCGGCCAGAGCCACCACCTCGGGGGCGTGGCGGCAGATCTGCTCGACCAGCAGATCGAGGTTGTTGCCGGCGGTGAGGGCCACCACCTTGAAGCGATCGGGGAACTCCTCGGCCAGCTCCAGCGTCTGGGTGCCGATCGAGCCGGTGGAGCCGAGCACGGAGAGGGCTTTCACGGGCTGGCTTCACAGATCGCCGCCCAGTTTGTCACTTTCGGCTCATCGGCCCGTCTGGCTCGGGCGAGGGGGCTGGATCGCTGGCTGCCTGGCTGGCTGGCTGCCTGGCTGATCGGGGGCGCTGGCCGTGTGGGTGGTGGCATCCCCCCTTTCCACGCACAACCCATGCGCGCCCTTTTTCGTTCCCAGTCCCAGTTTCAGGTTCAGGACGAGTTCCAGGCCCTGTTCTTGTCCTTGCTCTGTTCCTGTTTCTCTTCCTGTTTCTCTTCCTGTTCCTCTTCCTTCCCGTTACGTCTCCCCTTGGGGAATCGGACCATGGTCATGACCATGGTCATCTGTGCAAGGCGGTGGGAATGATCTCCCGTACCCCGCCTTCTCTCCAGTCATGCGCACGATCGCGGCGTCGCAGTTCAAGGCCCAGTGCCTGGCGCTCATGGATCAGGTGGCTGCGACGCGGCAGTCACTGGTGATCGAGAAGCGCGGCAAACCTCTGGTTCAGTTGATGCCGGTAGCCAGCCAGCGGGCCCAGACGCCCTTCGGGGTGGCTTCGGGCGGCCGCATCCTGGTGGATCTGGCTGCATGCGGGCGGGGCCAATGATCCTGCTCGATACCCACGTGCTGGTCTGGTGTTCGCTGCAGCCTCACCGCCTGGGATCCCGTGCCCGCGCTGAAATCAGCAGGGCCTGGAGTGCTGGGGTTCTGGCTGTGAGTGCCATCAGCTTCTGGGAGGTGACACAGCTGCGTCAGCAGGGGGCACTGCTGCTGGCTTGGAGCACGGAGGCCTGGCGCCATGAATGGCTGCGGCAGGGGTTGCAGGAGCTGCCGCTGGATGGCGATCTCGTTGTGGCGGCTGGGGCGTTGGACGGTTTGCCGCAGCGGGCCAGCCTGGTGGATCGCTGCATCGTGGCCGTGACCAGGGCCGCCGGGGCGACCCTGGTCACGGCTGATCCGCTGCTGTTGCGTTGGACGGGGGATCTGCAGCGGCTGCAGGCCCTGGGCTGATCTGGTGCCCTGCGGTGTAACGCGGGACACTGGGCCCCATCGATGCTGTTTCACGCTGATGCCCAGCCCTTTCTCTGAGTCGCCTGCCGGGCAGGGGCAGCTCCAGGGCCATCCGCCCGAGCGCTGGAGCTCGGCGTTGGGCTTTGTGCTGGCGGCGGCCGGCAGCGCTGTGGGGCTGGGCAACCTCTGGGGTTTTGCCTACCGGGCCTCCCAGGGGGGCGGGCTGGCGTTTGTGGTGCTCTACGTGCTGATCGTGCTGTTGGTGTGCCTGCCGGTGCTGATCGCCGAGATGGTGCTGGGACGCAGCACCGGCCATGCGCCGCTGCTGGCGCCGATCACCGCCGGCGGGCGCCGCTGGGCGCCGTTGGGCTGGCTGTTTATGGCCGCGGCGGTGGGCATCTTGAGCTACTACGCGGTGCTCATGGGCTGGACCGGTCGCACGCTGCTGCATGCCCTGCTGGTAGGCCTGCCGGCCGATATGGCGGCGGCCGAGGCGTTCTTTGCCGAGATCAGCACGGGCGGCGATGCGGTCGCTGGCCATGTGCTCAGCCTGGCGCTCACCGGGGTGGTGGTGGCTGCCGGGATCCGCGCCGGCATTGAGCGGCTCTCCCGCTGGGGGATTCCCCTGTTGTTTGTGCTGCTGCTGGCGCTGCTGGTGTGGGCCTCGTTTCTGCCTGGCGCCCAGGCGGGCTATCACACCTTTCTGCTCAAGTGGGATCCCAGCAAGTTGAGCGATCCCACCACAATCCGCAACGCCTTCACCCAGGCGTTCTTTTCGATCGGTGCGGGCATCGGCTGCATCCTGGCCTACGCGGCCTACCTGGATCAGCGCAGTTCGATCCCCACCGAGGCGGTTGCTGTGGTGGGCATGGACACCGCCGTCGGCCTGATGGCCGGCTGCGTCACCTTTCCGCTGGTCGCGAGCTTTGCCCTGGGCGATGTGGTCAGCGGCAGCACGGTGGGCACCCTGTTCATTGCCCTGCCCACCGGCATGGCCTCTCTGGGTGGTCCCGGACGTGTGGTGGCGGTGGCGTTCTTCGTGCTGGCCTACATCGCCGCGATCACCTCGTCGGTGTCGCTGCTTGAGGTGCCGGTTGCTTCGTTGATGGACCGGCTGGGTTGGAGCCGCCGCCGCACGGTGTGGCTCAGCGTGCTGCTCGTCATTGTGCTGGGGCTGCCGGCCGCGCTCAACACCACGGTGCTCGAGCGCATGGATGCAGTCTTTGGCGGGGTGCTGCTGATCGCCGGCGGTCTCTTTCTGACCCTGCTGCTGGGCTGGGGTGCTCCAGGACGCCTGCGCGACGACCTGCTGGCGTCCGGTACGCCGCCGGCGCTGGTGGCCCGGATCCTGTGGCTGCTGCGCTGGGTGTCGCCCGCAGCCATCAGCATCGGCCTGGTGATCTCGCTGGTCGATCTGGCCCGCAACTGGTAGCGGTCAGCTGGGCTTGCTCATCAGGCCTGGCCGCCATTCATTCGATCCGCCTGCCCTGGCGGATGCCACCGGTTTCGGGCCCGTTGCGATCAGCCCCTGGTTCCCAGTGGCGCAGGCGCAGCGGCGTGGCCGGATCGATGCTCATCGTGGTGCGCCAGCCGCTGATCCAGTCGATCACCACGGTGGAGCCGTTGAGGGTCCACACACCGCCGGCGCGGTTGTCGATGGCGTTGAAGGCCTGGCCGTTGGAGAGCAGGGTGGCGATGTAGGGCTTGAGCTCGCTCTGGGCCGGCGGGAAGCTGTAGACCCCGACCACCTGCGCCTCGGCGCCGCTGAGCTTGACCGCCGGGCCAAAGTTGAACGGCACGCTGCCGCGGCTCTGGCCGGGCTGCCAGGCGGCATGGCTGAGTCCCTCGGGACCCACGTAGATCCAGTCGGTCCAGCCATCGCCGTAGTCGATGCGCACGCCGTTACCCCACGCCTGCCAGCGGCCCAGTTCGCGCATCTCGTTGGGGCTCAGCCTTGAGGCCCCGGCTGCGGGTGCGCCCTCGCTGCCCGCGGTGCTGATCGCTTTGCCGCCTGGAAACAGGCGCACGTTGAAGAGGTTGTTGCGGTTGTCGGTGAGGGCCCAGGTGCCGATGAAGCTGCGGGTGTCGGGTTCGGCCGCTTTCTGGGGGGCTGGGCTCTGGCCTTTGGTTTCGGTTTGAGCGAATGCCGCCGTGGGCATCGCCAAGGCCAGGGTGGCCAGCCCAAGCGGGGCCGCCAGCAGCAGGTTCAACGGACTGCGAGGCATGGCGGCGGCTTGCAAGGGTGCGTCGATTCTGGGCTTAACTGACGCCAGTTGCAGGGCGCGCGTGTCTGGTCTGCCTGGTTGGTTGCAGCGCTGGAACTTCATTGAGCGGGCACGCCATGAGCGCACGCTGTGGGATGCGTTCGAGCGGGGCGAGCCGATCGAGCAGCTGGTCGAGCAGTGCCGCAGCGCTGTTGAGGCAGGCGATCAGGGCCGCGCCTTTGAGCTGGAGGTGTGGACCACGACCCTGGCGCGCATCCGCAGGATCGAGCAGCTGATGAACAGCAAGTCCTGAGCTCAGCGTGGGGACCAGACTGTTCAATGTGAACAGTGAGGGCCGTGCCCAAGAGCAGGGTGTTGGTGTCGCTGGCGGCGAGACGTCTGTGGCGCCAACGGCTCCATGGCCGTCGCCATCAGCCCCGCTACAGCAGCCGTCAGGTGGTGGTCTCGCTGCTAGGGGCCGTGATCGCCTTTGGGGTGCTGGGAGCCGGTGGCCTGATCGTGGCGCCATTTGGGGCCACGGCGGTGCTCTTGTTTGGCAATCCCGGCAGCCCCCTGGCCCAGCCCCGCAACGTGGTGTTGAGGAGCTGTGTGGCGGCGTTGGTGAGCGTGGGGTGTGTGCAGCTGTTGGGCAGTGCGGCCTGGGTGATGGGCCTGGCGGTGGGGCGCACCATCGCCTTGGGGCAGCTGTTGCGCTGCCTGCATCCGCCGGCCGGGGCGATGGCTGTACTGGGTGTGATGCTCAAGGCCAAGCTCAGCTATCTGCTGTTTCCGGTGCTGCCCGGAGCGCTGCTGATGGTGCTGTCAGCTACGGCCTATCACCGCCTCAGTGGCCTGGGACACCGCTATCCGGTGCATTGGTTGTGAGTTCAGGCGTTGTAATCCCAGGCTTGGCGTTCGGCCTGGATGCCGGCCTCAATGGCCTCGTGACCGCGCTTCAGGTGTGCCGGCAGGGGATGGGCGGCGAGCCAGTCCAGGGGGGCTGGCGCTGATCAGCATCGCCACGGCGTCAGCCTTTTCAAGTCTGGGCCCTGCCTGGACAATTCCGCTGCAGTTTCTGGGCGGCCAGGCCGCCGCCGGCGGCATCGCCGCCATCAATTCCTTTGGCAACATCGGCGGCTTCCTGGCCCCGTTTGTGATGGGGCGCCTGATGTTGCGCCCCCAAGGCGACAGCCTGGCGTTGGCTTATCTGGCTGGGGTGCTGCTGGTGTCGGCGCTGTTGGCGTTGCTCGTGAATCGGCGGGGGGCGATGTCAGGTCAGGGGCCGTTTCAGAACCAGTTCATTGAATCCTCTAGCCACTGACGAGCTGTCGTCAGCATGGTGCGATTCCCGGGGGCTACGTCAAAAGCAGCACGCAGTTCACGCACCAGGGCCACAGCGTCCAAATGCTGACCAGCCTTCTCTGGATGAAGCCGGCGCAAACGTTCCGGCCAGTTCTTCGATCCGTTCAGCGCCGCAGCCAGTCGGTGAGGCCGCCCGGTTTGTCGATCAGCTCGATGCCGGCCTCCAGCAGCTGAGCGCGAATCGCATCGGCGGCGGCAAAGTCCTTGGCGGCCTTGGCGGCGCGGCGCTGCTCGATCAGGGCGTCGATTTCGGCGTCGCTGGGGCCGGTGCTGCCGGCGGTTGATGCGGCGTCGGCCTCAACCTCGAGCCCCAGCACTCCGGCCAGCTCGTGCAGCAGGGCGCCCCGCTGCTGGTTGGCTGGTGCCTGAGCCTCGGCCGCGGCGGCTGCGTCGCCCCGCTCGAGGCGGTTGGCCAAGGCGCGCAGGGGCTTGGCCAGCTCAAACAGCACCGCCAGCGCCGCCGAGGTGTTGAGGTCGTCGTCCATGGCGGCGATGAAGCGACCCTTGGCTGCGGCCAGCTCGGGGTTCA
>VGQS01000018.1 GCA_016882285.1 Cyanobacteria bacterium K_DeepCast_35m_m2_155 | reverse complement strand
CCTAGAAGAACTGATCGAAGTTGTCGAAATCGACAGCTTTGAAATTGCCGGCCTGCACCTGCTCCATCAGCCGCTCGAGCTGCACCCACAGGGCGCCGGCCGTGCCCAGCGACAGCACGAACGACACCAGCAACGCCAGGCCCGGCGCAAAGCCGAACACCTGCAGGCTGCCGCCGATGAACAGGGTGACGCCCAGGATCACGCCGGCGTAGGAGAGGTTCAGCTCCCAGGTGCCCAGGGGCAGCAGGGCCAGTCGGTCTTGCTTCCAGCCGTCGAGCTTGTTCTGCACCATGCGGGCAAAGGTGAGCCCGCACAGCACCCCGATCGCCAGGCCCAGCCCCGCCACTAGGTAGGGCGGCTGCTGGATCGGCGCGTACTCAAGAAAAATCTCGTAGGCATCGAGATCGCCGTAGTCGCCCGTGGCCAGGTCCTGGGCCGCTTCGCTCAGGGTGATCGGGGCCAGGGCCATGGGCTCGCAACACGACGACTGCTGCCGACCCTAGGCGGTGATCCTTGATGGCTGGACCCCCACAGTGCTGCAAGCCGAGCAAGCGAGACTGATTACGATGGAGTTAACAGGGGTCTCGACAGCGAGGAGTGAGGGCCAATGACCCACGAACCTTTTACCTACTGGATGGAGCCGGATGGGAGCTATCTCGGCTACCTAAACAGCTTCCCCGACCATTGGACCCAGGGCACAGACCTGGACAACTTGAAAGTCCACCTTTTGGATTTATACAAGGAATTATCCAAAGGTGATCTCCCCGGAATCCGCAAGGTTGAAGATCTGCTTGTGTTGTGAAACGGGTTGATCTGATCCAACAACTGGAACGGGATGGATGTGTTCTGTTGAGACATGGCGGAAACCATGACATCTTTCATCAACCCAAGACAGGGATGACGCAGCCGGTTCCCAGGCATCGCGAGATCAACGAGCGGCTGGCTCGCAAGATTCTGAAAGACCTTGCTGCCCCGAGGGATTGACCCTCACTCCTAGGCGGGCGGCGGCAGGCGATGCTCCAGACGCTGCAACTGCTCGCTCGTGCGCTGAAGCGCGCGCCGCAGATCACTACCAGCAAAGAAACAATTCAACCTGCGCAGTTTGACCGCAGCAAGCTGGTCAAACACCCGTGCCAGTCGCTGATGGTGCTCACGCTTGAACATGGCGTTGCAAGCACTCCGGTGCCAGCGAAACAATCAACGCGCTGCGTAGCGATGCCAACCAGGGCAAGAAGCTGGCACTCAATCTCCAGGCAAAAGCCTTACGCCGCGAGCGGGTTGAGGCGCTGCAGCATGCCGCCAGCCAGGCGACGTGGGGAGAATGTGCGGCGCAGCAGGCCCAGCAGCTGCCGCAGGTCGTCGGTGTGCAGCCGGTCGTCGCGCACCAGGGTGAGCAGCAGACGCTGGCGCAGGCTGGTGCCCTCAGGCCCCAGCAGCAGCTTGAGGCCGGCGCCGGCCACCGGAATCAGGTCGGTGGGCGCACCGTCGCTTTCGACCACGGCCAGCAGGTTCTCGAGGCGCTCGAGCTGCAGGCGGCCGCCCTTGTCAAACAGCACCTCGAGCAGCTTCTCGCGCATCTCGGCGGTGTCGCCGGCCAGCAGCCGCCGCGCCACATAGGGATAGGCCACGCGAATGATGCGGAAGCTGGGATCGAGCCGCAGCGCCAGGCCCTCCTGGCTCACCACGGCGCGAATGATCAGGGCAAAGCGCGCCGGCACTCTGAAGGGGTAGTCGTACATCAGCTCGCTGAAGCGATCGGTGATCGCCTTGAAGTTGAACGAGCCGACGTTGTCGCCCAGCGCCCCACCCAGCACCTCTTCAAGCGCCGGCACGATCGGCTCCAGATTGGCCCTGGGGTTGAGGAAGCCGAGCGCCACAAAGTCGCGGGCCAGGGCCTCAAAATCGCGGTTGATCAGGTGCACCACGGCACCGGTGAGGGTGAGCCGGTCGGCGTCGCTGATCGAATCCATCATGCCGAAATCCACATAGGCCAGATGGCCCATGGGCCCGGTTTTGCCCGGCAGGGCAAACAGGTTGCCGGGGTGGGGATCGGCGTGGAAATAGCCGAACTCCAGCAGCTGCTGCAGCCCGGCGATCACGCCGGTGCGGATCAGTGCCGCCGGATCGAGGCGCCGTGCCTCGAGCTCGTGGCGCTGCTGCAGTTTGGTGCCGTTGATCCAGCTGGTGGTGAGCACCCGCCGGGCCGAGAGGTGCCGCTCGACCCTGGGGATCGTCACCTCAGGGTGCTCAGCAAACAACGCCGCAAACCGCTCAGCGTTATCGGCCTCAAGGCGGTAGTCGATCTCTTCAAACAGGGTGCGGCCAAACTCGTCGATGATCGTGCCGAGGCCAAAACCCAGGTTGAGTGGCAGCAGCGGCGCAAACGTGACCGCCAGCAGGCGGATCAGCACCAGATCGCGGCGCAGCACAAAGGCCAGGTTGGGCCGTTGCACCTTGACCGCCACCCAATGGCCATCGCCCAGCTGGGCCTTGTAGACCTGGCCCAGGCTGGCGGCCGCCACGGGATAGTCGGGAAACACAGCAAACAGCTCACTCGCCGGTGCCCCCAGTTCGGCCTCGATCGTGGCCAGGGCGATCTGGTGATCAAAAGCCGGCAAATCGTCCTGCAGGCGGGTGAGCTGCTCGAGCCAGTCGCGCCGCACCAGGTCGGGCCTAGTCGAGAGGGCCTGCCCCACCTTGATGAAGCAGGGGCCCAGATTGGTGAGGGTGCCGAGGATGCGGCCGGCAAGGCGCTGCTGCACCTTGGCGTCGGTGCTGTTGCCCTGCACCACCAGAGCAATGGCCAGCGTCAGCAGCTGGCCCAGCACCACCAGCAGCCGCGTCACCCCGATCCAGGGCCGCAGCAGCAACCAGCGCAGGTCGCGATTGGGGTTGTAATCGAGAACCGGAACGGCGGCCAACGGCGCAGGCACAAGGGCGGGGCAAACTCTAGGAATCTGGGCGCTCAGCCATGGGCCTTGATCTGCACCTGCCGGCCCACGGGCGCGGCCGGGGCCTGGCGCCACCGCTGCGGCAGCTGCTGCGCCAACCCCCTGGCAGCTGGGACCTGCCTGAACTGCCCGAGATCGGCGGCCCGCTGCTGGCAGAGGGCGCTGTGGCTGCCAGCCAACGCCGTGCCGCAGCCCTGCTGGGGGCCGAGCACTGCTGGTATGGGGTGAACGGGGCCAGCGGCCTGTTGCAGGTAGCCCTGCTGGCCCTGGCACCCCCGGGCAGCCGCGTGCTGCTGCCGCGCAACCTGCACCGCAGCCTGCTGCACGCCTGCGTGCTAGGGCAGCTCGAACCGCTGCTGTTTGCGCTGCCGTTTGATGCGGCCACGGGGCTGTGGCAGCCGCCCAGCCCCGAGCACCTGCAGCAGGTGCTGCAGGAGGCGCTGGCCGGCGGGCCGCTGGCCGCCGTGGCCCTGGTCTCACCCACCTACCAGGGGCTGGCGGCGGATCTGCCTGCCCTGGCCCGGGTGGTGCACAGCGCCGGGGTGCCGCTGCTGGTCGACGCCGCCCATGGCTGCGGCGCCGGCATGGCGGCCGGGGTCGACATCGAAGTGCTGTCGCTGCAGAAGAGCGCCGGCGGGCTGGCCCAGAGCGCCGCGCTGCTGGCCCAGGGCCCGCGGGTCGAAGCGGCCGCGATCGAGCGGGCCCTGCTGTGGCTGCAGACCTCGAGCCCCAGCGCCCTGCTGCTGGCCAGTTGCGAAGCGTCGATGGCCGAGCTCTGCAGTCCCGCTGGCCGCCGCCGCCGCAGGCAGGCCGAGCAGGTGGCGGCGCGGCTCAGACGGCGTTGCAAGGCGTGCGGTCTGCCGCTGGTGGACAACGGCGATCCGCTGCGGCTGGTGCTGCACGCCGCGGCTCTGGGCATCAATGGTCTGGAAGCCGACGCGTGGCTGCTGGAACGCGGCGTGATCGCCGAGCTGCCCGAACCGGCAACGCTGACCTTCTGCCTGGGACAGGTGCCGCCTGTTGGGGTGAGCTGGCGATTGCCCCGGGTGCTGATGGCCCTGCGCCGGGAGCTGGGCGGGACACCGCTGCCGCCTCTGCAGCCACCGCCGCTGCCGCTGGTGGCCGCGCTGGCGCTACCGATCGCCCAGGCCTGGCGGGCCCCGAGTCGCCCGCTGCCCCTGGCAGAAGCCGCCAGTGCCATCGCCGCCGAGCCGCTGTGCCCCTACCCGCCGGGGATCCCGTTGCTGGTGCCTGGCGAGCGGATCGATGCAGCGCGAGCCGCCTGGCTGCAGCGGCAGCAGCAGCTTTGGCCTGGTCAGATCGCTGATACGGTGAAGGTTGTGGCCCCATAGGAGTCCGCGGCCGAGCCAGTGCCAGAACGCGACGCCTACCGCTGGGATTTTGTGACCCCGGGTTTGCCCGATGGGGCCTTTGCGCGGGCACCGGGCTTCAACCCCACGCCGATGGAGCTGCGGGTGATGCTGCTGGCCCACCTGCGTCCCACAGCCAGCTCGCTGGTGTGGGATGTGGGGGGCGGCACCGGCGCGCTGGCGCTTGAGATCGCCCGGCTGCTACCCGCTGGTGAGGTGCACACGCTCGAGCGCGATCCTGAAGCGATCGAGCTGCTGCGCCGCAACCGTGAACGCTTTGGCATCAGCAACCTGCACATTCATGCCGGTGAAGCCCCGACCGATCTGGCCCAGCTGCCCCCCGGCCCCGATCGGGTGCTGCTGGAGGTGGGGCGCCCTCTGGGCGATGTCTTAAGGCTCGTGTGGGAGGCGCTGGTACCGCAGGGGCGCCTGGTGATCAGCACCGCCAGTCTTGAAGGCCTGGTCGATGCCACCGACACTCTGGCCCAGCTGCAGGCCAAAGATCTGCAGGTGGTGCAGGCCACCGTGCACCGCATGCAGCGCCGCGGCAGCCAGGCCAAGCTGGCCGCCGCCGAACCCCTGTTTGTGATCGCCGCCGAGCGCTGATGGTGAGCGAGCAAGCCCCCCGCAAGACCACCTCACCGGCACGGCTGTTGAGCGGCTGGGCGGCTGGGGCCTTTGGCTTTGTGGTGGTGCTGCTGGGCGGCTGGTGGTTCACCCTGGCCGTCGGGGTCATGGTGCATCTGGGCCTGCTGGAGTTTTTCCGCATGGCCCAGTCCAAGGGCATCCGGCCGGCCAGCAAAACAACCCTGGTGGCGGTGCAGCTGCTGTTGCTGGCGACCATGGCTGCCAGCAACCGCCCCGGCGGCGGCTGGTTTGCCCAGGATCTCGCTGCTGCCGTGCTGCCGGTCTCGGGCGCACTGATCTGCGGCTGGCTGCTGCTGCAGCCGCGGCCCGGCACGATCGCCGATGTGGCCGCGTCGATCTTTGGGCTGTTTTATCTGGGCTTTTTGCCGAGCCACTGGATCCGCCTGCGCGAGCTGCCCGATGGCCTGGGGTTGGCGCTCACCCTGATTGCCTGCTTCATGGTGGTGGGCACCGACATTGGCTCCTATGTGATTGGCCGGCGGCTGGGACGCACGCCTCTTTCACCCCTCTCCCCCGGCAAGACCGTTGAAGGAGCCCTGGGCGGCCTCGCCTGCTCGATGCTGGTGGGGGTGATCGGCGGTGTGGCGATGGCGCTGACGCGAGGCGCTGCCTCAGGCGTGGGCGTCGAACCAGCCCAGCTGGTGCTCTCTGCCGTTCTGGGGGCTGCGCTTGGCGCCGTGGTGGCGCTGATGGCCCTGGTGGGCGATCTGACCGAATCGATGCTCAAACGCGATGCAGGCCTGAAGGACTCGGGCGATGTGATCCCTGGTCACGGCGGCATTCTTGATCGCATCGACAGCTTTCTGTTTGCCCCGGCGGTGGTCTACGGGCTGGTGAGCCTGGTGCTGCCCTGGTTGCAATCAGGGTGAAACCCGGGCGCGACCACTGAGCTGCACCATGCCGGCAGCGATCCAGGCCCGCTCGATGCTGATGCCTGGATCCATCGGCAGCTGCACCAGTGTTTCGCCTGTGGGGCTTGCCAGTTCGATCGTGCCCGCAGCGGCGCGCACCACCACCCGCAGCTCGATCTGCTCGGAAGGCTGGCTGCCCTGCAGCACAAAAACCAGCTGATCAACCTCGATGCGCAGCGCCTTCAGGCCCAGCGCGCCAAACAACTGCTCGCGCAGCTGCTCGGCCAGCCCCTGCCAATGGGGCTCGGCAAACAACGCGGCCAGCCCCTCAGCCGTGAAGCTGAGCTGACCCTCAACCACAAAGGGCTGCTCGAGCTGCAGCGGCTGGCCCTTGAGCAGGTTGCCCATGTGCACGCTGATGACCGTGCTCTGCAGCTGCACCTGCTCAATCGGCAGGTGCTGAAACACCGCCCGCCGCGCCAGCAGTTGCACGCCATCGAGCCGGCCTCGCAACAGCGCGAGGGCCGAGCCACGCAGGTCGATGTCAAGGCTCTCGACGCTTTGGCATTGCTGCCGCACCCACAACTGCAACCCACTGGCGAGCAGCTGCATCACCGGACCACTGGCCTGCTTGTCGCTTGGCATCAGGCCACGTGCTCGCAAAGGTGAGCCCAGGCCTGATCGACCAGGGCCGGTTGATCGAGATGGGGCAGATGCCCGCACTGCTCGAGCTGCCGCACCCGCTCTCCTAACAGAGCCAGGGCAGCCCGTTTTTGCGGCGCTCTGAGAATGCGGTCATTGGCACCCCACAGCACCTGCAGGGGGTGATCAGGCAGCGGTTCACCGCAGCCGGCAAAACCGCCGCTGCGGGCAAAGCTGGCCAGCGCCTCAGCCCAGCCTGGTGTGGCCAGATGCAGCGAGGCAATCTCAAGCTCGGCGGGTCCCACCGAGGCATCAGGATCGGCAAAGGCACTGCGGCACAGGCCCCTGCGCACCCCAGGCAAGGCCAGAAAGCGCACCCCCAGCGCGTCAAGCAGGGGGGGCACCGGCATCGGACGCCCGGTGAGACCAGCAGGTGCCAGCAGCAGCAGACGGCTGACGCGCTCTGGGCAGCGCCGTGCCAGCTCCACCGCCACTGAGCCGCCCATCGACGCGCCGATCAGGCCCACGCGCGATGCACCCAGGCTGCGCTGCAGCTGCTCAAGCAACGCCTCAAGGTGGCGCAGCACCCCACTGGGGTTGTAGGCAGCGCCGGGCACGCGCGGGGTGAAGCCGAAGCCATGGAGGTCAGGCACCAGCACCGTCGTGCGCCGGCTCAGCAGTGGCACCAGCCGCCTGAACTCGAGGCAAGAGCTGTCAAAGCCATGCAGCAGCAGCACTGGCTCCTGGCCAACGGCGGCAGCGTCTTGCGGTGCGAAGACCGCCACCGGCCAGCGCAGCTCAGCGGTGCCAAGAGCGGGCAGATCCCACCACTGCACGGCCTCGGCAACGGCACGCCCCTGCGGATCCAGCAGCGTTTGTGCAGCCTGCTCGAGCAGCTGGCGACCACCAGCAGGTGCTGGGTGCGGGGCGATGGTCACGCGAGAGCCTTCAAAGCGTGGCTTCGCTGAGCTGGCCGGCGGTGGTGCTGACCAGAGCCGCGAGCAGATCGGCTGGACTCACGGCAAAGGGCAGGTGATGCAGATCGGAGCCTGGCCTGCAGGCAAACTCACACACCTGCTGCAGATCGGCCAAAGAAGCCTGCGCCAGGCCCAGATCGGCCAGGGTCAGGGGCAGGCCGAGGGCGGCAAAGAAGGGCAGCAGTTGCCGCCGGGCCTGTGCCGCGAGCTGGCTGCCGCCCAGAACCTCTTCGAGGCGCAGCTGCACCAGGATGCCAAAGCCCACTTTTTCACCATGCAACTGGTGATGGCAGGCGCTCAGCTGGGTCAGGCCGTTGTGAACGGCGTGGGCTGCCACCGTGCGGCAACGGGCACCGCCGATGCCACCGATGAGCCCGGCGCTCAGGCCGCAGGCTTCGGCCACGCGGCCCCAGGCCTCTGCGAACGGATCGGCCATGGCCGCCTCGGCATCGAGCAGCAATTGATCACGCAGGACACGGGCCATTTGCACGGCCTGTTGAATCAGGCCATCGCCGCTGCCAGCGCTGCTGACGGAGGCTTCATACCACTTGGCCACCGCATCGGCGATGCCGCTGGCCAGGGTGCGGGGCGGCGCCTGGCGCACCAAAGCGTGATCAAAGACCAGCAGTTCTGGGCAGCGCGACAGCGCCACGTCGTAGCGAAACGCCCCCTCAGGCGCATACACATTGGCCAGGGCCGTCCAGCCGGCGCAGGTGGCAGCGCTGGTGGGAACCGTGACGCAGGGGAGCTGCAAGCGATCCGCCAGCAGCTTGCCGCCATCCAGCACCTTGCCGCCGCCCACGGCGATCACGGCATCAACAGCCGCGGCCGCGGCCTGCTCGGCCAAAGGGATCAGGTCCTCCTCGCAGCAATCGCGCCGCAGCAGCGCGGGCTCGACCTGCAGGCCAGCCGATTGCAGCTGCACTGCCAGGTCCTGGCGCAAGGCCGATGTGGCTTGGCTGCGGCCCAGCACCAGGGGCCGGCGGCTCAGCGCTGGAATCAGCTCCAGCGCTTGAGCCCAGGCGCCCTCGCCGCGCAGCACGCGAACCGGGGCAATGGCATGGGCCGAGGGGGTCATGCCCTGATCTTCGCTCAGACGCTGGCGAGCTGAGGCACCGCCGGGGTTTCGGCGCCCTGCTTGCGAATGACGACCTGCTTGTCATCGTTCACATCGACAACAGCGGCGTCGCCCTCGCCGATGCGGCCGCTGAGGAACTCCTCAGCCAGCGAATCCTCGAGCAGGCGCATCACGGCACGGCGCAGCGGACGGGCGCCGTAGCTGGGGTTGTAACCCTCGTCGACAAGGCGCTCCTTGAACGCCTCGGTCACCGAGAGGCTGATGCCCTTCTCGAGCATGCGGGCGAAGACCTCCTTGAGCATGATCTCGGAGATCTCCTTGACCTCGTCGCGGCTGAGCTGCCTGAAGACGATGATTTCGTCGAGGCGGTTGAGGAACTCGGGGCGGAAGTACTGCTTCAGCTCCTCGTTCACCAGCGAGCGGATGCGGTTGTACTGGGTCTCTTCGGCGTCGCCACCGCCGAATTCGAAGCCCAGGCCGCCGCCACCCTTTTCAATGACCTTCGAGCCGATGTTCGAGGTCATGATGATCAGGGTGTTCTTGAAGTCGACGGTGCGGCCCTTCGAGTCGGTGAGGCGGCCATCTTCCAGGAGCTGCAGCAGCAGGTTGAAGACATCGGGGTGGGCCTTCTCGATCTCGTCGAACAGCACCACGGTGTAGGGCCGGCGGCGCACCGCTTCGGTCAGCTGACCGCCCTCGTTGAAGCCCACGTAGCCAGGAGGAGAGCCGATCAGCTTGCTGACCGTGTGGCGCTCCATGAACTCGGACATATCGAGGCGGATCATCGCCTCCTCGCTGCCAAAGAAATAGGCCGCCAGCGCCTTGGTGAGCTCGGTCTTGCCGACGCCGGTGGGACCGCTGAAGATGAAGCTGGCAATCGGCCGGTTGGGGTTCTTCAGACCCACCCGGGCGCGGCGGATGGCCCGCGACACCGCCTTGACGGCCTCGTCCTGGCCGATCAGGCGCTGGTGCAGGGTCTCCTCCATGTTGAGCAGCTTCACCGACTCGCTCTCGGTGAGCTTCTGCACCGGCACCCCGGTCCAGGAGGCCACGATCTGGGCAATGTCCTCTTCGGTGACCACCGGCGCACGGTCCGAATCAGCGCCATCGGCCAGCTGGGCAGCGGCATCGACTTTGGCTTCAACAGCAGCGGCCTGAGCGGGCTCAGCAGCAGAGCTATCAGCGGCTTCTGCGGTGGCGGGTTCGTCGTCCTTGCGCGACGCCAGGATCGTGCGGATCTGCTCGCGCAGCTCCACCTCCTTGTCGCGCAGCTCGCCTGCCTTGGTGAAGTCCTGCTCGCGCACGGCGTCCTCTTTCTCTTTTTGGACGGCGCGCAGCTGCTTGTCGATCTCCTTGGCCGCCGGCGGCAGCTTCGAGTTGAGCAGGCGCACGCGGCTGCCGGCCTCGTCGATCAGGTCGATGGCCTTGTCGGGCAGGAAACGATCCGAGATGTAGCGATCACCCAGGGTCGCCGCGGCCACCAGGGCTTCGTCGGCGATCTTGAGGCGGTGGTGCGCTTCGTAGCGCTCCTTGAGGCCCCGCAAAATCTCGATCGTGTCGTCGACCGAGGGCTCGCCCACCATCACCGGCTGGAAGCGGCGCTCGAGGGCCGCATCGCGCTCGATGTGCTTGCGGTACTCATCGAGGGTGGTGGCACCGATGCACTGCAGCTCACCGCGGGCCAGGGCCGGCTTGAGGATGTTGGCGGCATCGATGGCGCCCTCGGCGGCGCCGGCGCCGATCAAGGTGTGCACCTCGTCGATCACCAGGATCACGTTGCCCGCGCCCCGGATCTCCTCCATGATTTTTTTGAGGCGCTCCTCGAACTCGCCCCGGTATTTGGTGCCGGCCACCAGCAGGCCAATGTCGAGGGTGAGGACCCGCTTGTCCTCAAGGATGTCGGGCACATCGCCACTGTTGATGCGCTGGGCCAGGCCCTCGGCGATCGCGGTTTTGCCGACGCCGGGCTCACCGATCAGCACCGGGTTGTTCTTGGTGCGGCGGCCCAGGATC
This sequence comes from Cyanobacteria bacterium K_DeepCast_35m_m2_155, assembly GCA_016882285.1. Classification (GTDB taxonomy): domain Bacteria; phylum Cyanobacteriota; class Cyanobacteriia; order PCC-6307; family Cyanobiaceae; genus RGUW01. The sequence goes on along the minus strand of VGQS01000018.1, from coordinate 11,005 downwards.
TGGATGACCCGCTCGATCTCGTTCTGACGACCCACCACCGGGTCGAGCTTGCCGTCGGAGGCCTGCTGGGTGAGGTTGCTGCCGAACTCGTCGAGGGTGGGTGTTTTGGTGGAGCCCTTACCGCCACCGCCGCCTGCGGCCACCTCGGCGGTCTCGCCGAGCATGCGGATCACCTGGGTGCGCACCTTGGCCAGGTCGACGCCCAGGTTCTCGAGCACCCGTGCGGCCACGCCCTCGCCTTCGCGGATCAGGCCGAGCAGCAGATGCTCCGTACCGATGTAGTTGTGGCCCAGCTGGCGGGCTTCTTCGAGCGAGAGCTCTAAAACCCGTTTTGCCCGTGGGGTGAACGGGATCTCGACAGCAACAAAGCCCGACCCTCGGCCAATGATCTTTTCAACCTCAACGCGGGCGTCCTTGAGGTTGACGCCCATCGACTTGAGGACCTTGGCGGCCACGCCTGTGCCCTCGCCGATCAGACCCAACAGGATCTGCTCGGTGCCCACGAAGTTATGGCCGAGCCTGCGGGCCTCCTCTTGGGCCAGCATGATCACCTTGATGGCCTTCTCGGTAAACCGCTCGAACATGGCCGGGGCAACGCTTGATGGCTCCAACCTATCAGGGTTGAGCTAGGTGGTGTGAGCCGCCGCAAAAAGCAATCAGAGGTGCTGCAGGCATTGGCTTCTGAGCACTTTTCGTTGTACATCAGCAGCAAAAAGTAGCGGGATTCGTCGACAAAAAATGTCGGTTTCCCCTACCTGTTTTGCTGTGGAGATGGCTCAAGCCCACGCCATTGGATCAGGGCATCGTCGCCATTGCGGTAGTAAGCGCGACGAACCCCGGCGCTCGTGAAGCCCAATGCGCCGTAGAGCCCGCAAGCGGCCGTGTTGCCGGCGGCTACTTCCAAGGTGGCGCGCTCGGCCCCCTGCGCCGCCGCCAGCTGCAGCAGCGCGGCGAGCACGCAACGGGCGTGTCCCTGCCGGCGATGGGCGGGATCGCTCGCCACCAGGGTGATGTGCAATTCATCCACCACCAGCCAGCCGCTGGCCATGGCCACCAACGCCCCATCCAGCCAGAGTCCCAAACCCGGCCGGCGTGGCTCGGCCAACTCGACCTGCCATTGGGAGGCAGTCCAGAAGCCACCCAGCGCGCGCTGATCCAGCGTCTGCACAGCCTCGAGGTGCGCAGGAAGCAGCGGCGCCACGAGCGGGTTCCGTACATTCATGCTTTGCCGCGGTTCGCGCCACCCCTGCCATGGTGATCACAAGCCAGCCCCCTGTGAAGGCGGCTCCCTATGAGCAGGGGCAGGACCTGAGCAGCCCCAACCGCAACCTCACCCCCCTGGGCAGCAGCCTCGACAGCAACGGCGAGCTGATGGTGGGCGGATGCACCCTGAGTGAACTGGCCCGCACCTACGGCACGCCGCTGTACGTGCTCGATGAGGCGACCCTGCGGGCCACCTGCCGCGCCTACCGCGAGGCGCTGGCGGCGCACTACCCAGGCCGCGCCCTGGCGCTCTACGCCAGCAAAGCCAACAGCTCGCTGGCGATCAGCGCCCTGGTGGCCAGCGAGGGCCTGGGCCTTGATGCCGTTTCGGCGGGTGAACTGCTGACGGCCCTGCAAGGAGGCATGCCGGCCGAGCGAATCGTGCTGCATGGCAACAACAAGTCAAAAGAAGAGCTCGCCTTGGCTGCCAGCCACGGCGTCACCGTGGTGGCTGACAACTGGCGCGATCTGGAGCTGTTGGCCGAGCTGGCCCCTGAGCTGAGCCAGCCCGTGCGGCTGATGCTGCGTTTCACCCCTGGCATTGAGTGCCACACGCACGAGTACATCCGCACCGGCCATCTCGACAGCAAGTTCGGCTTTGATCCCGATCAGCTTGAAACCGTGCTCAAGCATCTGCAGAACTGCTCCTGGGGCCGCCTGAGCGGGCTGCACGCGCACATTGGCTCGCAGATTTTTGAACTGCAGCCCCACAGCGATCTGGCCGGCGTGATGGCCGATGCTCTGGCCCTGGCGCGCCGGCTCGGCCACCCCGTCGAAGACCTCAATGTTGGGGGAGGCCTGGGCATCCGCTACGTGACAAGCGATGACCCGCCGAGCATTCAGGCCTGGGTGCAGACCGTGGCTGAGGCCGTGGTGGAGGCCTGCCGCGCCCGTGGTCTGGAGCTGCCGCGGCTCTTGTGCGAACCGGGCCGCTCGCTGGTGGCCACCGCCGGGGTGACCCTGTATTCGATCGGGAGCTGCAAAACGATTCCAGGGATCCGCACCTACGTCTCGGTCGATGGCGGCATGAGCGACAACCCACGCCCGATCACCTATCAATCGACTTACACCGCGGTGCTGGCAGAAAGGCCCACCGCCGCGGCGAGCGACAACGTCACGGTGGCCGGCAAGCACTGCGAATCGGGCGATGTTCTGCTGAAGGACGTCGCCCTGCCGAAAGCCAAACCTGGTGATGTGCTGGCGGTGTTTGCCACCGGCGCCTACAACGCCTCGATGAGCTCCAACTACAACCGCATCCCCAGGCCGGCCGCCGTGCTGGTCGGCGATGGGGTCGCCGAGCTGGTGCAACGGCGCGAGCAGCCGGAGGAGTTACTGCGCTACGACGTGCTACCGGCGCGGCTCTCACCGATAACCTGAACAACAATGTTGTTTGCGCCGGGCCCCTGAGCGGGCCTGCAGGTTCACCATCGACCCCCGTCTGCTGCTCGACCTGCTCTGCGCCATTGGCCTGGGCGTGTTGCTGTTGGGCCGGGTCACCGAAGCCCGCACGCTGTGGCTGCTACGCGGCTATCTGATGTTGGTCGCGCTGGCCTGGGTGGTGCAGCGCTACGCGAATCTGCCGCTGACCAGCAAGCTGATTGATGCGCTGGTGCTGGCCTGCAGCCTGGCGCTGGCGATCCTCTGGCAAGGGGAACTCAGGCGGCTGATGGAGCTGCTCGGCACCGGCCGGCTGCGGGTGCTGTTCGGCGATCGCAGCCGCGATCAGCTGGCCTCTGGCTCGGTGGCGACCCTCAGCGAGGCGGCCGGGAGGCTGTCGCAACTGCGTCGCGGCGCCTTGATCGTGGTGGATCTCGGCAGTGATCTGCGGCCCGAAGACTTCCTCAATCCGGGCATCACCGTCGACGGCCAGCTCTCGGTGGATCTGCTGCTCAACCTGTTTGCCAGCGACACCCCTCTGCACGACGGTGCGGTGCTGGTCAAAGCCAATCGCATCGTGGCTGCCGGGGTGATCCTGCCGCTCTCGCGCCAGGGCATCAACCGCTATGGCACGCGCCACCTGGCTGCGCTGGGGTTGACCGAGCGCTTTGACCGCTGTCTGGCGATCGTGGTGTCCGAGGAGACCGGCACCCTGTCGCTGGCGAGCCAGGGCCGTTTGGAGCGGCCGATCACCAGCAGCCGGCTGCACGATCTACTGAGCGAGGCGTTGGCCTTGCCCGCAGGGCGTAGCGTATCCAAGGACACGTCAGAATCACGCGGATGAGTCGCGCCCTGGCGACCAACCTGGCTCGAGCCAAGCACGCCATTCCGGCTTCGCTCGATGCGGCTCGGCTGCCTAGCCATGTGGCCGTGATCATGGACGGCAACGGCCGCTGGGCGCGCCGCCGCGGCCTGCCCCGCGTGATGGGCCACCGCGAAGGCGTCGAAGCGCTCAAGCGCACCCTGCGGCTGTGCAGCGACTGGGGCATCGGCGCGCTCACCGCCTATGCCTTTTCGACCGAAAACTGGAACCGTCCCGGTGAAGAGGTCACCTTTTTGATGACCCTGTTCGAACGGGTGCTGGCCCGCGAGCTTGAAGCCCTCGAGCGCGAGCAGGTGCGCATCCGCTTTCTGGGCGACCTGGAGCCGCTGCCTGCGGGGCTGCGCCAGCTGATCGCCGATGCCACCGAGCGCACCGCAGCCAACAGCGGTATCCACTTCAACGTGTGCACCAACTACGGCGGTCGCGCCGAATTGGTGCGCGCCGCCCGCCACCTGGCCGAGCGGGCTGCACGGGGCGAGTTGGATCCCGCTGCCATCGATGAAACACTCTTCAGCGCCGAGCTGCACACCGCCGGTGAACGCGACCCCGACTTGCTGATCCGCACCAGCGGTGAACAGCGCATCAGCAACTTTCTGCTGTGGCAGCTCGCCTATGCCGAGCTCCACATCACCGATGTGTTGTGGCCCGACTTCGATGAAGCCGCCTTAGAAGCTGCTCTGCTCGACTACCAGAGCCGGCAGCGCCGCTTTGGAGGGGTTGAACCCTCCCTGGCTTAAAACCCGCGGCGCGGCCGCGCCTCACTCACCAGCCCTCTCTTGAGCCCCACCCAGACACCCGACCAAACCGCCAGCAAGCCGGCTGCTGCGACGCGCCACGACTGGAGCACAGCCGAGATCGAGGCGCTGCTCGAGCTGCCGTTGATGGAGCTGCTCTGGCAGGCCCAGGCCGTGCACCGCGAGGCCAACCCCGGCTACCGCGTGCAGCTGGCCTCCCTGCTGAGCGTCAAAACAGGCGGCTGCGAAGAGGACTGCGCCTACTGCCCCCAGTCGATGCACCACAGCAGCGACGTGGGCGGCCGCGAGGATCTGGCCCTACAGGTCGAACCGGTGCTGGAGCGGGCCCGCGCCGCCAAGGAGGCCGGCGCCCACCGCTTCTGCATGGGCTGGGCCTGGCGCGAAATCCGCGATGGCGCCCCGTTTGACGCCATGCTCGCGATGGTGCGGGGCGTGCGCTCGCTGGGGCTCGAGGCCTGCGTCACCGCCGGCATGCTGAGCGATGGCCAGGCGCAACAGCTGGCCGAGGCCGGGCTGACCTCGTACAACCACAACCTCGACACCAGCCCCGAGCACTACGACCAGATCATCACCACCCGCACCTACGCCGAGCGGCTCGAGACCCTGCAGCGGGTTCGCCGGGCGGGCATCTCGATGTGCTGCGGCGGCATCATCGGCATGGGCGAGAGCCTGAGCGATCGGGCTTCGCTGCTGCAGGTGCTCGCCAGCCTCGAGCCTCACCCCGAAAGCGTGCCGATCAACGCCCTGGTCGCCGTCGAAGGCACCCCCCTCGAAGAACAACCGCCCATCGATGCACTTGAGCTGGTGCGCATGGTGGCCACCGCACGCATCCTGATGCCCTCCAGCCGCGTGCGCCTGAGCGCCGGCCGCGAGCAACTCAGCCGCGAAGCACAGATTCTGTGCCTGCTGGCCGGAGCCGATTCGATCTTCTATGGCGACACCCTGCTGACCACCAGCAACCCGGCGGCCGCCGCCGACCGCGAGCTGCTGGCTGCGGCGGGGGTCACGCCCTGGCAGGGGTGAGCGCTGTGCTGGTCGCAGCGTTCTATCGCTTCAGCGGCCTGAGCGCCGAGGTGCTCCCGGCCCTGCAGCGCGAGCTGCGCGAGCTGGCCGAGGCCGAGGCGGTGCGCGGCACGATTCTGCTGGCAGGCGAAGGGGTCAATGGCACCATCTGCGGCCCAGAAGCTGGCGTGCATCAGGTGTTGGCGCGGCTGCGCCAGATCCCAGGCATGGCCGAGCTTGAGGCGAAACTGAGTTGGGCGGACGCGCAGACCTTTGCGCGGCTCAAGGTCAGGCTCAAGCGCGAGATCGTCACCATGGGGTGCCCCACGGTCAAGCCGGCCGAGCAGGTGGGCACCTATGTGCCGCCCCAGCACTGGGACGCGCTGATCAGCGATCCAGACACCCTGGTGATCGACACCCGCAACAGCTACGAAGTGGCGGTGGGTAGCTTTCGTGGCGCGATCGACCCTGGCACCGAGAGCTTTCGCGACTTCCCGACCTGGGTCGAGCAGCAGCTCCGCCCCTTGGTGTCTGCGCGCCAGCCCAAGGCCATTGCCCTGTTCTGCACCGGCGGGATCCGCTGCGAAAAAGCGACCGCCTATCTGCTGCAGCGGGGCTTTACAGGCGTGCACCACCTGCAGGGGGGCATCCTGCGCTACCTCGAGGAGGTGCCCGAGCAGAGCAGCAGCTGGCAGGGCGAGTGCTTTGTGTTCGATCAACGGGTCACGGTCAACCACCAGCTCGAGCCCGGCAACCACAGCCTCTGCTACGCCTGCGGCCTGCCGCTGGCGCCGGCCGAGCTGCAGCATCCCGCCTACCGCAAGGGGGTGAGCTGCCATCACTGCATCGCGCGATTCAGCGATGCCGACCGCGCCCGCTTTGCCGAGCGCCAGCGGCAACATGAGCAGGTCTGTCAGAAGCAAGCCCAAGCTCAGGCCCAATCTCTGACCCAGTCCTCTTCTGCCGCAGCTCCCTTGCACAGCTGACCATGGTCATGACCATGGTCACGTCCACAACAGGCTCAGACAACGAACGCCCCATCCTCTACAGCTTTCGCCGCTGCCCCTATGCGCTGCGGGCGCGGCTGGCGCTGGCGGCGGCAGGTCTGCAGCCTGGGGTTGATCTGGAACTTCGTGAGGTGGCGCTCAAGGCCAAGCCTCCAGAGCTGCTGGCCGCCTCCAGCCAAGCCACGGTGCCTGTGCTGCTGCTGGGCGCCTGTGCGGGAGGCGACTCAGCTGTGCAATCGCCGGCCGTTCTGCGTGAAAGCCTCGACGTGATGCGCTGGGCCATGCAGCGCAGCGACCTGGCCAGCTGGTGGCAGGCCCGAACGCCAGCCGAGCAGGCCGCCATCGATGCGCTCATCGCCAGCAACGATGGCCCCTTCAAGCACCATCTCGATCGCTTCAAATACGCGGGTCGCTTTGGCTCCCAAGGGCTGGCCGAGCAGCAGCAGCACCGCCAGGCGGCCGTCGCGATCCTGCGCGACTGGAACCGGCAACTGGAAGCGGGGGGCTGGCTGCTGGGCACTCAACCTTCGCTGGCCGACTGGGCGTTGCTGCCGTTTGTGCGCCAGTTGCGACTGGCTGATGTGACCGGCTTTGACGCCGAACCCGACCTGGTGGCCCTGCAGTGCTGGCTGCAGCGCTTTTTGAACAGCACCGAGCTGGCTGCAGTCCTGGCCGAGCCCTGGGCGCCCCGCAGCATCTGGCGCTCACCCAGCTGGCTTTATCACCTGGCGCTCACAGCAGACTGGCAAGCCGCACGCAACGCTGGAGACGACTACCGCATCTCCACCCGCGACCGCACGCTTGAGGCGGTCGGCTTCATCCACCTGAGCGCCGCGCACCAGCTGGCCGCCACCGCCGGGCGTTTCTATGGCGACCTGCCGGCCGGCGCCGTCAAGCTGCTGTGCATCGACCCGGCACAGCTCCAAGCGGCTGGGCTCAACGTTCGGCATGAACCCGCCCCGGGCACGGCCGAGCTGTTTCCACACCTCTACGGCCCGCTGCCTTTGGCGGCCGTGGTGCACGCCGAGACCTGGACGCCATGACGCCGCCAACCCTTCAGGATCTGGAGGCCACAGCCAGCCGCGGCGGCCTGCTGCTGCGCCTGCAGATCAAGGCGTTGGGGCCGCTCACCACGTTGCGGGTGGGGGTGGCACGGCGCAGCGAGCAGGCGCTGGTGCTGTTGGGCGAACTCAAGGGCTGGGCCCTGCCCAGCGCCGATGGCCTGCGGCTCGACACGATGCGGGTGCAGGGCGCCCACACCGCCGGCGTGGGTGCCCTGATCTGGGCAGCCACCTGGGCCTGGGCCCTGGAGGCCAGCCCCTGCCGGCGCGCCACGATCCTGGCGATTCGCGACAACGACGTCCAGCACAGGCGCCTGGTGCGCTATTTCAGGCGCCAGGGGTTTGAACCCCTGCGCGAGCTGGGGGCAGGGCCGCTCGATCTGGCGCCACGGCTGATCTGGGGCGGATCTGGCCTGCTGATGCGCTGCAGCTGCGCCGAGGGGCTGGCGCGGGCGGCGCGGCAGCTCCGGGGCTAGGGCCTCAGCTCTGCACCCGCGTGGTAGCTGCTGCGCACCAGCGGGCCTGAGCGCACATCGGCAAAGCCCAGGTCGCGGGCAACGGCGCCGAGTTCATCGAACTCCTCGGGTCGCCAGTAGCGATCCACAGGAATATGAGCCAATGAGGGCCGCAGGTACTGGCCCAGGGTGAGGCGCTGGCAATCGGCCCTGCGCAGGTCGTGCAACGCGGCAATGACCTCAGCGCGGGTTTCGCCAAGGCCCAGCATCAGGCCGCTTTTGGTGGGGATGTGGGGCGCAAGCTCGCGGGCTGCCGCCAGCAAGCCGAGCGAACGCCTGTACGTGGCCCCACGGCGCACCTCCCCCTGCAAGCGCTCGACCGTTTCGAGGTTGTGGTTGAAGCAGACCGGCTCGGCGGCCAGCACGGCTCCCAACCGTTGCCGTTGCGCTGCCAACGCCTCGGTTTCACCTGGGTGACCGCCCCAGAAGTCGGGAGTCAGCACCTCGATCGCCACGGCGGGGGTGCGCCGGCGGATCGCCGCCATCGCTGCCGTGAACAGCGAGGCGCCGTGATCAGCCAGATCATCGCGGGCCACCGCCGTGAGCACCACATACGACAACCCCAGAGTCGCAACGGCGCCTGCGACCCGCTCGGACTCGAGCCCATCGAGCGGCTCGGGTGCCTGGCCCTTATCGACCTGACAAAAGGCACAGCTGCGCGTGCAGATCGAGCCCCCCAGCAAAAAGGTGGCGGTGCCGGCGGCGTAGCACTCGGCCCGGTTGGGGCAGCGGCCCTCCTCACAGATGGTGTGCAGCCGCTGCTGCTTGACCACCCCCTGCACCCGCGCCAGCTCGCTGGCGTTGCCCACCGGCGAGCGGATCCAACTGGGCAGCCGCTCGGCCGGAGGGATGGCGCTGTAACGGCTGTTGCGAGAGGGGCTGGTGCTGGTCATGGCGCGATTCACTCCACCGCGCGGCGTCCCTCAAAGGCGCGCGCCAGGGTCACCTCATCGGCGTACTCGAGCTCGCTGCCCATGGGCAGGCCGTAGGCGATGCGGCTCACTGCCGTGAACGGCTTGATCAATCGCGCCAGGTAGAGGCTGGTGGTGTCACCCTCGACGCTGGGGGTGAGCGCCAGGATCACCTCGACGACGGGTTGGATGACGCCACCGCCATGACCCACGTCGCCGCCAACGTCATCAGTGGCGCCCTGAGCCGCTGCGTCCCCCAGACCCGCCACCCGCTGCACCAGGGGCTGAATGTTGAGCGCCTCAGGGCCAATGCCATCCATCGGCGAGATCAACCCCCCAAGCACGTGGTAGCTGCCCTTGAACTCACGGGTGCGCTCCATGGCAAGCAGGTCGCGTGAATCGGCCACCACGCAGATCTGTCCGTTGTGCCGTTCGGGGTTGCGGCAGATCTCGCAGAGCGAATCGGCCGAGAGGTGAAAACAGCGCTGGCACTGACCCACCTGGCTGCGGGCCGCCAGCAGCGCATCGGCAAAGGCATGGATCTGCTCTTCGGGCTGCCGCAACAGGTGCAGAGCCAGCCTCTGGGCGGTGCGCGGACCGATCCCGGGCAGGCGCTCGAACTGATCGATCAGTCGAGCCAGGGGGCGGGTAAAGCCGCTCAGGGATCTGGCGCAGGTGCCGCGACTCTAAAGAGAGTCAGCGCTCTGGCAGCGGTCACGGTCCAGAATGGCCGCGGCCCCACCTCTGCCGCGCCCGCCATGCCCTTGCGCTCACTCTGGTCCCTTGTGCGGCGCTGGCGCGGCCTGGCGACAGCGCTGGTGCTTGGCCTGGTGCTGGCCAGCTGCAGTGCTGCAGCGGCAGGGCTCAACAGCTTCCAGAGCCCCGATGGGCGTTACGCCTTTCTGTATCCGACCGGTTGGACGCGGGTTCAGGTGAGCGGCGGGCCGCAGGTGGTGTTTCACGACCTGATCAACAGCGACGAAACCCTCAGCCTGGTGATCTCAAGCGTCGATGGCGACGACGAGCTCAGCCAGCTGGGCAGTGCCGTGGCTGTGGGCGAGCGCCTGCGCCGCACCGCCATTGCCCCTGAGGGCAGCGGCCGCGACGCCACCCTGGTCGAGGCGCGCGAACGCCAAGACAACGGCCACACCTTCTATGACCTCGAGTACGCGGTCCATCTGGCTGACCGCGACCGCCATGAACTGGCGACGGTGGTGGTCGATCGGGGCCGGCTGTACACCCTGGCGGCCAGCACCAATGAGGTGCGCTGGCCCAAGGTCAAGGTGCTGTTTGATCAGGTGATCCGCTCGTTCAATCTGCTGGTTTGATCACGATCGTTGGGGCTGGCCTGGCCGGCAGCCTGCTGGCCCTCGAGCTTGCCGATCGGGGACAAGATGTGATCCTGATTGATCAAGGCCTGGGGCCTCAAACCGCCACAGCCTTGAGCTACGGACTGCTGTCCCCAGGCCCAGCCGCCCGAGCCTGGCAGAAGCTGCAGCGCCGGCATGGCCCCCTGGGTCTGCGGCGGCGCTGGCTGCAGCTGAGCCGCCGCGGCCTGCCGCTGCCGGCCTGGCAGGTGGACCCGCAGCGCTTTGGAGCCTTGGTCGCGGCAGCCCTGAAGCGCGCGGGCGTCGTGCGTCACACCCGCTTGCTGCAGACACCGGACGACCTCACTGCACTGCGCAACCAGGGCCCACTGGTGCTGGCCTGCGGCGCCGGCTGCCGCGACCTGGCGCCGCAGCTCGATGGGCGGCTGCGCTGCAGCTGGGCCGGCGTGCTCGAGCTCGACGACTGGCGGCTGGCCCCGGCACGCTGCCGCTGGCCTGCGGTGGCCTTGCTGCCAGAGCGGTTCAGCCGCCTTGCGCTGGAGCAGCGCGCCGCTGCGCTGCGGGCTGAAACCTGGATCGTCGATGCCGCTCTGGTGCCCTGCGGCAGGCGCCTGCTGGCCGGCCAGATCACCCTGGTGCGCCCTGGCCTCGAGGTGGGCGCCCCACCCGATGCGGCGGCGATGGAGCAGCGGCTGCGCCAGGAGCTCGCCAGGCACTGGCCCAGCCTGGCCCAGGCACAGGGAAACTACCGCCAGGCCGCGGTGAGTTTCTGCAGCACTGGGGTGCCCCTGGCGCAAGCCGTCGAACCGGGTCTGTGGGTGCTGGCCGGTTTCAGCGGCGCCTTCAGCCAACTGCCTGAGGCCGCTGAGACCATGGCCGGCCAGATCATTCGGGCCGACGCTG
>VGQS01000017.1 GCA_016882285.1 Cyanobacteria bacterium K_DeepCast_35m_m2_155 | reverse complement strand
TGTGAACAGTGAGGGCCGTGCCCAAGAGCAGGGTGTTGGTGTCGCTGGCGGCGAGACGTCTGTGGCGCCAACGGCTCCATGGCCGTCGCCATCAGCCCCGCTACAGCAGCCGTCAGGTGGTGGTCTCCCTGCTGGGAGCCATGCTCTGCTTCGCGGTGCTCGGTGCCGGTGGTCTGATCATGGCACCGCTATCGGGTCCACTGGCTGTGAGCTCAGGTGCGGATCCAGTCAGTGACGCCGCCTGGTTTGTCAATCAGCTCGATGCCAGCCTCAAGCAACTGGGCGCGAATCGCATCGGCCGTCGAAAAGTCCTTGGCTGCCTTAGCGGTGCGCCGTTGCTCGATCAGGGCGTTGATGTCGGAATCACTGGGGCAGCTTGCAGAAGCGCCGCCGCCGGAGAGCTTTGCTGAGTCTTTGATTTCAGTTTTGAGCCCCAGCACCCCTGCCAGTTCATGCAGCAAGGCGCCCCGTTGTTGGTTGGCCAGGGTCTGCGCTTCAGTTGCGGCGGCCCCGTCGCCGCGCTCAAGGCGGTTGGCCAAGGCGCGCAGGGGCTTGGCCAGCTCAAACAGCACCGCCAGCGCCGCCGAGGTGTTGAGGTCGTCGTCCATGGCGGCGATGAAGCGACCCTTGGCTGCGGCCAGCTCGGGGTTCAGGTCGGCCGTGGGTTCCGCCGGGGCTGCCCCTGGCGTGATCAGCCCCAGCGCTGCGTTGAGCCCCTGCCAGCCGGTGGCGGCGGCTTCCAGGGCCTCGGTGGTGAAATCGAGCGGTTTGCGGTAGTGCGCCTGCAGCACAAACAGCCGCAGAGTCATCGGGCTCACGCCGCTCTCCAGCAGGGCGCGAATGGTGGTGAAGTTGCCGAGCGATTTGCTCATCTTTTCGCCGCCCACATTCACCATGCCGTTGTGCAGCCAGGTGCGGGCCAGGGGCTGGCCGCTGGCGGCTTCTGACTGGGCGATCTCGTTTTCGTGGTGGGGAAAGATCAGATCGGCGCCGCCCAGGTGAATGTCGATCGTGGTGCCGAGCTCCTCGCGCACCATCGCCGAACACTCGATGTGCCAGCCCGGGCGCCCGGGCCCCCAGGGTGAATCGAAGCTGGGCTCCCCCGGTTTGGCCCCTTTCCAGAGGGCAAAGTCGAAGGGGTGCTGCTTGCGCGCTTCTTCGGCTGTGGCGGTGCGCCCGCTGGCGCCCTGCTGCTGCTCGGCCAGATCGCGGCCGCTCAACTTGCCGTAGTCGGGCCGCTTCATTACCGCGAAATAGACGTCGCCATCGGCGCTGTAGGCGGCGCCCTTGGCTTCCAGTTCGCCGATCAGGGCGCGGATGCCATCGAGGCAGCGGGTGGCCCGCGGCATGCGGTCAGCCCGCAAAATGTTCAGCGCGTCCATGTCGGTGAAGAACGCGTCGATGTTGCGTTCGCTCACCGCCTCCATGCTGCTGCCTTCGGCGGCGGCGCGGTTCAGGATCTTGTCGTCGATGTCGGTGAAGTTCTGCACGAAGGTCACCGCATAGCCGCGCCAGATCAGATAGCGGCGCAGCACATCCCAGTTGATGTAGCTGCGGGCATGGCCCAGGTGGCACAGGTCGTAGACCGTCACACCGCAGCAGTAGATGCCGACCTGCCCGGCCACCAGTGGCTCAAACGGCTCAACGCGGCGGGTCAGGGTGTTGGTGAACCGCAGGGTCACAGAGCTAGGTATGGACGACTGGGGGCACCGTAGGTGGCCACTATTTCGCCTCCATCCAATTGGCGCCGACGCCGGTGTCGACCAGCAGCGGCACGCTCAGGGTCACGGCCTGTTCCATGGTGGTTTTGACCAGATCGCGCACCTGGGGCATGGCTGCGGGCTCGGCTTCGAGCACCAGTTCATCGTGCACCTGCAGCAGCAGGCGTGCTGGCAGGGCGGCGGCGTTCAGGGCGTGGTGCAGCTGCACCATCGCCAGCTTGATGATGTCGGCAGAAGAGCCCTGGATCGGCGCATTGGCCGCGGCCCTTAGCTGCTGCGCCTCCATGCCGGCGCGGCGGGCACTGTCGAGATCGATCGCCAGCGGGTCCTGCCCCTTGAGCCGCCCCAGGCCCGCCGGGTCAAAGGCAAAGGGCCGGCGCCGGCCCATCAGGGTTTCGACGTAGCCGCGGCTCAGGGCCAGGCGCTCCTGCAACTCCAAGAAGGCAAACACCTTGGGGTAGCGCTGTTTGTAGCGCTGCAGGAATTCCTTGGCCTGGGCCTGGCCGACCCCGGTTTCACGGGCAAAGCGCTGGGCGCCCATGCCGTAGATCACCCCAAAGTTGATCGTTTTGCCCAGGCGGCGCTCGTCGCTTGTGACCACCTCGCCCTCGGCCTTCTCGAGCAGCAGGCGTGCGGTGAGCTGGTGCACATCGTCTCCGCTTTGGTAGGCGTTGACCAACACCTCCTCGCCCGAGAGGTGCGCCAGGATGCGCAATTCGATCTGCGAGTAGTCGGCTGAGAGAAGCTGCCAGCCCTCCTGGGGCAGAAACGCCTTGCGGATGCGCCGCGAAAACTCGGTGCGCACAGGAATGTTCTGCAAATTTGGATTGCTGCTGCTCAGGCGCCCGGTTGCGGTGACCGCCTGGTTGAAATCGGTGTGCACGCGGCCGGTTTCGGGCTCCACCAGCTGCGGCAGGGCGTCCACATAGGTGCTCTTGAGCTTGCTCAGGGTGCGGTGCTCCAGCACCAGCGCCACCACCGAATGGTCGGCCTCGAGCTTTTCGAGCACGGCGGCGTCAGTACTCCAACCGGTTTTGGTTTTGCGCGATTTCTTGCGGTCCAGGCCCAGGGTTTCAAACAGCAGCTCGCCCAGTTGTTTGGGGCTGGCGAGGTTGAAATCGACGCCCGCGGCAGCTTTGGCCTCGGCCTCAAGGCGCGTCAGTGTTGCTGATAGTTCTACAGACAGCTCCTTGAGGTAGTCGACATCAATACGGATGCCGGTGGCCTCCATGGCCGCCAGCACAGGCTCGAGCGGTTGCTCCACCTGCTCGAGCAGCGGCAGCAGCGCCGGGCCCAGCTCGGCCAGTTGCGCGCGCAGCACCCGCGCCAGCCGCCAGGTCAGGTGCACATCCATGCCGCAGTACTGCGCTGCTGCCTCGATGGGCACCGCCGAAAAATCGGCCCCCTTGGGCACCAGCTCGTTGTAGCTGGTGGGGGTGAAGCCAAAGTTCCGTTCGGCCAGCACCTCCAGGCCGTGCTTGGCATTGGCATCGCGCAGGTAGTCGGCCAGCAGGGTGTCGAGCGCCACGCCCTGCAGGGCAATGCCATGGCGCAGCAGGATCAACCGGTCGTACTTGGCGTTCTGCAGGGCTTTGGGGTGCGCGGCGCTGCTCAGCCAGGGCGTCAGCGCAGCCAGCACCGTTTCGAGCGGCAATTGCTCAGGCGCGGGCGGCGGTTCGCTCAGCAGGTCAGCGGCTGCTTCTGGCTGGTGGCCGATCGGGATGTAAGCCAGATCGGCCGGACCCTCGCCCCAGGCCACGCCGATGCCCACCAGCTCAGCCTTGAAAGGGTTGAGGCTGGTGGTTTCGGTGTCGAGTGCCACCGGCGTGGCTGGGTCGGTGGCTGCCAGCAGCCGGGCCGTCAGTTGCTCGAGTGCCGCTGCTGTGGTGATCAGCTGCGGCTCGAGTTTGGGTGCGGCAGATGGCGCACTGGGCTCTTCGCCAGTTGGTGTTGCCTTGATGGGGTCCATGGCGGCTGTGACGGCCGCTGCGCCCGATGGGCTGTCTGTCTCTGGGGGTTCCGGCGCCGTGGCCGAGAACAGCTGGGCGAAGGTGCCGACCTGTTTAGCCAGCGAATACAGCTCCAGCTCTTCGAGCGATGTCGCCAGAGCGCCGGCGTTGACGCTGCCGAGCACAAGCCGCGGATCGTCTGGCAACGGGATGTCGACCAGAATTTCCGCCAGGTGGCGCGAGCGGTAGGCGTCGTCTTTGCCATTGGCGAGCTTCTCGAGCAGTGCGCCTTTAAGGGCTCCTTTGGGGTCTTTGGCCTTGGGGCCGGAGGCCTGCAGCTGCTCAAGGGCCTGGTAGATGCCATCGAGGTTGGTGTGGGCGGCAAGCAACGTGATCGCTGTCTTGGGGCCGACGCCTTTGACACCAGGAATGTTGTCGCTGCTGTCGCCGGTGAGGGCCTTGAGCTCGACGACCTCTTCTGGTGTGACGCCCAGCTTGGCGATCACCCCCTCGCGGCGCATTTCAGTGGGGCCGCTGTTTTTGGCATAGGGGCCGCCGCCCATGTACAAAACGGCGATGTCGCGCTGATCGTCGACCAACTGAAACAGGTCGCGATCCCCCGACAGGATGCGCACCCGCCAGCCTGCGTTGGCCGCACGATTGGCGAGAGTGCCCAGCACGTCGTCGGCCTCGTAGCCAGGAGCCATCGCCAGTGGGATGTCGAGGCTCTCCTTGAGGATCTGCTGCAGGTTGGCGAGGTCGGTAAAGAAGTGCTCGGGCGCTTCGTCGCGGTGGGCCTTGTAGGCCGCGTCGGCCTCGTGCCTGAAGGTGGGCTCGGCCGTGTCGAAGGCCACCACCAGCCCCTGGGGCCGCAGGCCCTTGCAGTTGTCAACCAAGGCCTTGAGAAAGCCGTAGGTGACGCTGGTGGGCACCCCGTCCTTGGTGCTGAGGCCGCCGTCGCCGCCTTTGCTGAACGCGTAGAAGCTGCGAAAGGCCAGCGAGTGCCCGTCGATCAGCAGCAGCAGCGGTTTCTCGGTGTTGCTGTTGGCGTTGGCCTGGGGCTTGGTCGTGCTCTGCTGCGCCGCCACGGCCTCGTGCACAAGGGCCTCTCAGCCTGCCAGATGTGCGGCCAGGTGGGGTCGGGTTTGACCGGCCAGATGCTGGTCAGCGTGGTCAGAAGGAGCTAACTCCTGTGTCTATAGGCCAGAAGGAGCTTGTTTGTGTGCCATTAGAAAAGTGGCGTCAATTGTGGCGCTTTTTGTAAGGGCGATTAGCAGGTTGAGGGTGTGGTGACGTCTGGCGCCAACGCCGCCTTCAGTCCCTGCGGGCGCTACCGCTGGTGGCTGCAGCGCGTGTGGGAGCCGCAGGGGCCGGTGCTGCTGTTTGTGGGGCTGAATCCGTCGCGGGCCGATGGCCAGCGCGACGACCCCACCCTGCGCCGGCTGCTGGGGTTTGCCCGCCAGTGGGGCTACGGCGCGCTCGAGGTGGTCAACCTGTTTGCGCGCATCAGCGCAAACCCGGCGCTGCTGAAGCGGGCGGCCGATCCGGTAGGGCGCGGCAACGATGGCTGGCTGCTGCGGGCGCTGCGGGGTGGTGCTGGTGGTGTAGCTGTTGCTGACGGTGTGAGCGCCTCGGCTCCTGCGGCGATCTGGCTGGGCTGGGGCAACCAGGGGGCGTGGCGTGGGCGCGACCGGCAGGTGCTCAGGCTGATCGGCCAAAGCCTGCAGGGTTGCGGCTCAAACCACTCACCCGAGCTGCTGTGTCTGGGGTTGACCGCAGCAGGGCAGCCCCGCCACCCCCTGTATGTGGCAGCAGCCACACTGCCGCAGCGGTTGGATCTGGCACAAACCGGGGCGTCTGGGGCATCCTGTGGGCATCGCGTCAACCCCAGATGGCCCGCACTCCGCGTCGCTACGCCATTCATCTGCATCTGAGCGGCGGCCAGAGCGAAACGGTCTCGTTTCCGACGCTGGAGGCGTTTCAGCAGTGGTATGGCAGCGTGCTGACCGCATCGGCGCCCGATGCCTTCGTCAATGTTCCTCTCTCTGAGATGGAGGGGGAATACCTGGTGCTCAGGCCCAGCAGCGTGATCGGCATTCGCGTCGAGCCCAAGTTCAACGCCCTCGATGAATGACGCCTGAGCGGCTGGGACTGCTCTGGGGCGTCACCGTGTTTTCCGGAGCCATGGCCCAGGCTCTGGCCTGGCTCAGTGGCCTGCCGGCCGTGGTGCTGTTGCTGAGCGCCGGGCTGTTGATCGGCCGCTCAGGCCTGCATCTGGTCGATCCGCTCGATCTGGGCACGGGCCTGGAGACCGTGGTGGGTCTGCTGGTGAGCCTGGTGCTCTTTGACGGCGGTATCAACCTGCGGCTGCCCGGTGATGCGCTCAAGCTCACCGTGCTGCGCATCGTGCTGGTGCGGCTGGTGATCGCGGGGGCCGGTGGACTGCTGGCGGCCCACTGGCTGGCGGGTCTGAGCTGGCAGCTGGCGGCGGTGTACAGCGCCATCGTGCTGGCCACGGGCCCCACGGTGGTGACGCCGCTCGTGCAGCAGATCCGCCTCAAGCCGCCTCTGGGGGAGGTGCTTGAGGGCGAGGGCCTGGTGCTGGAGCCGATCGGCGCGGTGCTCGCCCTGCTGTTGCTTGAGCTGGTGCTGGGCAACCTGCACGGTTGGCGCGAGCTGGCGCTGGGTCTGCTGCAGCGTTTGGGCGGGGGTGCGTTGATCGGCGCAGCCTGCGGCTGGTTGCTGGCTGCTGCCCTGGCACGCATTCCCGCTGGCTCGGCGTCGGCGCTACGGCTGCAGCTCACCTTGGGGGTGGTGTTTCTGATGTTCTCGCTGTGCGAGTGGCTGCTGCCTGAATCGGGCCTGCCGGCATCTGTTGCAGCCGGCGTGGTGGTGGGGCGAAAGCTCGACAGTGCGGCCAGCAGTCTTGATGAACTGATCCGTCAGCTGGCGATGCTGGCGATCACGATGCTGTTTCCCCTGCTGGCGGCCGATGTCAGCTGGCGTGAGCTCAGCCCCCTTGGCTTGGGAGGGCTCGCCTGTGTGCTGGCGATCATGCTGCTGCAGCGGCCTGTGGCGATCGGCCTGGCCACCTGGGGACTCGATGTATCGCTGAGCGAAAAAGCGCTGTTGGCGTGGCTGGCGCCGCGCGGTGTGGTGACCGCGGCGGTGGCGTCGTTGTTTGCGATCCGGCTCGAGGACGCCGGGGTTCTGGGGGCGGGCCGGCTGCAGGGCCTGGTGTTTCTGACGATCCTGCTGACGGTGGGTCTGCAGGGCCTCACCGCTGCGCCGCTGGCGGCGCGGCTGGGTCTGGTGCAGCCAGCTGCCAGCTCAGAGGCAGCGGCGAATGCGGCCCAGGTCGTCGCCGAGGCGGTGCAGTAGGAGCCAGGTCTCGAGCAGATCGGGCCCCTGCAGGCTGCCCAGCAGGGCGGCACGCATTGATTTCATCAGCACGCCCTTTTTGATGCCTGCGCTGGCCGTGGCCTCAGCCAGCAGTGCCTGGGCGGCTTCGGCATCGAGGGGATTGCCGGCGCCGCGCTGCTCGAGGGCGGCCGCAAGGGCGGCCAGAGCGGGCCGGGCGCCCTCGATCTCGAGCTGGGCCTCGGCGGCCTCGTTGAGCGGCGGGCAGGTGAAAAAGGGCTCGGCCTGCGCCACCCCATCGGCCAGCAGGCTCAGGGAGGGCCCAAGCAGGGCGGCCAGATCCTGCTGCCAGCTGGGATCGGCGCTGGCGCTGCCAGCCTCGCTGCCCCAGCCCTTCTGGGCCCACAGGGGCGCGAGCTGCTGGCGCAGCGTGTCGGGCGTCAGCTCATGCAGCACCTGGCCATTGAGCCAGTTGAGCTTGTCCCAGTCGAAGCGGGCACCGGCTTTGTTGACCCGCTCAAAATCGAACACGGCCGCCGCTTCAGCCAGGCTGAAACGCTCGCCCATGCCCACGGGCGGTGACCAGCCCAGCAGGGTCATGTAGTTGGCCAGGGCTGGCGCGGTGTAGCCCATCGCCTTGAAGTCGCTCACCGAGGTCACCCCGTCGCGCTTGGAGAGCTTCTTGCCCTCGGCGTTGAGGATCAGTGGCGTGTGGGCAAACACCGGTGCGGCCGCGCCCAGGGCTTCGTACAGCAGCAGCTGCTTGGCGGTGTTGGCGATGTGGTCTTCACCGCGGATCACATGGCTGATCGCCATGGCGGCGTCATCGACCACCACCACCAGGTTGTACAGGGGGTCGCCGATCGCATCGGCGGGGGCGCGGCGGGCGATCACCATGTCGCCGCCCAGATCGCTGCCGCTCCAGCGCATCGGCCCGCGCACCAGATCGTTCCAGGTGATCACGGCGGCGTCGTCGATCTTGAAGCGCACCACGGCATGGCGGCCCTCGGCGATGTAGGCCTGCTCCTGCTCAGGGCTCAGGTTCCTGTGGCGGTTGTCGTAACGGGGTGCCTGCTTGGCGGCGGCCTGGCCTTCACGCATGGCCGTGAGCTCAGCGTCGCTGGCATAGCAGCGGTAGGCGTGGCCGCTCTCAAGCAGCTGCTGGATCGCAGCGCGGTGCAGCTCCACCCGCGCGCTCTGAATCACCGGCTCACCGTCCCAGCCCAGCCCCAGCCATTGCAACCCTTCGAGGATGTTGGCGGTGTACTCAGCCTTGCTGCGCTCTTTGTCGGTGTCTTCGATGCGCAGCAAAAACTGCCCGCCATGGCGCCTGGCGAACAGCCAGTTGAAGACCGCGGTTCGGGCGGTACCGATGTGCAGCGTTCCCGTGGGGCTGGGGGCTAGTCGTACGCGTACGGGCCGTTGGTCACTCGACAACGATCCAGCCTGCATGGAGCCTTGGGCGACGGGCGCGAATTGGAACGGGACTGACGGGGCTCGAACCCGCAACTTCCGCCGTGACAGGGCGGTGCTCTAACCGATTGAACTACAGTCCCAAAAAGGCCCTGGGGCCGCTCTGGCGTCGCCTGGAACATCGCTCAGGCAGGGCCTTGAGCGATCTGTCGACGACCTCAGAAGTATCTGTGATGGGCCGTCCCTCCGTCAACAGAAGGCCTGAAGCGGACACCTCCGTTGACTCTGGGACGGCTCCAGCCTCAGGGACGGAAGCCGGCGGGCTCAATCAGGCGCACCTGATTGCCGCGGGCCGTGAATTCACGCCCCTGGTCGCTCTGGACCACAACACGTCCACCCGATTTGACGCGGATCACACGCGCACGCACCCAGCCCAGAGCGGCCGACTCGAGCACCTTCACCACATCACCGGGTTGTAGATCCAACTCCATGTTCGGAACCACGAAACAGCAGGTGGGGGAATCGAACGCGCCGTGGAGGACTTGAACCCCCGACATCAGGTTTTGGAGACCTGCGTTCTACCAACTGAACTAACGGCGCAAGGCCGATGCCCCCTTAAAAATCAGGCAGACCCGGGGAAACCCCGTGAATGCGCTCAGCGGTCGAAGCGCTGCTTCACGCGAGTGGCTTTACCCACCCGGTCGCGCAGATAAAAGAGCTTCGCCCGGCGCACCTTACCCCGACGTTCCACCTTGACGGAAGCCACCTGGGGGCTATGCAGCATGAACACACGCTCCACGCCAACGCCCTGGAAGATGCGGCGCACGGTGATGGTCTCGTTGAGGCCGCCATGGCGCTTGGCAATCACGACACCCTCGTAAGGCTGCACGCGCTCCTTGTTGCCCTCGCGGATGCGAACGCCCACCTTGACGGTGTCGCCCACGTAGATCTCGGGCAGCTCGCTCTTGAGCTGTTCGGCCTCGAAAGCCCGGATCAGCTCCTGAGCACTGAGCTTGCCGGTGGTGGCGCGGGCTGCTTTGCCGGCCGCAGGCTTCTCTGCAACGGCCGTGGCGGTGGGGGTCTCAGTGGTGGCTTCAGCGGCGGCTTCGGTGGCTGCGCTGGTGGTCTCTTCGTTGGTCACGTCTGCTGTGTCGTCGCTGATGTCCGTGTTTTCTGCCATGGATGCCCCCGAATCGCTGGCCAAACGACCAGTGTACCGGCTCAGGGTGCCCTCTCCCTGCGGCGCTGATGCTGCAGCGTTGTTAGCTTGCGTGCTGGTCAGGTTGGTTGGGTGTTCGGCATGAATCTGTTTGCGGATCTGCTCGCCAGCACCCGATCTGCAGGTGCCCCACGCCCCTCGGCTGTGGTCGAGACCGGCCCACGCATTCAGCCATCGCGGCGGGGCGTCGAAATCAAGACCGCCCGCGAAATTGAAACGATGCGCCAGGCCAGCCGCATCGTCGCCACCGTGTTGCGCGAGATCATTGATCTGGCCGCCCCAGGCATGACCACCGGCGACCTCGATGCCCATGCCGAAAAGCGCATTCGGGAGATGGGCGCGGTGCCCACCTTCATGGGCTACCACGGTTTTCCGGCCAGCATCTGCGCCTCGATCAACAACGAGGTGGTGCATGGCATCCCCAGCCACAAGCGGGTGATCAAGGCGGGCGATCTGGTCAAGATCGACACCGGCGCCACCTTTGATGGCTACGTGGGCGACAGCTGCGTGACCATCTGCGTTGGGGAGGGGGTCCCTGAGCAGGCCCGCACGCTCTCGCGCGTGGCTCAGGAATCGTTGATGAAGGGGCTGGCGACGGTCAAAGCCGGCAGCACCCTGCTTGATCTGGCCGGCGCGGTTCAGGACCACGTTGAAGCCCACGGCTTCGCTGTGGTCGAGGACTTCACCGGCCATGGGGTAGGCCGCAACCTGCATGAAGAGCCTTCGGTGTTCAACTACCGCACCAAGGACCTCCCCAACATGAAGCTGCGCCCGGGCATGACCCTGGCGGTCGAGCCGATCCTCAACGCCGGCAGCAAGGCCTGCCGCACCCTCAAGGACCGCTGGACCGTGGTCACTGTCGACGGCAGCCTCTCGGCCCAGTGGGAGCACACCATCGCCGTGACCAGCGACGGCTGCGAGATCCTCACAGACCGCGATTTCTAGGCACTAGTCCTGGGTGAGGCTGCGGTTGTAGATCCAGCGCGACAGGGCTGCAAGCGGCATCAGCACATACACCAGCGGGTTGGGCGACACGATGATCAGGTTGCAGCCCAGCCCGGCCTGCAGCATCACCTGCTGCGCCACAAACGTGACGGGCATGAGCCCGAACGGGTTGAGCGCCGAGCGAAACGGACCCAGCACCAACCTGCGCAGTCGCACCTGCTGGGCCAGATCGAGGCTGCGCAGACTCAGCAGCTGACCCAACAGGCGCTTGCTGATCTCATAGAGCGGGCTGAACGCAGGCTCGATCTCGGCTTCTGAGGTGTTGATCCAGACCTCGCTGGGCGGCCGAGCCGCCCGTTCGCCCGCTGAGCGCCTGGCGACCAGCTCGCAGAACCCTTCCAGCAGGCGCCAGCTGCTGAGGGCGTTGACTTCAAGGCTGGCAGCGGTCGCCTCGCGGCTGCGCTCCTGCTGGCGGTTGATGCCATGGTTGAGCACCAGCACATCGACCTGGCTCAGCTGGGCCAGCAGAGCCTCTTCCTGGCCGCACTGCCATTGCAGCTGCTGCAGAGCGATGGCTGAGCCATCGGGCGCGTGCAAGCTCAGCGGTGTGGAGCTGTGGCTGATCGCGATCAGCCGCGCACCGCGGCGATGCCAGCAACGCAGCAGCGCCTGGCCGAGGGTGCCGCTGGCTCCGGTGATCGCCACCGTGATGGGCGCAGTGGGTTGCGTGTTGTCCATGGGGGTGGCGCAGGGGTGGCTGCTCGCGTCAGCATGGAACAGATCAGCACCAAGCCGATTTCGTCCTCTGCAGTCGCCCCGTCGGCGCTTGTGCCGCTGTTTGCTCCTTATTGCCAGGAGCACGATCTGGCTCGGCTCGAGCAGGGCCTGGCGCGTCTGCAGAGCGGCGAGCTCAAGGGCAGCAGGCCATTGCTTGGCGGTGAGTGCCGGGCTTTCTCACTGGTTTGGGAGGGCGGACTGGCGCCTTTGGAGCAGCTCAGTTGTCAGCTGCGCTTCGCGCAGTTGCCGCAGGTTGACTACAACGTTGAGCTGCCGGCCCATCGCTTGCTGGCTTGGTTGCTCGAGCTCTCCGATCAGCACGGCGACTTGGATTTGCCCGATGCATTCTGGAGTTGGTTGATTTTGGGTGTGGAGCCAGCTGCAGCGCCCTAAATTGACGGCCAATTGTCCGAATCAGGACCACGTGTGATGGTGTCAACCCTCCCGACCACGCTCCTGATCGGATCTTGTGAAGCCTTCGGCGGCAAATCAGCCGTTCTGCTCGGTTTGATGCGTCAGCTGATGGCCGCTGGGGCGGCGGTGCATTACGGCAAGCCCCTGGCCACCAGTGTCGAATCGATCACAGGCGGGGTCTCCGGCTTGCTCGATGACGACGTGCAGTTCATCGGAGCCACCTTGCAGCTGCCTGCGCCGCAGTTGCTCGCGTCGCGGCATGTGCTGTCTGCGGCCTCAGCTCAGGAGCGCCTGAGCCTGGGCCCGGGTGCGAGCAGCCCCAAGGGGGCCATCGCCGAGGTGCGCGCTCAGCTGGAGACGTTGCCGGCCGACGCCATGGTGGTGCTCGAGGCGGCTGGCACCCTGGCCGAGGGACTGCTGTATGGCTTGAGCCTGGTGCAGCTGGCCCAGGGCCTGGAAGCACCGGTGTTGCTGGTGCATCCCTGGAGCGATGCCCGCAGCATCGAACCGCTGCTGGCGGCCAAGGCCCAGCTGGGCCCGCTGTTGGCCGGGGTGGTGCTCAATGGCGTTCAGCCCGATGCCGTGGCTGCCTTGCAGGCTGAGATTGGACGGGCGCTGGCGACGTATGACATTCCTTTGTTTGGGGTGTTGCCCCGCAGTCCCCTGCTGCGCAGCGTCACCGTCGAAGAGCTCGTGGGCCGTCTCGATGCCCGCGTGCTGTGCTGTCAGGACCGGCTCGATCTGTTGGTTGAGACCCTCTCGATCGGTGCCATGAACGTCAATGCGGCGATGGAGTTCTTCCGCAAGCGGCGCAACATGGCTGTGGTCACCGGCGCCGACCGCACCGACATCCAGCTGGCCGCACTGGAGGCCTCGACCCAGTGCCTGATCCTCACCGGAGTTGGTGAGCCACTGCCCCAGCTGATCAACCGCGCCGAAGAGCTGGATGTGCCCCTGCTGCGGGTCGAGCACGACACCCTCACCACCGTGGAGGTGATCGAGCAGGCCTTTGGACATGTGCGCCTGCACGAAGGGGTCAAGGCCACCTATGCGATCCGCCTGGTGGAGGAGCACTGCGCCTTTGCACCATTGTTTGAGCGTCTGCGCTTGCCATTGCCGGCCTGAACGGTGGACACCCGAACGGCGCTGCTAGTTTCGAAATGCAGGCTGCGCGGCAGTGGTGACCCGGTCTCTTGATTTTCCGGCGTTGGACCGGATCGACACCCTTGCCCAGGAGCTGGCCATGCTCCAGGACCGCGGCAAACGTCGCATTGCGATTTTGGGCAGCCGCCACGTGCCCGTGGTCTCGGTGCATCTGGTGGAGCTGGTGGCCCGCTCGCTGGCCCAGGAGGGCAACAACCTGATCACCTCAGGGGCGCAGGGCGTTAACTCGGCTGTCATTCGCGGTGTGCTCGAAGTCGATCCGGCGCGGCTCACCGTGTTGTTGCCCCAGAGCCTGGAGCGGCAACCCGGCGAGTCGCGTGAGCAGCTCGAGCGGGTGCTGCATCTGGTTGAGAAACCCGAGCACGATGAGCTGCCCCTGCCCATGGCCAGCAGCCTCTGCAACCAGGACATCATCAGCCGCTGCGATCAGCTGATCTGCTACGCCTTCCACGACAGCGAGACCCTGCTGGCCAGTTGCCGTGTGGCCGAGGACATGGGCAAGGTGGTCAGCCTGATGTTCTTTGACTGATTGGTGCGCCGGCTGCTGATCAGCCCAGCAGACCTCTGAGTCCTTCGACATAGAGCACGCCCGTGCAGACCATGGCCCCCGCCCAGCACAGGCTGCGCAACGGCGGCAGATTGGCCACATAGGCGGCGATGTAGGCCAGGCGCAGCGCCGGCCAGGCCAGCGCCGCGGTGCTCACCACGGCACCCGTGGCCCCGCTCAGCAGGGCCAGCAGCACGGCGGGGGCAAACAGAATGAAGGCCTCAAAACTGTTCTGCTGGGCCCAGCTGGCCCGTTTGCCCCAGGCCGGCAGCCGCTCGAACATGGCCCGCGGTGCGGCCAGATCGGTGAGCTGGAAATCGGCCTGGGAGCGTGCAGCACCCAGCGGCACGAAGCTGGCGACAACGACGCCAGCTCCCAGCAGCAGGGCCCAGGCGAGGGCGGCATCGGCATGCGGTGCCATGGCGGTTCAGACAGGCGGGCCACCCTTTTCTAGGCTCTCCTCAACGCCCGCCGCACCGAGCCCAACGCCCCATGGCCGACACCTTCAGCTTTGACTGCGTCAGCGACTTCGACCGCCAGGAGCTGGTCAACACCATTGACCAGGTGCGCCGTGATGTGTCGCAGCGCTACGACCTCAAGGATTCGGGCACCGAGATCGAGCTGGAGGAGACCTCACTGGTGATCACCACCGCCAGCGACATGACCCTGCAGGCCATCGAAGATGTGCTGCGCCAGAAGGCCACCAAGCGCAACCTCTCGCTCAAGATCTTCGACTTTCAACCCCCCGAACCCGTGGGCGGCAACCGCGTCAAGCAGGTGGTCCAGTTGCGCAAGGGCCTCTCCCAGGAGCTCGCCAAAAAGCTCAGCAAGACCGTACGCGACGAGCTCAAGAAGGTGACGGTGGCCATTCAGGGCGACAGCCTGCGGGTCACCGGCAAGAGCAAGGACGACCTGCAGGCGGCGATCACCCTGCTCAAGGCTCAGGACGTCGAGGTGCCGCTGCAGTTTGAGAACTACCGCTGAGTTGAACCCTGGCTGGCGCATCTGGGTCGATCGCGGCGGCACCTTCACCGATCTGGTGGCCGTTGACCCACACGGCCAGTGGCATCTGCGCAAGGTGCTTTCGGAGCAGCCTGGGCTCAGCGGTGATCCGGCTGTGCGCGCGATCGCCGAGCTGGCCGAGCTGACGCCCGATCAACCCTTGCCAGGCGGCCTGATCAGTGAGCTGCGGCTGGGCACCACTGTGGCGACCAACGCCCTGCTGGAGCGCTGTTGCGCGCCGGTGCTGGTGTTGATCAACCGGGGTTTTGGCGATCTGCTCACGATCGGGGATCTGCACAGACCTGATCTGTTTGCCCTGGCGGTTGAGCGCCCCGAGCTTCCCGCGTGCCGGGTGCTTGAGGTGGGCGGCCGCCTGGCGGCCGACGGCAGCGAGCTGGAGCCTCTGCAGCTCGATGAAGCGCTCAGGCAGCAGGTGCAGCAGGCCATGGCCGATGGCTACCGCAGCATCGCCGTTGCGCTGCTGCACAGCTACCGCAACCCCGAGCATGAGCAACGTCTGGGGGGCTGGCTCAAGGCGTTCATGCCGCAGTCGCTGTGCCTGTCGCACCAGCTCAGCCGCCAGCCGCGCCTGCTGCCCCGCAGCCACACCGCTCTGGTCGAGGCGGCGGTGGCCCCAGTGTTGAACGCTTACCTCGATCAACTCGAGCACGCTCTGGGGGGCGCGCAACGGCTGCGGGTGATGCGCTCCAGTGGTGCTCTGGCAGCACGGCCGTTGCTGCATGCCAAGGACACGATTCTGTCGGGCCCCGCCGGCGGCATGGTGGGTGCGATCGCTGTGGCACGTCAGGCCCTGACCCTGGCGGGTCTGCCGCCGCAGCCGGTCATCGGTTTTGACATGGGCGGCACCTCAACGGATGTGTTCCACTGCGATGCCGACCTGCAGTGGCAGCGCAGCCCGCTCACCACGATCAGCGGTCTGCAGGTGCAGGCGCCCATGCTGCCGGTTCACACCGTGGCAGCGGGCGGTGGTTCGCTGATCGCTTTTGAGCAGGGACGCCTGCGGGTGGGGCCGGGTTCAGCAGGCGCTGATCCAGGGCCTGCGGCCTACCGCCGCGGCGGTCCGCTGACGATCACCGACGCCAATCTGTTGCTGGGCCGTTTGCCAGCTGCGGCCCTGCCGCAGGTGTTTGGCCCAGACGGCGATCAGCCGGCTGATGCCGATGCCGTTCGCTCAGGTTTTGCGGCACTGGCCGGCGCCATGGTGCCCTGGCAACAGTCGATCAGCGTTGAACAGCTCGCTGATGGCGCCCTGCAGATCGC
This sequence comes from Cyanobacteria bacterium K_DeepCast_35m_m2_155, assembly GCA_016882285.1. Classification (GTDB taxonomy): domain Bacteria; phylum Cyanobacteriota; class Cyanobacteriia; order PCC-6307; family Cyanobiaceae; genus RGUW01. Next base: position 9,097 of record VGQS01000017.1, on the reverse strand, counting down.
CATCGAAACCATGGCGGCGGCGATCCGGCGTCTGTCGCTGCAGCGCGGCGAAGATCCGCGCGAGGCGTTGCTGGTGAGCTACGGCGGTGCTGCGGCGCAGCATGCCTGTCGCCTGGCCTCTGAGCTCGGCATGCAGCGGGTGCTGGTGCACCCCCTGGCAGGTGTGCTGTCGGCCTATGGCATCGGGATTGCGCCTCAGTCGCTGCTGCTGGAACGCTCCTTGCGCGCACCGTTGACCCAGCAACTGGTCGCGGCCCTGCCGGGCCAGTTGCAGCAGCTGGTGGCCCAGGGCTCTGAGCAGTTGGCCCATGCGAGCGGCTGCAGCACGGCCGGCATCGGCGTCTGCGTCCAGCTCGAGCTGCGGCAGGCGGCCCAGGAGCAAGGCTTCGTGCTGCCATGGACATCGTCAGAGCTGCTTGACCCCTCGCAGGCAGCGCAAGCGCTCGAGGCGCTGCAGCGCGCCTTTGTCGATCGCCATCAGCAGCTTTACGGCTACTGCGTAGGCATCGATGGGTTGGTGCTCGAGCGGGTGCTGCTCGAGCTTGTCTTGCCCTCGCGTGCTGAACCGCAACCGCCTGCCCTCTCTGCTGGGCGGCAACGCCCCAGGCTCCCCACGACCACGGCGCTGTGGTTGCCGCAGGCCGGGTGGCAGCAGGTTCCGCTGTGGCGGCGTGAGCAGCTGTTGCGTGACCAGCTGCTCAGCGGCCCGGCAATCGTCGTCGATGCAATGACCACGCTCGTGCTTGAGCCCGGTTGGCAGCTGCAGCATCTGGCGGATGGTTTGCTGTTGCTGACGGCCACGGCTGCTGCACGCCCGCCTGTGCTCACGCCTCAGGCGGTGGCCGCCGGCGCCGCCGATGCGGTGCTGCTTGAGCTCTACCAGCACCGCTTTGCGGCGATCGCAGCGGCCATGGGGCTGCAGCTGCAGCAGAGCGCCCGCTCACTCAACATTCGTGAGCGCCTCGATTTCAGCTGTGCCCTGTTTGATGCGCGCGGTGCCCTGGTGGTCAATGCTCCCCACATCCCGGTGCATCTGGGTTCGATGGGCGAGAGCGTGGTCAGCCTGTTGGCTGCGATCGCCCGCGGCGAACGCCCGCCGCTTGTTCCTGGCGATGTGGTGCTGTCGAACAACCCGTACAACGGCGGTACCCATCTGCCCGACATCACCGCGATCACCCCGGTGTTCAGCGATGGGGCCGATCACCAGCAGCAACCGCTCTTTTTTGTAGCCAGTCGCGGTCACCACGCCGATGTCGGTGGAATCACGCCTGGCTCGATGCCTGCTGGCAGCAATCACATCGACGATGAGGGGCTTTTGCTCGACAACCTGGTCTTTCTGAGCGGCGGTCATATCGATGAGCCGTTGTGGCGTGAACGTTTTGCGGCGCTGCGCCATCCCGTGCGCAATCCCGACATGCTGCTGGCCGATCTGCAGGCACAGGTTGCAGCCAACCGGCTTGGAGCGACGTTGTTGGTGGCCCTGACGCACCGTCATGGCTTGAGGGAGGTGAAGGCCTACATGACGCATGTCCAGGACAACGCCGAGGCGGCTGTGCGGCAGTTGATCAAGACACTGCGCAGCTCGGAGGCTGTGGTCAGGCTTGATCACGGCGCCATGATCAAGGTGGCCGTCAGCATCGATCCAACGCAGCAGCGCCTGCGCATTGATTTCAGCGGCAGCTCACCTCAGCACAGCGGCAATCTCAATGCCCCGCTGGCGGTGACCCGGGCGGTGGTGCTCTATGTGATGCGCTGCCTGGTGGCTGAATCGATCCCACTCAACGCCGGTTGCTTTGCACCGATTGATCTGATCGTGCCCGAGGGCACTCTGCTCAATCCGCTGCCACCAGCTGCGGTTGTGGCAGGCAATGTCGAAATCTCCCAGGCCACGGCCAACGCACTGTTGTTGGCCCTGGGGATGCAGGCGGCATCACAGGGCACCATGAACAACCTGAGCTTCGGCAACGCCCATTGCCAGTACTACGAAACGATCGGTGGCGGTTGCGGCGCCGGGCCTGGGTACGCCGGCGGCAGCGCGTTCCAAAGCCACATGACCAATTCACGCCTCACCGACCCCGAGGTGCTCGAAGAGCGCCTGCCGTTGCGGGTTGAACGCCTGGCGATCCGCCGCGGCTCTGGCGGTCTTGGCCGCTGGGCCGGGGGTGATGGGGTGGTGCGTCAGCTGCGCTTTCTTGAGACCATGGTGCTGTCGCTGATCAGCGGTTCACGCCTTTCGGCCCCGCCGGGGCTGTCGGGCGGTAACGCCGGTCAGTGCGGGCGCAACATGCTGCTGCGTTCCGATGGCTCGGTCCAACAGCTGCCCGGTTGCTGGAGCGGCTCGATCGACTCCGGCGATGCCCTGGTGATTGAAACCCCAGGTGGTGGCGGCTACGGCGCGCCTGTCTGATCAGGCCTGTGCCTCACCTGAGGGGGCTGTGATCAGGTTCACCGCCGAGAAGGCCAGGCCGATGCCGAACAGCATGCCGATCGCCCAGAGGCTGTCGGTGGGCCATTCGGCGATCAGCATGCCGCCCAGAATCGCGGTCACGATCCCATCGATGAGCACCAATCCGCGCGCGGGGCCAGCGCCCGTGGCGGCGGCTGCCAGCTCCATCACACCTTCAAACGCCAGCAGGAAACCGACGAACAGCGTCAGGCTCACCTCGCTTTCCACCGGGAAGGCCAGCACCCAGATGCCGCCGCCGAAATAGAGGAGTCCGGAGAGCAGACGAAAGATCTTGCCCTTGAGGTCAGCCTCTCCGGTGAGCCTCAGCACCTGGCTCACCCCGGCGATCACCGCTACGGCACCGATGGCGATCGTGAGCAGGGTTGCCGAAACAAACGGCACCACGATCGAAAGCCCGGCGGCTGCAAACAGCAGGGCCGCGGTGACCCAGCGCAGGGTGGGAGAAGCCGGAACCGACACGTGAACACGTCATCAAAGGGGCTCATGCCCTAAATCGCCCATAGCCCAGTCCTCCCTGTGTCAGAGGCTGTCCATCGCTTGTGTGGCGAACTGTCACAGAGCCCTGCCGCACTCGGGGGCTGTTTCCAGCATTGAAGCAATGCCAGTGTTCTGGATCGATGCTCGAGCTGCTGCCGCCGCTCAACGATCACAACCTGCCGTGGATGGACACGATCCACCCGATCGTCGTTCATTTCGTGATTGCGATGGGGTTGATCAGCTTTGTCTTTGATCTGATCGGCGTGGTGTTCCGCAAGGTTCAGTTGTTCGAGGTGAGCTTCTGGAACCTGCTATTTGCCACCGCCGCCATCTTTGTGGCGATCATCTTTGGCCAGGTTGAGGCTGGACTGGCTAATCCCTACGGTGCCTCCAGCGAAATTCTCAATCTGCACAGCACCATCGGCTGGTCCTTGGCCGGGGTGCTGTCGCTGCTGTCGGGCTGGCGCTATGTGATTCGCAGCCGTGATCCGCAGCAGCTGCCGCTCGGCTTTCTGGGCGCTGGCGCGCTGCTGTCGGTGTTGATCGTCGTGCAGGTGACCCTGGGCAACCAGTTGATCTGGGTCTATGGCCTGCACACCGTGCCGGTTGTTGAGGCAACCCGCGCCGGCCTGGTGTGAGCGGTATGGGACCCATGGCTCTTCAGAACCTGATCCTTGCCGCAGCACCTGTGCCTTTTGTGGCTGAGCCCCCGGCGATCGAGCAATTGGTGCCTGAGCTAGGCCCGAATGGCTTGCCCTACAGCCTGCCGATTCACCCCAATCTGGTGCATCTGACCATCGGCCTGTTTGTGATTGCCATCGCCTTCGACATTGCCGGCGCGCTTTACCCGATTGAAAAGCGTGTGTTCCGCTTTCTGGCCCTGCCGATCACCCGGACCGGGTTCCATGATGTGGGCTGGTACAACCTGCTGGCCTGCGCGGTGGTGAGTTTTTTCACCGTTGGGGCAGGGTTCTACGAGATGCTTCTGGCCCAGCCTCTTCCCGGGGTGACCAGCAGCATCGGGCTGCAGAGCATGGAGACGATGCTCTGGCATGGCGTCGGCGGAGTGGTGATCCTGTTGGTGATTGTCGCGATGACCGTATGGCGCGGTTATCAGCGGTTTGTCTGGCGACGCGACATGGGCCGCCAGGTGCAGTGGCTCTACCTGCTTGCCGGTCTGAGTCTGTTTCTGGTTATCAGTCTGCATGGCACTCTCGGCGCTGAACTTGCCGCTGAATTCGGTGTGCACATCACCGCTGATCAGCTCCTCGCTGCCGGTGCCGATCTGAGGGAGGCCCTGCCATGACCAGTGCATCGCCGCAGAAGCCCCGCTTCACCCCGGTCTCGATGCTCGGCCTCGCTGCCTGGGTGGTGCTTCTGATCGGCCTGAGCTGGTGGATGGGGCAGCAGGCCTACCACTGGTTGCCGGTGCAGGCCTCCACGGCAGCACCTCTGGTGGACGGACTGTTCAGCTTTGAAACCGCGATCGGCACCTTCGTGTTTCTGGGTGTGGTTTCAGTGATGGTCTGGGTGCTGCTGATGCACCGGGCCGACAAATATGACGAGAGCGATGCCGAACCGATTGAAGGCAACACCCGACTTGAGGTGATCTGGACGGCGATTCCCTTCGTGCTGGTGATGGCCATTGCCGTGTATGCCATGCGGGTCAATACCACCCTCGGCATGCTCGGACCGATGGAGCACATCCACCTCAGCAATCCGGTTGAGGAGGTCGGGGGCTATCCCGGTGATCGCCTTCCTGCCGAGCAAGTGGAGGTGATCGCCAGGCAGTGGTCATGGGAATTTCGTTATCCCGCAGCCAATGTCTCCTCCACCGAACTTCATCTGGCGGTGGATCAGCCGGTGACCTTCCGACTGGTGTCGGAAGACGTTCTTCATGGTTTCTATATCCCGGCATTCCGCCTCAAACAGGATGTGGTGCCCGGCAGGGCTATCGATTTCAACCTCACCCCCACGCGTGTGGGCCGCTACCGCCTGCGCGATTCCCAGTTCAGTGGCACCTGGTTTGCCGCCAATCAGGTGGATGTGGTGGTGGAGAGCGGTGACGACCATTCCCAATGGTTGGAAACGGCCAGCAGGCAGCCGCTTCAGAGCGGCATTAGCGATGCCTCGCTCGAATTCGAGCAGCGGGCTCAGAGCGGCAGATCAGGCTGGGCCACGGTGCCACCAGCCCCACCGCCTCAGGTCAACGTGCCCGGTTCCAACCTTCTTCCCCACGACGGCTGATGACCCTCGCCACCTTTCCCGCCGACGAGCCGAAGCCAAGCTGGACGCGGTATTTCAGTTTCAACACCGATGCCAAGGTGATCGGCATCCAGTACATCGTGCTGGCCTTTTTCTTCTTTCTGATCGGCGGCCTGCTGGCCATGATCATCCGCGGTGAGCTGATCACCCCTGAAGCCGATCTGGTGGATCGCACCGTGTACAACGGCATCTACACCATGCATGGCACGGTGATGCTGTTTTTGTTCATTTTCCCGGTTCTCAATGGGCTCAACAATCTGCTGATTCCCACGATGATCGGTGCCCCTGATATGGCCTTCCCGCGTCTGAATGCGGTGGCCTTCTGGCTGGTGGCGATCTTCGGTGTGTTGCTGATGGCGAGTTTCTTCGTGCCTGGAGGGCCCGCCTATTCAGGCTGGTGGTCGTATCCGCCCGTGAGTATTCAGAACCCCCTGGGTCATCTGTTCAGTGGCCAGGGAATGTGGCTCACTGCTGTGGCGCTCTCGGGTCTGTCATCGATCATGGGAGCAGTCAACTTTGTCACCACGATCATTCGCATGCGGGCTCCTGGGATGGGGTTTTTCCGCATGCCGGTTTTCTGCTGGACAGCTCTGGCAGCCCAGAGTCTGCAGCTGATCGGCCTGCCCTCTCTGACCGGTGGGGCAATCATGCTGCTGTTTGACCTGGTGGCTGGCACCACGTTTTATGACCCGGCAGGTGGCGGTGACCCGGTGCTCTACCAGCACTTCTTCTGGTTCTACTCACACCCGGCCGTTTATGTGATCATCCTGCCCGTGTTCGGCATCTTTTCCGAGCTGTTCCCGGTCTATTCGCGTAAACCGCTGTTCGGCTATGTCTATGTGGCGCTGGCCTCGTTCATCATCGTAGGTCTGGGCTTGATTGTGTGGGTGCACCACATGTTCCCCAGTGGTGTGGCGCAGTGGATGCGCAATCTGTTCATGTTTACAACGATGCTGATTGCCGTGCCCACCGGGGTGAAGGTGTTTGCCTGGCTCGGCACGCTCTGGCGGGGCAAGATCCGGCTCACCACCCCAATGCTGTTCTGCCTCGGCGGGCTGTTCAACTTTGTCTTTGCTGGCATCACCGGGGTGATGCTGGCCACGGTGCCGATTGATCTGCATGTCTCCAATACTTATTTCGTGGTGGGCCATTTTCACTACGTGATCTACGGAGCTGCTGTGATGGGAATCTTTGCAGCCATCTACCACTGGTTCCCTAAGTTCATCGGCCGCATGCCCTATGAGGGGCTCGGCAAGCTTCATTTTTTGTTGACGTTCATTGGTGCCAATCTCAACTTTCTGCCGATGCACCCCGCCGGTCTGATGGGGATGCCCCGGCGTGTGTCGAGCTATGACCCCGAGTTCGCATTCTGGAATGTGCTGGCCAGCCTTGGGGCCTTTCTGCTGGGGGTCTCGATCATTCCGTTTCTGCTCAACATGATCAGTGCCTGGGTGCGCGGCCCTAAGGCACCCCACAACCCCTGGAATGCCATCGGTCTGGAGTGGCTGCTGCCCTCACCCCCCGCCGAAGACAACTTTGGCGAGCATGTGCCGGTGGTGATCTCCAGGCCCTATGGCTATGGCCTGGGCAAACCACTGGTTGAAAACCAGGAGGCGATTGAGCAGGTGCTCACTGCTGCAGACCTTCAGGAGGCTTCGCGATGACCACCGCCTATTCAGCGCCATCTGCCCCCCAGGAGCATGGCGGCGAGCACGACAAGCACAACCTCACCGGCTTCATCATCTTTCTGTGCTCGGAGAGTGTCATCTTTCTGGCCTTCTTCAGTGGCTACGCCCTGCTGAAGACCAGTGCCCTCGATTGGCTTCCTGCAGGCGTTGAGGGGCTCGAATGGCACATGCCCCTGATCAATTCGATTGTGCTGGTTTCCAGCTCGGGCACCATCTATCTGGCTGAGCGGGCCAAAGCCAAGGGCAGCCTCTGGGGGTTCCGTGGCTTCTGGCTGCTCACCATGGCTCTGGGGGCCTACTTCCTCTATGGCCAGGCGATCGAATGGAGCGGTCTTGATTTCGGCTTCACCTCTGGGACCTTCGGTGGCACGTTCTATCTACTGACCGGCTTCCACGGCCTACACGTGGCGACTGGCGTTGGATTGATGACGCTGATGCTCATCAAGTCGTTCATTCCCGGCAATTACGAGGGTGGTGAACAGGGGGTGCAGGCCACCTCCCTGTTCTGGCACTTCGTCGATGTCATCTGGATCATTCTATTTCTTCTCATCTATGTGTGGCAGCGGAGCTGAATCATGATCATTGATGATCGTCAATATGATGTGATTGTGATCGGCAGTGGTGCCGCCGGCGCCACAGTCGCCAGTGCTCTGGTTGATTGTGGTTTGCAGGTTCTGTTGCTGGAGCGCGGCGGGCCGATGCCGCTGAGCGATCAGAACGTTGCTGATGTCGACCTGTTCCGAAAGGATCGCTACCACCCTTCTGAGCAATGGTTTGGTACCGATGGCGACCCCTTCTCGCCGCAGACCATCTACGCCTTCGGAGGTAACACCAAGATCTGGGGCGGGGTGCTCGAGCGTATGCGCGAGCGTGAATTCGGGGGCCTGCACCTGCAGGAGGGCTCATCGCCAGAGTGGGGTCTGGGTTACAACGATCTGGAGCCCTGGTATGCGAAGGCGGAGGCGTTGTACCGCGTGCACGGGGAGCGGGGTTCTGATCCGTCGGCACCACCCACGCGTTCTGATTACTGCGCTGCCCCCAAACCGGTGGAGCCATTCCTGAGTGAACTGTGTCAGGGACTGGAGCGCCAGGGGCTGCATCCCTATCCGCTGCCGATCAGTTGGTCGGATTCACCTGTGGATCCCAGCGGTGATGCCGAGCTGTTCGCCCTTGATTCGGCTCGCCAGTCCAAAGGACTGACCCTGCGTGGTGGAGCCACTGTCGTGCAGTTGCATGTCAATCCTGCCGGTACCGAAGTGCGTGGTGTGGAGGCGGCGATCGATGGCCAACGCTGGATGTTCAGCGCGCATCAGGTGGTGTTGGCTGCAGGCGCGATCAATAGCGCATCCATCCTGTTGCGCTCAGCCACCGATCGCCATCCACGGGGGCTGGGCAATGGTTCTGATCAGGTGGGCCGCAACCTGATGAAGCTGCAGCAGACCTCGATCCTGCAGCTCGCTGCCGTGCCTAATTCAGGTCGCTACGGGCGCTCCTATGGCATCACCGACTTTCTCTGGGGTGATCAGAACGTCAGCTTCCCGCTCGGAGCCATTCAGAATGGTGGCGGCGTGCTGCAGGACGCCTTGTTTGCTGAATCGCCTCCGGTGCTCTCGCTGGTGGCCAAGCTGCTGCCGAATTTCGGCCTCGAGCAGCTGGCCTCCCGCTCGATCACCTGGTGGGCCAGCAGTCCGGTGCTACCACAGGCCCATAACCGCGTGAGCCTGCGCGAAGGGCGCATTCAGATCAATTACGTGCCCAACAACCGTGAGGCCCACGACCGGCTCGTCTACCGCTGGATCGATGTGCTCAAAGCCATGGAGGCTGATCCTGAGTGTCAGGTGGTCAAGGCGGCGCCCACCCATCCGCGGGGTGAGGCGCCATTGTCGGCGATCGGCTTTGCCTGTGGCACCTGTTGCATGGGTGATAACCCGGCCACCTCGGTGGTGGATTTGCAGGGCCGTAGTCATGAGCTGAGCAACCTCACGATCGCCGATGCCAGTGTGTTTCCTTCCTGCCCGATGATGGGGTTTGGACTCACGGTGATCGCCAATGCGATCCGGGTTGGGCATCATCTGCGAGAACGGCTGGGGCGCTGAGTCAGCCGCTTCAGGCTGATTCCTGCAGGGCCTTCGCCAGGTACGCCACGCAGCGTGGATGGCGAACCAGCCCCAGATGGCCCCTGGCCGGCAGGGAGATCACC
>VGQS01000016.1 GCA_016882285.1 Cyanobacteria bacterium K_DeepCast_35m_m2_155 | reverse complement strand
GTGAAGGGCCGCGGCCCAGGGCCCATCAGCGCTGCCAATCAGACCCATCAGTTCGGCTGATGTTGGGTGGGCGTGGGCCGGGAGGATGGTCCCTGGGTTCCATGGGATGCGCTCCGCCATCCCTGCCGCCAGCCATGTCACCTCGAAGCCGCGTTGTCACCTGGAGCCCCAGCGTCACCGTGGTGCCAACGCGCGGTTGCTTTAACGCCTGCAGCTATTGCAGTTTTCGCCAAGCGATCGGGGCCGCTGACTGGCTCAGCGATCAGCAGGCAAGCGCCGAGCTCAGCGCGCGACCGGCGGCCTTTGAGGTGCTCTTGCTCAGTGGCGAGGTGGATCCGGCGGCGCCCGATCGCTTGGCCTGGTTCTCGAGGTTGCGGGCCCTCTCGTTGTTGGCTTTGCAGCACGGTCGGCTACCTCACACCAACGCAGGGCCACTGCGGCGCGGCGAGATGGCGACCCTGGCGCGGCTGAACCCCTCGATGGGGTTGATGCTCGAAGGCCTTGGCCCCGCTTATGAGTTGGCCCACCGCCGCGCGCCCAGCAAGACCCTGGCGTCCCGCTTGGGGCAGCTTGAGCAGGCCGGGCGGCTGGGGATCCCCTTCACCACAGGGTTGCTGATCGGCCTGGGCGAGACCCTGCAGCAGCGCCTTGAGGCGCTCGAGCTGCTGGCTTTGCTGCAGCGCCAGTGGGGGCATCTGCAGGAGGTGATCCTGCAGCCCTGGCGGCCGGGTGGCAGCGCAGAACAGGCCACGCCACTCTCGGCTGCCGAGACCTCAGACATGTTGCTCACGATTGCCGAGGCGCGGCAGATCCTGCCGCCCGAGGTGCACCTGCAGCTGCCGCCCAACCTGTGGCCGCCGTCGCAGCTGATCGCTGCACTGGAGGCTGGCATTGACGATCTGGGCGGGATTGATCTCACCGATGTGATCAATCCCTGCTGGCCCCAGCCCAGCCCTGCCCAGCTGGCCGAGCAGCTGGAGCGGGCGGGCTGGCAGCTGCGTCCGCGTCTGTGCGTGCATGACGGCTGGTTCGCGGGGCTGCCGGCGGCACTGCGTGCCAGGGCGCTTGCCCTGCGCCAGAACCTCCAGGCGGCGTTTGAATCAGGCTTGTTAGCGTCCGGCCTCTGAGCCGATGTGGAGCGCGACGCGGTGACGGCCCCAATCTCAGCTCCCCAACCGCGCCTGGATCAGCGGCTGCTGCTGGTGCGGCTGCCGTGCAATCCGATCTTTCCGGTGGGGCCGATCTATCTGGCCGACCACCTGCACAAGCAGTTCCCGCAGCTTGAGCAGCGCCTGCTCGATTTAGCGGCCCTGCCCCTGCTCGATGTTGAGAGGGTCTTGCTGGCCACGGTCGAGCAGTTCAGGCCGACCCTGCTGGTGTTTTCGTGGCGCGACATTCAGATCTACGCCCCAGTCGACGGACGTGGCGGCAATCCGCTGCAGAACTCCTTTGAGGTGTTCTACGCGCGCAATCCGCTCAAGCGGCTGCGCGGTGCGCTTGGCGGCGCACAGCTCATGGCCAGCCACTACGGCGAGCTGTGGCGCAACCTGCGGCTGCTGCGGCGCGGGCTGCGGCGGGCCCGACGCTTTGAACCGGGCGCCCGCGCGGTGCTTGGCGGCGGCGCGGTCAGCGTCTTCTACGAGCAACTGGGCCGCAGCCTCCCTGCCGGCACGGTGGTGTCGGTGGGGGAGGGGGAATCCCTGCTCGAGAAGTTGATCCGCGGCGAGTCGATCGCCGCTGAACGCTGTTATGTGGCCGGCGAGGCGGCCCGTGCCGGTCTCATTCACGAGCAGCCCGCGCCACTCGAAAAAACCGCTGTCAACTACGGCTACATCGAGTCGATCTGGCCCCAGCTGAGCTGGTACCTCGACGGCGGTGATTTCTACGTTGGCGTGCAGACCAAGCGCGGTTGCCCGCACAACTGCTGCTACTGCGTCTACACCGTGATTGAAGGCAAGGCGGTGCGCGTCAACCCGGTCGACGAGGTCGTCGCCGAGATGCGCCAGCTGTACGAGCGCGGCGTACGGGGCTTCTGGTTCACCGATGCCCAGTTCATCCCGGCGCGGCGTTACATCGAGGATGCCAAGGCGCTGTTGCGGGCGATCCTGGCGGCGGGCATGACCGACATCCGCTGGGCCGCCTACATCCGCGCCGACAACCTCGACGGCGAGCTTGCCGAGCTGATGGTGCAAAGCGGCATGAGCTACTTCGAGATCGGCATCACCTCAGGCTCCCAGGAGCTCGTGCGCAAGATGCGCATGGGCTACAACCTGCGCACCGTGCTCGAGAGCTGCCGCTTGCTGGCTGCCGCCGGTTTCGACGAGCACGTTTCGGTCAACTACTCGTTCAACGTGATCGACGAGCGGCCCGAGACGATCGCCCAGACCGTCGCCTACCACCGCGAGCTGGAGCGCATCTTTGGCCCCGACAAGGTAGAGCCGGCGATCTTCTTCATCGGCCTGCAGCCCCACACCCATCTCGAGCAGTACGGCTTTGAGCAGGGGCTGATCCAGCCCGGCTACAACCCGATGAGCATGCTGCCCTGGACGGCGCGCAAGCTGCTCTGGAATCCCGAACCCATGGGCCGCACCTTCGGCCGCATCTGTCTGGAGGCGTTCGACACCAATCCCGGCGATTTCGGCCGCACGGTGATGGCGCTGCTCGAGCGTGACTACGGCTGTGCCCCGCTCGATGCGGCCCTGCATGCGCCGCTCGAGGGCCGCCGCGCCCTGGCGACCGCGGTGCGCTGAGCCTTGTGGATCAACCCAGCCTCAGCGGTATGACCAGGTCTGAAGCCCAATGGCCAGGTGTCTGGCCCCGTCCACAGCGGCGATCACCTTGAGCAGGCGTTGATCGGCTGTGATCAAGGTGGCCTGACGCTGCTCGGCCAAGGCCAGATACAGGCAGTCGTAAGCAGGGTGGTCCAATCGCTCGCACCAGCGCAGGGCTGTTTGCAACAGCGCGCGTGTGCTGCTTACGACTTCACTCAGCAGATCGGGCGTCAGTTTGGCCATGGCATGCCACTGGTCAGTGGTGATGGCACCAGCGCGATGGCTTTTCCAGCCAGCATTCACCAGCTCGATCAGAGCGAGATCTGGTGCAAGGCGTTGTGTTGTCTGCGTCTGCTCCAGCACGGCGACGGCGGCGTCACTGGTCGGGCACGCGGCGAACCAGCCAAACATCACCGAAGCATCGAGCACCCAGAGGCGATCTTCAACGCTGTTCACGGGCACTGCGGATCAGCTCGGCGACATTGAGATCTCGGCCTTTCGGCAACGTCTGCTGGCGCAGATGGGCGAGCTCTTCAAGGTGTTGTTGGGGTTCGCGGGCCGCTTCAGTCAGCAGGTCCCGCAGGCTTTGCTCGAGCGAGAGGCCACGACATTTGGCCTTGCGGCGCAGCCGCTCGACAACATCAGCGTCAAGCTGCCTGATCAGGACCTGTGCCAATGGTTCTTGGCTGCTATCAGTCACGATAGCGGCGCCGAACCCACAGCAGGGTGAGCAGGCCCAGCATGCCGAACAGTCCGCCGATCGGATTGGGGTTGGCCCCCCCAGGGCCCAGCAACCAGGCCGGTGCGGCGGGTGACAGCTCGATCAGGCCGTTCTGCAGGGCAAACCAGCCACCCACCAGGCCCCCATGCATGCCGATGGCGCCCCACAGCAGCCCGCCGTCGGCGCGCCGTTGCAGCGCCAGCACCAAACCCAGCAGGGTGAGGCCACCCAGCAGGGCCAAAGCCGACAGGCCAGGCAAGCGATACCAGGGATGCAGCAGCGCAAAGATGCCGGCCTGGGCCAGCAGGGCGCGGCGGCGTCCGACCAGCAGCTCCAGCTCACCCCATAGCCAGCCGCGAAACAGCAGCTCTTCGGCAAAGCCCACACCCAGCAGCAACGCGATGGCGTTGGCCAGCGCGCCACCGCTGAGATCCCCCAGCCAGCGGGCCTGGCCAGAGGCCAGCAGCAGCAGCGTGAGCGGTGCCAGCAGCAGCAGGGCCTTGAGCAACCCGCGCAGCAGCGCGCCAGCCAACGGCGTCCACCCCATGGCTGCGACCCCCAGCCGTTGCCAAGGATGCCCATCGCCCCACACGCGCCGTAGCCGCAGCGGCAGCGACAGCAGCAGCAGCAGTAGCGAGACAGCGAGCCCGGCGAGGTCCACCTGATCGGCTCGCCAGCCGGGGGCGAGCAGCAGCAGAGGCCTGCTGGTCAGCCAGCCCAGCCCATACAGCAGAGGCACGTAGAGCAGCGTGCCCCACCAATGGACCCGTGGAGCGGCGTCTTGGCTGCCCATGGGCTCACTCCTCAGGTTCGATGGTGCTGGTGAGGCCCTTGGCTTTGAGGGTTTCGCAATAGAACTCGGCGGGCTCTAGGTCGCAGACGATCACCAGCCCCACGCCGGTGTTGTGGGCCTCGAGCATGACGGCAATGGCGTCCTGCTCGCTGAGTGAGGGCACCACCTGCCGCAGCGTGACGACCACGTACTCCATGGAGTTGACCGGGTCGTTGTGCAGCAGCACCTTGTAGCGCGGTGACGGTTTGCGCACCCGCTCGGGCGCCTTCTCCATGACCGCAGCGCCGCCGCTGTCGCGGCTTGGGGTCTGGGTGGCAACAACCGAGCGGGGCATCAACGCAGAACCGGCTTGCGGAGCTGGCAGTTTACGGAGCGCCTCAGGCATGGCGAGCCTGTTGCTCAGGCCGCCAGCGCTGCCTTGATGCGGCGCATCGCTTCGAGCACGTTCTCGCGGCTGTTGAAGGCCGACAGCCGGAAATAGCCTTCGCCGGCGGCGCCGAAGCCGCTGCCGGGGGTACCTACCACGTTGGCCTGGCCCAGCAGCTGATCGAAAAAGCCCCAGGAGTCAATGCCTGCCGGCGTCTTGATCCACACGTAGGGGGCCTGCTCGCCGCCATAGACCGACAGGCCAGCGGCTGTGAGCTCGCGGCGAATAATCGCAGCGTTCTCCATGTAAAAGGCGATCAGCGCCTTCACCTGGGCCTGGCCTTCGGGGCTGTACACCGCCTCGGCGCCGCGCTGCACGATGTAGCTCACCCCATTGAACTTGGTGCACTGACGGCGGTTCCACAGGCCCCACAGCTCAACGCGTTCGTCATTGGCGGCGGTGCCCATGAGCCCCTTGGGCACCACGGTCAGGGCGCAGCGGGTGCCGGTGAAACCGGCGTTCTTGGAGAACGAGCGGAACTCGATCGCGCATTCGCGGGCTCCCTCGATCTCGTAGATCGAGTGGGGCAGCGAGGGGTCCTGAATGAAGGCCTCGTAGGCCGCGTCAAACAGGATCAGGGAGTCGTTGGCGCGGGCGTAATCCACCCAGGCCTTGAGCTGCTCTTTGGTGGCGACGGCGCCGGTGGGGTTGTTGGGGAAGCAGAGGTAGATCAGATCCACCTTCTCAGCCGGGATCTGGGCGGTGAAGCCGTTCTCGGCGCTAATCGGCAGGTAGGTGAGGCCGCCGTACTGGCCGGAGCTGTCGGCCTCGCCGGTGCGGCCCGCCATCACGTTGCTGTCCACGTACACCGGATACACCGGATCGGTCACGGCGATGCGGTTGCCCTCGCCCAGGATGTCGAGAATGTTGGCGCTGTCGCACTTGCTGCCGTCGGAGACGAAGATCTCCTCAGCGGAGATCTGGCAGCCGCGCGCCACAAAGTCGTGCTGGGCGATCGCCTCGCGCAGCCACAGGTAGCCCTGCTCGGGGCCATAGCCATGGAAGCCCTTGCGGGTTCCCATCTCGTCAATGGCGGCCTTCATGGCACTGCGGCAGGCCTCGGGCAGCGGTTCGGTCACATCGCCGATGCCCAGACGAATGATCGGCGCGGTTGGGTTGGCCTGACTAAAGGCCTTGACCCGCCGGGCGATTTCGGGAAACAGGTAGCCCGCCTTGAGCTTGAGGTAGTTGCCGTTGACCTGGGCCATCGCCTGCGAGGGGCCGCCGCCGGGCCCGTTGACACTGGCGGCGATTGTCCTATGGCGGGGTGGCGCCCACTGTGCGCCACTGGCTTACGCTGGTAAGCGTTGTCTTGGGGGCTGCTGCGATGGATGCGCTGCTGACGCTGTCTTCCAAGGGGCAGCTGGTGATTCCGTCCAGGTTGCGTCAGTTGTTGGGCCTGCGTGCCGGCGACCGGCTGGCGCTCAGCCTCGAGCCCGATGGGCTGCATCTTGTTCCGCAGACGCAGGACAAAACGGCCAGTGCTCAGGCCCTGATCGGCTGCACGGGCTACCAGGGTGAGTCCGTTCCGCTGGAGCGGATGGATCCGGCCCTCTATGCCACCAAGGGCTGAGCATGAGCCTGCCGGTCGCCCTCGACACCAACCTGCTGGTGCGCCTGCTCACCAACGACGATCCGCAGCAGGCGGCTCGCGTCGCCGAGCTGATCGATTCCAGTCCTGCCTGTTTCGTGCCGATCACTGTGGTGCTCGAGCTCGAATGGGTGCTGCGGGGTGCCTACCAGCTGCCGCGCGAAGCCATCATTCGCGCCCTGAGGGGCCTGCTCCAGATCCGCCAGTTGTATCTGGAGCAGGAGGAGCAGGTGCGGCAGGCCCTCGATTGGTATGCCCAGGGCCTCGACTTTGCCGATGCTCTGCACCTGCTGCGCAGCGAGGGTTGCTTGGCCCTTGTCAGCTTTGACCGCGCTTTTGGGCGGCAGGCGCGGCAGATGGGACTGAGCCCTGCTGTGCGTGAGCCTTGAGGTCTGCAACCACGAATCTGCATACGATCAGAACAGCCTCGCTGCCGGCGTCAGGCCGCTCTCGCGTTTGACCGTTGCCCAATCTGCCGCGAGCCGTGCCCACGCTCCGATCGACTTTGACGCCCTGATCGATCTGTCGATCAGCAAGCCGGCCCGCTATCTGGGCAATGAGCGCGGCGTCGCACCCCGCGACTGGGACCTGGCCTGGTCCAGCGCCAAGGTGCGCTGGGCGCTCACCTACCCCGAGGTCTACGAGGTGGGCGCCAGCAACAGCGGCCACATCATTCTCTATTCGATCCTCAACAGCGTTCCCGGCCAGCTGTGCGACCGCAGTTATCTGCCGGCTCCTGATCTGGCGGCGCGGCTGCGGGAGCGCAGCGTGCCCCTGTTTGCGGTCGAGAGTCGGCGGCCGCTCAGCGCCTTCGACATCCTGGGCTTTTCGCTCAGCTACGAGCTGGGGGGCACCAACATCCTCGAGATGCTGGACCTGGCTGGCATCCCGATTCGGGCTGCCGATCGCGGTGATCTGCCGCTGGATCACCCGGATGCCCCGCCGTTGATTTTTGCCGGTGGGCCCACCGCCACCAGCAACCCCGAGCCTTTCGCCGCCTTCTTTGATTTCATCGCCCTGGGCGATGGCGAAGAGCTGCTGCCCGAGATCGGCCTGGTGGTGGCGCAAGGCCGGGCCGCCGGCCTGAGCCGCCGCGCGTTGCTGCGCGATCTGGCCCAGGTGCCCGGGGTGTATGTGCCGGCGCTCTATGCCCCCGGCGCCGATGGGGTGAGCGTGGTGCCGCGCCAGAGCGGCGTCCCGGCGCGCATCCAGCGCCGCACGGCCACGCCCATGCCCCACTACGCCATGGGGCTGGTGCCCCACATCGAAACCGTGCACGACCGGCTCACGGTCGAGATCCGCCGCGGCTGCACCCGCGGCTGTCGCTTCTGCCAGCCGGGCATGCTCACCCGCCCGGCCCGCGACGTCGAACCTGAGGCGGTGGTCGAGGCGGTTGAAGAGGGCATGCGCCGCACCGGCTACAGCGACTTTTCGCTGCTGTCGTTGAGCTGCAGCGACTACCTGGCCCTGCCGGCGGTGGGGGTGGAGCTGCGCAACCGCCTGGCCGATCAGAACGTGACGTTGACGCTGCCTAGCCAGCGGGTTGACCGCTTTGACGCCAACGTGGCCCACATCATGGGCGGGGCGCGCAAGGGGGGCATCACCTTTGCTCCCGAGGCCGGTACCCAGCGCCTGCGCGACATCGTCAACAAGGGGCTCACCGATGCCGATCTGCTCTCTGGCATTCGCACAGCGATGGGCCAGGGCTACCGCAAGGTCAAGCTCTATTTCATGATCGGGCTGCCGGGTGAAACCGACGCCGATGTGCTCGGCATCGCCGAAACCTGCCGCACGTTGCAGCAGCAGTGCGCTGATCTGGGGCGGTTGTCGCTGAATCTGACGATCAGCAACTTCACCCCCAAGCCCCACACCCCGTTTCAGTGGCACAGCGTCAGCACCGCCGAATTTGAGCGCCGCCAGCAGCTGCTCAAGGGCGCCCTGCGCCAGCTGCGCGGCATCAAGACCAATTTCACCGATATCCGGCTCTCGGCAATCGAAGACTTCATCGGTCGCGGCGACCGCCGCGTCGCCCCGGTGATCGAGGCGGCCTGGCGCGCCGGGGCGGGCATGGATTCGTGGTTTGAGTCGGCCGAGCGCAGCCACAACGCCTGGAGCGGCGCTATCGAGGCCGCTGGGCTTGGCGGCCGCTACCGGGCTCTCGAGATGGGCTCCTGGAGCGCCACCGAGGCCCTCAGTGCAGATGATCTGGAGGCCTTCTGCCGCCAGAGCCTGCCCTGGGATCACATCGATTCGGGGCTCGACAAGCGCTGGCTGGCTGAAGATCTTCAACGCGCCCTGGCGGCAGCGGTGGTGCCTGATTGCTCGTTTGAAGGCTGCAGCAGCTGCGGTGTCTGCGGGCCCGAGCTGGGCCACAACGTGGTGATCGCCCCACCACAGGTTCCACCGGCCCTGCCCCAAAGGGCCCCGGCCAGCGAGCGGGTGTTCCGGCTGCGCATGGGCTTTGCCAAGACGGGCTCGCTGGCCCTGATCAGCCACCTCGACACCCTGCGCCTGCTGGAGCGGGCCCTGCGGCGCACGGGCCTGCCGGTGAGCTTCACCGGCGGCTTTCACCCACTGCCGCGGCTGCAACTGGCGCTGTCGCTGCCCCTGGGTGTTGAGGGTCTGGGCGAGTGGCTGGATCTGGAGTTCACAGAGCCCATCGATCCACAGCAGGTGCGTGCAAGGCTCCAGGGTGAGCTCCCCTCTGAATTTCAGCTCCTTTCAGCCGCAGAGGTGCCCGTGTTCGGCCCCAGTCTTTCGCAGCAGCTGGTTTCGGCCCAGTGGAGCTTTTGCCTGGGCGTCCAGTCGCCTCAAGCCTCGCCGCCGTCCTGGCAGCAGGCTGTTGATGCCTTGCTTGCCACCAGCAGTCTGATCTGGCACGACACCGACAAGAAAGGCAGGCCGCGTCAGCGCGACTGTCGCCCCGATCTGCTGGAGCTGGCCGTGGTGCCTGCAGCTGATGCCACGCAACCGGTTGCCTTGCGCGCGCTGGTGGCGATCGACCCCATGGGCCGCAGCATCAGACCCCAGCAGATTCAGCACTGGCTGGCCCAGCAGCTCGATGTGCCGTTGACGCTTGGGGCGGTGCGGCGTGAGGCGCTGCTGCTTCGCGCGTGCTAATTTGCCGTTAAGCCAAGACCTCTCCTGGTTGCCAGTCGATCGCTCCGCCGATCGCTGATGCCATCGCCAGATTGGAGTTCAAGGACTCAACAGCACTCTCGAAGTTCTGATTTCATCTGACTTTCGGGTGGCTGTTGTACCGGCACCACACGACAGTGATTTTGGCCAAGAGGCCAAGAGTTCACATCGCTGCTCAGATCAGCCCAGTAACAAGGCACCAAGACGAGCCCGCTCTCGCCTTGCCTACAAGAATTTTCCGTCCAATCCAGCGCTCCCCAGCAGTGCTGTTCACGTCGCATTTCCCTTTGCCAGTTCAGCGCACCAGCGCTGACCGATTCCTCCATGCCACAGCAGATCGTCATTGCTGAGCAACTGCGGATCGCCGCGGTTCTCACCGATGAGCGCGTTGATGAATTGATTGTTGCCCAGGGGCGCTACCAGATCGGTGATGTCTATCTGGGAACGGTTGAAAATGTTCTCCCAGGTATTGACGCTGCATTCGTCAACATTGGCGAAAGCGAAAAAAATGGCTTTATCCACATCACCGACCTGGGCCCCCTGAAGCTCAAAAAAGGTGGCGCCGGGATCACCGAGCTGCTCGAACCACGCCAGAAAGTTCTGGTGCAGGTGATGAAGGAGCCCACGGGCACCAAAGGTCCCCGCCTGACGGGCAATCTGACCCTGCCGGGCCGCTTCTTGGTGCTGCAGCCCCATGGCCAAGGGGTCAACATCTCGCGCCGCATCAACGGCGAAACTGAGCGCAACCGTCTGCGCGCCCTCGGCGTCTTGATCAAACCACCCGGTTCAGGACTGCTGATCCGCACCGAAGCCGAAGGCGTTAGTGAAGAGCTGCTGATCGACGATCTTGAGGCGCTCTTTCGGCAGTGGGAGGGCATCCAAGCCGCAGCCGAAACGGCCAACCCGCCGGTGTTGTTGAACCGCGACGAGGATTTTATTCATCGCATCCTGCGCGATCACTTCAACCCTGAGGTGCGCCGCGTGGTGGTCGACAGCGCCGAGGCTGTTGGCCGCGTCACCAGCTTTCTGGGCGCTGATCCAAGCAGCCCGGTGGTCGAGTGCCACCGCGAATCAAGCGAGCTTCTCGAGCACTACAAGGTCAACGCGGCGATACGCGATGCCCTGAAACCCAGGGTGGACCTACCCTCGGGCGGCTACATCATCATTGAGCCGACCGAGGCGTTGACGGTCATCGACGTCAACTCAGGCTCCTTCACCCGTTCGGCCAATGCACGCGAAACCGTGCTGTGGACCAACTCGGAGGCGGCCGTTGAGATCGCCCGTCAGCTCAAGCTGCGCAACATCGGGGGTGTGGTCATTGTCGATTTCATCGACATGGACTCCAGGCGCGATCAGCTGCAGCTGCTTGAGCACTTCACCCAGGCCGTGCGCCATGACGCAGCCCGGCCCCAGATCGCCTCAATCACCGAACTCGGTCTGGTGGAGCTGACCCGTAAGCGTCAGGGTCAGAACATCTACGAACTGTTTGGACGGGCTTGCCCCAGCTGCGGTGGCCTGGGCCATGTCGCCGTTCTGCCGGGCATGGACACCCTGCAGCCGCTGGCCACCAGCACAGGTTTGGTGCGCTCTGCCGCTTCTGCCCGCTCCGAGGTGCTCAGTCCCGCAGGGGGTGAGGCGGGTGGCCGCCGCCGACGCGGTGGCCGCGGTGGCGGCCGCGGTGGTGTGGATGCCGGTGTCAGCGACGGTCCTGTTGTCGAGGCCGGTGGGCTCGAGAGCGCCCCCGCTGAAGCCGGCAGCTCTGAGCAAATCGGCGGGCCCCGACGCCCCGAGCTTGATGTGGTCGCGGTTCCCATGGAGCCAGCCCAGGAGCTGGTGTACGGCTGGCTGGGCCTCAGCCCGGCGTTGCTGCTCGACTCCCAGCCCCCAAGCGACAACCTGTTGGTGCGTGTTGTGCGCCCTGGTGAAGATCCTGCTGCGGTGGTCGATGAGGCCAAGGCTCAACTGGCTGCAGCCGGTGGCCGCCGGCGTCGCCGCGGCGGACGCGGCACGGCCGATGCATTGCCCGCTTCCGAGAGCCGGCCTGTCGAAATCACCCCCCTGCCTGAGAGCAGCGGCAATGAAGCCGAGATCCCTGTGATCACCGTGTCGGTGCCCAGCCGTGACCCTGAGCCGGCGGTTCAGGCCTCTGCCGAACCCGTCAGCGAGCCTGGGGCTGACACCGACTCTGAGCCCCGCCGCCGCCGCCGCCGATCTTCGGCGAGTGAATGACCCGTACCAGGGCATCGATCCTGGCCTGTGCGTCGGGGTCGATGAGGTGGGCCGCGGGGCCCTGTTTGGCCCCGTCTTTGCCGCTGCGGTCCAACTGCCGGCCTCTGCCCACGGGCCGCTGGCCGCAGCAGGCCTGACCGACAGCAAGCGGCTGACGGCCAGGCGGCGTGCTGCCCTGGTCCCCCAGATCCTGCAGTTGGCCGACCGGGCGGCCCTGGGACAGGCGTCAGCCGCTGAGATCGATCGTCTGGGCATCCGCATGGCCACGGAGCTGGCGATGCTCAGGGCGCTGCAGCGGCGCAGCTGGCAGCCCCAGTTGCTGCTTGTTGATGGCACATTGCCGCTGCGCCTGTGGTCTGGCCGGCAATGCACCCTGGTGGCGGGCGATCTGCATTGCCTGGCGATCGCCGCCGCCAGCGTGCTGGCCAAGCAGGCGCGTGATGCGCTGATCACGCGTTTGGCCGCGCGCTATCCGGGTTATGGCCTTGAGCGCCATGCCGGCTATGGCACGGCGCAGCACCGCAGCGCGATCGCATGCCAGGGCCCCAGCCCCCTGCATCGACTCAGTTTTCTTGGGAAACTCCAAGCGCAGGCCCAGCTGCAGATCTCTCCTGCTGCAGCCACTGCTCAAAATCGTTGATCAGCTGGGCACCCACGCGGGCTTTGATGCCCAGCAGGATGCCAGCCAGCAGTGAATGGCCCGTGGCCTCGAGCACGGCTGCCGGAATCAGGCGCAGCAGCGGCGGCTGGGAGACTTCAACCGAGAGGGTCGCTTCACCTTCGAGTCCTGCGGTTGTGGCCCGCAGCCACGAGCTCAGGGTCAGCGCAAAGTCATCGACCACCCCCAGCCCTTCCAGGCGGCAATCGCTGGCCCGCAGCTCCAGGCGCCCCTGCTCGATTTTGGTCTGCAGATCAACCACCGGTTGAATGCGCAGCTGAAACACCTGCAACTGGCTGACCGTGTAGCGGTAGTGGCCGGCTCCGATCGGCTCGAGCTGACTGGGATCGAGCAGCGCGCTGACGACACGCTCTTCTTGCTGCAGGTACGCCTCGAGATGCTGGGCGTTGCGCCTGACCGCCAGATTCAGTTGCTGGCTGGCGCAAAAGGCCAAGGGCATGGCCAGCTGGCCGAGGCGGCATGATCCTATCGATGGCCCCCGCATTTACCGGCCGCTTGCTCCCATGCGCGTTGCTTTTCTTGGACCCAGCGGCACCTACGGCGAACAGGCAGCCCAGCGCCTGAGCGAGCTTGAAGGCTGGAGCGAGACAGCCTTGCTGCCCCAGCAGAGCATTCGTGCTGTGGTGGCTGCCCTGGCTGGGGGGCATTGCGATGCGGCTGTGGTGCCTGTCGAAAACTCGGTCGAAGGTGGAGTCACCGCGGCTCTCGATGCCCTCTGGGAGCATGCCGATCTCAGCGTCAGCCGGGCTTTGGTGCTGCCGATTCGCCATGCCCTGCTCGGTAGCGGACCCCTCGAGGGCATCAGCGAAGTGCTGTCCCATCCCCAGGCGCTGGCGCAGTGTGCTCAGTGGCTCGAGGCCCAGCTGCCCAACGCCCTGCAATTGCCGACCAGCTCGACTGCCGAGGCGGCCCGTTTGGTGCGCGGCAGCCGCTTTCGCGCTGCGGTGGCCTCGCTTGAGGCGGCCCGCGAGCATGGCCTTGAGGTGTTAGCGCATCCGATCAACGATGTGGCAGGCAACTGCACCCGTTTCCTGCTGCTGCGCCGCGCACCGCGCGCAGCCCAGGGTGATTGGGCCAGCTTGGCGTTCTCGCTGCATGCCAATCGGCCGGGCGCCTTGCTCGAGGCGCTGGCCTGCTTCGAGCGCCTCCAGCTCAACATGACCCACATCGAATCACGGCCCTCGAAACGGGAGATGGGGGAATACATCTTTTTTGTTGATCTTGAGCTCGGCGCCCCGGCTGCTGATGCCCAGGCCCTGGCGGCGGTGCTCGACGACCTGAGGCCGTTGTGCGAGCACCTGGCGCTGTTTGGCGCCTACCCCTTGCATCAAGAGGCCTGATCAGGCCGGTTTCTGGCCGCGAAACACCCCAAAGCGCATCAAGCCAGTGGCAAAAGCCCAGTGCATCAGCAGGATGGTCGGGATCTCGCGCAACCCCAACAGCAGGCCTCTGGGCCCCAGGCCCAGCACGGCAGCGGGGCGGCGTGCACCCTCGAGGATCGAATCAACCCAGGCGGGCAAGGTGGCGCGGCTCCAGTCGCCAGTTTCGATGACCATGCCTGCTGCATAGGGGCTGAGCTGCAGATTGGCCTGAAGGCTTTCGATGGAGGCAAATTCGGGGTGGGCCCAGTTGTCGAGCAGCTGCCGCATGACCCAGCGCTCGAGCCTGGTCATTGGGGTCACTGATGCGTCGCGCCTGTTCCAGTCAGCGACGGCGAGGCGTCCGCCAGGTTTGAGCACCCGCAGCAGTTCATCGGCGTAGCGCTGTTTGTCGGCCATGTGGGGGCAGGCTTCGACGCTCCAGACCGCGTCGAAGCTCTGATCAGCCAGCTGCAGATCGAGCGCATCCATGACCGCAAAACGGCAGCGGGGCGCCAGTTCAGCCGTGGTTAACGCCTGTGCCCGGGCGATCTGGGCAGGGCTGATGCTGATCCCCAGGACGTCAAGGCCGTAGTGGGCGGCCAGAATGCGCGCGCTGCCGCCGATGCCGCAGCCCACATCGAGCACTGTTGAGCCAGGTGGCAGCTGCACCAGGGCGCTCCAGCGCACCAGCTCATGCACGAAATCGTGCTTGGCCGCTCTGAAATCGCGCCGGCGCGGCGGATCCCCATAAAAGCCCAGGTGGATGTGCTCGCCCCAGAGCCGCTCGAGCAGCGCGTCATTGGTCCAGTTGTCGTAGGCCTGGGCAACGCTGCTGCTGTCGATGAAGGCCCGGCTCATGGGGTGATGCGGCTCAGGTGGTTGTGAAGGTGTCTTTGAGAACGGTTCGAGCTGCCAGCTGGCGGCGGGTGTGATCGAGCAGTTCGAACTCCTGCCTGAGGCGCTCTTCGGTGTTGGTGATCTCCAGCAGGGTCTGCTGTTGTTCGGCCACCGGCCCGGCGAGATGGGATCCAATCCAGAACGAGAGCTCCCGTGGCAGATCCGGCAGGTCCTGCGGCAGCGAGGCTGGTTTGCCGATCAATTTGCCCGTCAGTTCGACCACATCCCGCAGCGCCTGCTTGACCTCGGCGGCCAGGGTTTCGAGCTGATCGGGGCTCGCCGTGCTCTCATCTTCGATCCAGCTCACCATGGCCAGACGAAAGGGGGTTTCGCGCAACACCTCGAGCACGCGAAAACGCTGTTGCCCCATGGTGACCACATTGCTGCGATCGTCGTCCTGGGTCTGACAGTGCAGGATTTCGGCGCAGCAGCCGACGCTGGCCATTGAGCGTGATTCGGGATC
Source organism: Cyanobacteria bacterium K_DeepCast_35m_m2_155 (assembly GCA_016882285.1). Classification (GTDB taxonomy): domain Bacteria; phylum Cyanobacteriota; class Cyanobacteriia; order PCC-6307; family Cyanobiaceae; genus RGUW01. The sequence goes on along the minus strand of VGQS01000016.1, from coordinate 10,413 downwards.
CCAGCGGATCACACCAAACCGCTTGTCCTCGGCCAGAGCCGTGCGCAGCATCATGCGGTAGCGCGGCTCAAAGATGTGCAGGGGCAGCACCTCCTGCGGAAACAGCACCAGATCCGGCAGTGGGAAGAGCGGTAATTCCCTGACAGCCAGATCAGCCATGGCGATGCCGTTGAGTGGGCAGATCCTAGGAACGACAGGGCCGCTACCGTTCGCTGCGGCGGCGGCCCTCGCTTCTGGACTTGCCGGATCAGAGCTTGACTTCGATGTCGACGCCGCTGGGCAGATCGAGTTTCATCAGCGCATCGATGGTCTTCGAGCTCGGGCTGAAGATGTCGATGATGCGGCGGTGGGTGCGGGTCTCGAAGTGCTCGCGCGAATCCTTGTCCACGTGGGGTGAGCGCAGCACGCAGTAGATCTTGCGCTTGGTGGGCAGGGGGATCGGTCCGATCGCAGTGGCCGCTGTGTGATCAGCGGTTTCGATGATTTTTTCGCAAGACAGATCCAGCATGCGGCGATCAAACGCCTTAAGGCGGATGCGGATCTTCTGCTGAGGAATGGCGGTGGACATGGAGGGAGAGCGTTGAGGGCTGGAGATTGGTGGGTCAAAAGGCCCTGCAATCGCTCAGCCAGGTGACAGAGACAAGACCAGTTGGCAAAGGCAATGGCTTCGCCGGGGAATCGGTTGTCAAGGTACGGGGGCAGAGCTGTGTGCTCTGCCCCTCAACCCTAGATCAGCGGATGATCCGGATCAGGATCAATCGAGGATCTTGGAGACCACGCCGGCACCGATGGTGCGGCCGCCTTCGCGGATGGCGAAGCGCATGCCCTGCTCGATGGCCACCGGGCAGATCAGCTCGCCGGTCATCTTGATGCGGTCACCAGGCATCACCATTTCCACATTGGCGCCATCGTCCGAGGTGAAGGCGGTGATCTGACCGGTCACGTCGGTGGTGCGGATGTAGAACTGCGGGCGATAGCCAGCGAAGAAGGGGGTGTGGCGGCCGCCTTCTTCCTTCTTGAGCACGTACACCTCACCTTCGAACTTGGTGTGGGGGGTGATGGAGCCGGGCTTGACCAGCACCATGCCGCGCTCGATCTCTTCCTTCTGGATGCCGCGCAGCAGCAGGCCGACGTTGTCGCCAGCCATGCCCTCGTCGAGCAGCTTGCGGAACATTTCCACGCCGGTGACGGTGCACTTGCGGGTGTCCTTGATGCCGACGATTTCGATCTCTTCGCCGACCTTGACCTTTCCGCGCTCGATACGACCGGTGGCCACGGTGCCACGACCGGTGATCGAGAAGACGTCCTCAACAGCCATCAGGAAGGGCTTGTCGACTTCGCGCTCGGGCTCGGGGATGGAGCTGTCAACGGCGGTCATCAGCTCTTCAACCTTGCCTTCCCAGGTGGCATCACCTTCGAGGGCCTTGAGGCCAGAGACCTGCACCACGGGGATGTCGTCGCCGGGGAAGTCGTAGCTGCTCAGCAGCTCACGCACTTCCAGCTCGACGAGCTCGAGGATCTCTTCGTCGTCGACCATGTCGCACTTGTTGAGGGCGACCACCAGGGCAGGAACGCCCACCTGCTTGGCCAGCAGGATGTGCTCCTTGGTCTGAGCCATGGGGCCGTCGGTGGCGGCCACCACCAGGATGGCGCCGTCCATCTGGGCAGCACCGGTGATCATGTTCTTCACGTAGTCCGCGTGACCGGGGCAGTCCACGTGGGCGTAGTGGCGGTTGTCGGTCTCGTACTCGACGTGGGCGGTGTTGATGGTGATGCCGCGCTCGCGCTCTTCGGGAGCACCGTCGATCTGGTCATAAGCCTGGGCCTTGGCCATGCCCTTCTTGGCCAGCACGTTGGTGATGGCAGCGGTGAGGGTGGTCTTGCCATGGTCAACGTGGCCGATGGTGCCGATGTTGACGTGGGGTTTGTTCCTTTCGAACTTCTCGCGAGCCATGGTTGTAAAGAATCGGGGGGGTTATTAAGGGGTTGGGGAAGATCAGGATTTGCCCTGATTCTTGGAAATGATGGCCTCGGCCACATTGCGAGGAACTTCCTCGTAGTGGCTGAACTCCATCGAGAAGATACCCCGACCCTGAGTCATGGATCGGAGCTGGGTGGCGTAGCCGAACATCTCGGCCAGAGGCACCTTGGACTGGACCTTGGACGTGCCGTCGTCGACGGATTGTCCTTCGACCTGGCCCCGGCGTGAGGAGAGGTCGCCGATGATCGAACCAAGGAAATCCTCGGGGATCTCGACCTCCACCTTCATCATCGGCTCAAGAAGTACGGGATTGCACTTCTTGACGGCGTCCTTGAAGGCCATGGAGCCAGCGATCTTAAACGCCATCTCCGACGAGTCGACGTCGTGGTATGAACCGTCGACCATGGTGACCTTGACATCGATCATGGGGAAACCAGCGATGACGCCGGATTCACAGGTCTCCTTCATGCCGTTTTCGGCGGGACCGATGTACTCCTTGGGCACGACGCCGCCAACAATTTTGTTGACGAACTCGAAGCCTGAACCCGCCTCGCCGGGCTCCATTTCGATCACCACATGGCCGTACTGGCCTTTACCACCGGTCTGGCGGGCGAACTTGCCCTCGCCTTTGGAGCTGGTGCGAATGGTTTCGCGATAGGACACCTGAGGTGCGCCAATGTTGGCCTCGACCTTGAACTCCCGCAGCATGCGGTCGACAAGAATTTCGAGGTGAAGTTCGCCCATTCCAGCGATCACGGTCTGACTTGTTTCGGGGTCAGTCGAAACGCGGAAGGTCGGATCTTCTTCGGCGAGTGATTGCAGGGCTTTGGAGAGCTTCTCCATGTCGCCTTTGGTCTTGGGCTCAACAGCCACCGAAATCACCGGTTCGGGGATGAACAGCGATTCCAGAATGATCGGATCGCTGTCAACGCAAAGGGTGTCACCGGTGGTGGTGTCCTTGAGGCCGAGAACAGCACCAAGATCGCCGGCGCGCAGCTCATCGACTTCCTCGCGGTCGTCGGCCTTGAGCAGGATCAGGCGCGAGATGCGTTCTTTTTTGTCTTTGGTCGAGTTGGAGACGTAGCTGCCCTTCTGCAGCACCCCTGAGTAGACGCGAACAAAGGTCAACTTGCCGAAGGGATCGGCCATGACCTTGAACGCCAGTGCGCTGAACGGCTCGTTGTCATCGGCAGGGCGCACCGCTTCGGTGCCGTCGGGCAGAACACCCTGGATCGGGGGCACATCCACGGGGGCCGGCAGGTAGTCGACAACTGCATCAAGCAGCAGTTGAACGCCTTTGTTTTTGAAGGCTGAGCCACACAGCATCGGCACCAGGCCGTGCTTGAGGACACCTTCGCGGATGCCATTACGCAGCTGCTCTTCGCTCAGTTCTCCTTTGTCGAGAAACTGCTCAATCAGCTCTTCATCAGTCTCGGCAACGGCTTCCATTAGGACCGTGCGCCATTCTTCGACCTGGTCGGCCATCGAGGCGGGGACATCGGTCTCTTCGATGTCCTTACCCAGATCGTCCTTGTAGATGAACGCGCGATTCTTGACCAGATCGACGATGCCGCTCAGTTCGCCTTCAGCGCCGATCGGCAGCTGAATGGGCACGGCCTTGGCTTTGAGGCGATCCTTGATCTGCCCGTAGACCTTGAGGAAGTCGGCGCCGGTGCGGTCCATCTTGTTGACGAACACCATGCGGGGAACGCTGTAGCGATCTGCCTGGCGCCACACGGTCTCCGACTGGGGCTGCACACCACCAACGGCGCAGAACACCGCAATCACGCCGTCGAGCACACGCATCGAGCGCTCGACCTCGATGGTGAAATCGACGTGCCCAGGGGTGTCGATGATGTTGATGCGGTGATCTTTCCAGCTGGTGGAGATGGCTGCCGCGGTGATCGTGATGCCACGCTCACGCTCTTGCTCCATCCAGTCGGTGACGGCAGCACCGTCGTGCACCTCGCCCATCTTGTGGACCACACCTGAATAAAACAGGATGCGCTCCGTGGTGGTGGTTTTACCCGCGTCAATGTGAGCGGCGATACCGATATTTCTGACGCGTTCCAGAGGAAAGGCGCGGGCCACGAGGGGGTCTCCGAGAGGGAAAGCAAAAAACGGGCGTCACTCTACAGAGCGGTCCCGTTTCCATGGAAGAAACGGCGCTCGGCAGGGCTCATATCCGTGAACTGGCCGGAGTGCCCGAGGCTCCGGCCCACGGCGCATTAGTAGCGGTAGTGGGCAAAGGCCTTGTTGGCCTCGGCCATCTTGTGAGTTTCCTCGCGCTTGCGAACGGCGCTGCCAGCTTCGTTGGCAGCATCCATCAGTTCTCCGGCCAGCTTGTGGGCCATGCTGCGGCCGTTGCGGGCTCGCGAGAAGTTGACCAACCAGCGCAGGGCCATGGCCGTGCCGCGCTCCTGGCGCACTTCCATGGGCACCTGGTAGGTGGCGCCGCCAACCCGGCGGGCACGGACTTCAACCAGGGGGGTCGCATTCTTGACGGCCGTCTCGAACAGCTCGAGGGGGTCGCCACCGGTGCGCTCGCCAATCAGGCTGAAAGCGTCCGAAAGAATGCGCTGCGCGGTTGATTTCTTGCCGTGCTTCATCAACCTGGCCACGATCATCGAGGCCAGACGGCTGTTGAACTGAGGATCGGGAAGAATCGGGCGCTTTTCAGCGGCGTTGCGGCGTGACATAAACCTGAGATGGTCGGGTGAAAACGTCGATCGTTGCGGTCAGCGACTGGGCTTAACCGTGGGAGGAGATCACTCCTTCGGGGTCTTGGCGCCGTACTTGGAGCGGGCCTGACGGCGGTCCTTCACCCCGGCGGTGTCGAGGGTGCCGCGAATGATGTGGTAGCGCACACCGGGCAGGTCCTTGACACGGCCGCCGCGAATCAGCACCACAGAGTGCTCCTGCAGGTTGTGACCAATGCCAGGGATGTAGGCCGTCACTTCGAAGCCTGACGTCAGGCGTACGCGGGCCACCTTGCGCAGAGCCGAGTTCGGCTTCTTGGGGGTCGAGGTGTACACGCGGGTGCAGACCCCGCGGCGCTCGGGGCAAGCGCGCAGAGCGGGTGACTTGGTTTTGCGGGTCAGGCTCTGCCGCTCGGTGCGGATCAGCTGCTGGATGGTGGGCATCGAAGACCGGAGACGGGTCGGCTTACGGGGTCGGAGGACGCGCGTCGGTCATCCGACCGATTGCGACAATCCGCCACCTTACTGGGTCGTGGTCCCCCCAGGCTTGCGCGGCCCGAAGGCAGCTCCGCAGGCACAGGTCACCCATCCTTCAGGTGGACTGACCAGGAAACCGCCGCCGCTCAGATCGCTGCGGTAATCAAGTTTGAGACCGCAAAGCTGCTCCTGCTGTTGCTCAGGGGCGTAGACCGTCACCCCGTCACCGCGGCCAACGGGAACGCCGGCCAGCTGCCCAGGCCTGAGCCGGATCGTCCAGCGTTCACAGCCGCCTTCGATCAAATCGAGGTGCATCATTCCCGGGGTGCCGGCCACAGCCGCTTGCCGGCCCAGTTCGGCTGCTGCCGCGGCACTCAGTTGCAGGCTTTGGCCTTTGGTCATGGCTGGAGGCCGGGCGTTGCTGCCAGAACACGCGGCACTCTGCCAGCTGATCGGCGGCTTCGGCTCGCTGCAGGCACCACGCCCAGGCCGTGATGCACCGCCCCGGCCACGCCGCGACCTTTGACCGTCATCACGCCGCCCATCACCAGGCCTGTCGAGCTGCCGCCATCAAGGTTCAGCGCGTCTTGCAGCCCGATCTGCAGCAGCAGTTGGGCGGTTTCGCTGAGGCTGGGGCCTGCATCGGTGGTGCCCTCGAGGGTGATCAGCCACAGCTGGCGGCCGTCGCTGCCGATCACCGTGCGCGGGGCTCCCTGCCGCAGGAAGCCGCTGCTGAAGTTTTCTTGACTGCCGTTGAGCACAATGCGGCCGCCCTGCAGCAGCAGCGGGCCTCCACCGATCACATTGGGCAGCTGGGCCAGATCGCTGCTGGCCTTGCTGCTGAGACTCAACTGCTCGCCCTCGCCCCAGGGGAGTTCGCTGCCGCCGCGGGCCACGATCAACGTCTCGCCGTCCCGCAGGGGCACGCCAAGCTCGAGCTGCCCATGGCTGTAGCGCGCGATCACCGTGTTGTTGCGCAGCGCCACGGCGCTTTCGCTGCCGCTGAGGGCGCGATAGCTGGGCCCCCAGTCGGCGGTGTAGCGGCTCAGACCGCGCTGGACGTAACCGCTGTTGAGCACGACCAGTGGCCAGCGGTTGCCCGCGCTGTCACTGAGCCACTCGCTGAGGTTGAGGCGGCCGAAGCGCGGCATGCTGCCTGGAGCCCAGGCCACCACCCCCCTGCCGAGGATGGGCCCTGAGTACCAGCGTCCATCGGCTTTGAGCGCTCCCAAGGGCAGGCGCCTGACGCGGTTGAAATAGCCCCCGTTGATGGCCACCAGGGCGTCGTCTTGGGCGGCGAGCTGTTGCAAGGAACTCAGACCCTCCATGCCGGTGCTGCGTGTGAGCGGCCTCAGTTGCAGGGTGGGGTTGCGGGGGTCCAGGCGAACTGCATTGAGGCGCACCGAGCCGCGCACCTGCTGGTCCCATTGCAGATCCTTGCCAAGCAGGGCCAGCAGACGCGGGTCACGCGGTTGTTGGGGCTGGCTTGGCGCGCCGTTTTCTGCGCGCCCGTCGGAGCCAACGGCAGGCGGCAGATCGATCACGATTCGCGCCGGTTCTCCCAGGCTGAACAACGTCTGCAGCCCAGCTGGCGCTGCATTCAGTCGTAGACCGCCATCGCTCGTGCGGGTGCTCAGCCCCAAGGCGCGCAGATCGCTTTGTTGCGCCAGGGCGCTGTCGATGCCCAGCCAGATGCTGTTGCCCTCGCGGCGGATCAAGGCAGGCCCAGCGAGATCGAGCACGATCCGGCGCTGGGTGGCCGAGCTGGAGCTGCGCACACCGACGAGTTGGGGGGCGCTCAGCGTCAGGTTCAGCTCGCCGTTGCGCACATCGATCTGCACGCCCTTGCTCACAAGCAAGGCACGGGCATCGATGCTCACCTCATCGTCAAGGCTGCGCTGGGCGCTGGCTGGAACCACCAGCTCGTCACCAAACCACTCGAGTTTGAGAGCGCCGTCACTGTTGGCGCGGCTGTCGACCCCCAGCTGGTTCTGCAGCACTTCCAGCGGTAACCACAGGGCTTGGGGCGCCCTGGCCTGGCCCTGCAGCTGCCAGCGTGCCCGCTGGGGCAGGCCATTGATGCGCAGCGCGCTGCCGCTCAGCAGCGCTGCGGGCACTTGCGGTTGGCGGGGCCGAGGTGTCGCTGCCGGAGCGGCAATGGGTGGTGGCGGCGGTGGCAGTGGTGGTGGCGGTGGTTGTGCTGTTCCGAAGACAGGAAGCATGACCACAGGCATCCAATGGCCTGGCCAGGGGATCCCAGTGGCCTTGAGCCTTTCGAGAAGCAACTTAGCGGCGATCTGCGGATCCTTAGGATCGTTGATCTGCCATCGCCATCGAATCTCCCAGTGGGGTTCCGGCTGGGGAGGCAGAGCTGCTTCGCTGCTGACCACACGTCGCTCATGCCTGCTTTTGTTCCCCCTGCCTGGCCCCATCGCGACACCGCGGCACCGGCGGCCGTCGCTGGTGAAAAGGACGCCTGTGGCGTGGGATTTCTGGCCCATCTGGGTGGCCAAGCCAGCCACTGGGTGCTGCAGCAGGCGCTGCGCGGCCTGGGCTGCATGGAGCACCGCGGTGGCTGCGGCGGCGATGGCGATTCCGGCGATGGCGCCGGTGTGTTGTGTGCCATCCCCTGGGGCTATCTCGAAGCCGTGTGGCCGGCGGCAACGACCTCGGCCGGCACGCTGCGGGGCTTGGCCACGGTCTTTCTCCCGGTGGATGCAGGGCGCCGCGACCAGGCCCGCAGCTTCTGTGAGCGCGAGGCCGCCTCGCTTGGCCTGACCAGCCTGGGCTGGCGCGAGGTGCCGGTTGATGCCTCGGTGCTCGGGCCGATGGCCCGTGAAACCGCACCGGTCATCGAGCACTGGCTGCTGCAGGCGGCTCCAGGCACGGCGGCTGACGCTCTCGAAGCGTTGTTGTTCCGCCTGCGCCGCCGTGCTGTCGACCGCAGCCGCGAGGCCTGGGGCGAGGCGAAGGGTGCGTTGTATTTCGCCTCGATCAGCTGCCGCACCCTTGTGTACAAGGGCATGGTGCGTTCGGAAGTGCTGCATCGCTTCTATGCAGACCTGCGCGACGAACGCTTCGCCGTCAGCTTTGCGGTGTACCACCGCCGCTTCAGCACCAACACCCTGCCCCGCTGGCCCCTGGCTCAGCCGATGCGGTTGCTCGGTCACAACGGTGAGATCAACACCCTGCTGGGCAACATCAACTGGGCCAGTGCCGCCGAGGCCAATCTCGAAGAGGTCTGGGGTGAGGCCGCCAGCGACCTGCGGCCACTCGTCAATTCGGCCTTCAGTGATTCAGCCAACCTCGATGCCACGCTCGAGCTGTTGGTGCGCAGCGGCCGCCCGATCACCGACAGCCTGCTGACCCTGGTGCCGGAGGCGTTCAGGGATCAGCCCGAGCTCGATGGTCGCCCCGAGATCCGGGCCATGTACGAGTACAACGCCTGCCTGCAGGAACCGTGGGATGGTCCTGCTCTGCTGGTGTTTGCCGATGGTCACTACGTCGGCGCCACGCTCGATCGCAACGGGCTGCGCCCTGCGCGCTACTGCATCACCAGCGACGGCTATGTGGTGATGGGCTCAGAGACCGGTGTGGTCGAGCTCGACGAGGGCCGCATCGTCGAAAAAGGCCGCCTGGGACCGGGGCAGATGCTGGCGGTCAACCTTGATACGGGCACCCTGCTGCGCAACTGGGAGGTCAAGGCCGAGGCGGCCGCGCGCAACCCCTACAGCGCCTGGCTGCAGCAGTTGCGCCGCAGCCAGAGCCCCCAGCCCTGGCAGCAGCAGCGCCTGCTCGGTGACTTCGCGTTGCTGCAGCTGCAGACGGCCTCGGGCTTCAGCGCCGAGGACCTCGAGCTGGTGATCGAAGACATGGCCGGTGCCGGCAAGGAGCCCACGTACTGCATGGGCGATGACATCCCCTTGGCGGTGCTCTCCGATAAGCCTCACCTGCTCTACGACTATTTCAAGCAGCGCTTCGCCCAGGTCACCAACCCGCCGATTGACCCGCTTCGCGAAAAGCTGGTGATGAGCCTGGAGATGCACCTGGGGGTGCGCGGTTCAGCCCTCAAGCCCGAGCCGGGTTCAGGCCCCGTGCTGCATCTGGCCAGCCCCGTGCTCAATGAGGCTGAACTCGCCAACCTTGGCAGCCATGGCCTGGCTGTGGCGACGCTCTCAGCCTTGATGCCGCTGGCCGATGGCCCCAGCTGCCTCGACGATGCCGTGCGTCGCCTCTGCCGCGAAGCCGAAGCCGCGGTGCGCGGCGGCAGCGCCCTGTTGGTGCTCTCCGATCGCGTCGCTCTTGACGGTCAGCCTGGCGGCATCAATGCCACGACCGCGGCTCTGCCGCCGTTGCTGGCGGTGGGTGCTGTGCACCATCACCTGCTGGCCGCCGGTCTGAGGTTGCAGGCCTCGATCGTGGTCGAGACCGCCCAGTGCTGGAGCACCCACCACCTGGCCTGCCTGATTGGCTACGGCGCCAGCGCGGTGTGCCCCTGGCTGGCCTGGGAGACCACCCGCCACTGGCTGGCCCACCCCCGCACCCAGAAGCTGATCGAGACCGGCAAGCTGCCGGCGCTCAGCCTCGATCAGACCCAGGCCAATGTGCGCAAGGCCCTCGAAGACGGCCTGCGCAAGATTCTCTCCAAGATCGGCATCTCGCTGCTGGCCAGCTATCACGGTGCCCAGATCTTTGAAGCGATCGGCATCGGCGCCGATCTGATCGCACTGGCCTTCAAAGGCACCACCAGCCGGGTTGCCGGCTTGAGCCTGACCGAACTGGCCAGCGAAACCCTGGCGATCCACGCCAAGGCTTACCCCGAGCTCAACCGCAGCAAGCTTGAGTTTCTGGGCTTTGTGCAGTACCGCAGCGGCGGTGAATACCACCTCAATAGCCCTGAAATGGCCAAGGCGCTGCATGCCGCCGTCAAGGCGGGGCCTGGCTATGACCACTTCAACACTTACCGCACCCTGCTCGAGCACAGGCCGGTCACAGCGCTGCGCGATCTGCTCGAGCTCAAGCCCGCGCCGGCGCCGCTGCCGCTTGATCAGGTCGAGAGTGTCGAGAGCATCTGCAGCCGCTTCTGCACCGGCGGCATGAGCCTGGGGGCCCTCTCGCGCGAGGCCCACGAGGTGCTGGCGGTCGCCATGAACCGCATCGGCGGCAAGAGCAACAGCGGCGAGGGCGGCGAAGATCCGGCCCGTTTCAACGTGCTCAAGGACGTTGATGCACAGGGGCACTCGGCCACCCTGCCCA
>VGQS01000015.1 GCA_016882285.1 Cyanobacteria bacterium K_DeepCast_35m_m2_155 | reverse complement strand
GTCAACGACGCGCTGGCTGTAGCCCCACTCGTTGTCGTACCAGCAGATCACCTTCACCATGTTGCCGCCCATCACCAGGGTCAGGTCGGAGTCGACGATGGTGCTCTCATCGGTGCCGGCGTGATCGCTGGACACCAGGGGCAGATCGCAGTATTTGATGATGCCCTTCATGCCGTTTTCAGACGCAGCCTTGAGCACCGCGTTCACCTCCTCCTTGGTGGTGTCGCGGCCCATCTCGAGCACCATGTCCACCACCGACACGTTGGGGGTGGGCACCCGCAGGGCGATGCCGCTGAGCTTGCCCTTCATCGGGGGGTAGACCAGGGCCACCGCCTTGGCGGCACCGGTGCTGGTGGGCACGATGTTCACGGCAGCGGCACGGGCCCGGCGCAGGTCGCGGTGGGCCGCATCGAGGATGCGCTGGTCACCGGTGTAGCTGTGGGTGGTGGTCATCGTGCCCTTGACGATGCCGAAGGCCTGGTCAAGCACCTTGACCACCGGCGCCATGCAGTTGGTGGTGCAGCTGGCGTTGCTGAGAATGTCCCACTCCTCGTGGCGGTACTGATCAGCGTTGACCCCAACCACAAAGGTGCCGACCTTGGCGCCCTTGCCGGGGGCCGTGAGGATGACCTTTTTGGCGCCCGACTCGAAGTGCTTGCTGGCACCGACGTCGTCGTTGAACACGCCGGTCGATTCGATCACCAGATCGACGCCCCATTCCTTCCAGGGCAGGTTGGCGGGATTGCGGTCGTAGAAGGTCTTGATCGTCTTGCCGTTGATGACGATCGTGTCGCTGGTGGTGCTGATCTCGGCACCACGCAGGGGGCCCAGCATCGAGTCGTACTTGAGCAGGTGGGCGTTGGTGTTGGTGTCACCGGAGCCGTTGATGCCCACCACTTCGATGCCAGTGTTGGCCCCGCGGCTGAGCCAGCAGCGCATGAAATTGCGCCCGATCCGGCCGAATCCATTGATCGCTACGCGCAGGGTCATGGCATCAAGCGGCGAAACCCGCTAGCAAGGGTGGTTTTGGCGACGGATCATACAGACATCAATTGAAGAGTTCTCTCCAGATCAGGCCTGGCTCGGAGCCTGCTGGCCAAAGGCGACGCAACTCGTAAAGGACACGGCACCGTTCTGGCCTTAATTTCGGGTGCAGGTTTGGCACGCCACGCGTTCCTTCCCCCACCGCTGGAGACTGCCCTTGGCCCTCGCCCTCGATCGTCGCCAACCTCTCCACTTCATCGGGGTCGGCGGCATCGGCATGTCTGCCCTGGCCGGGATCCTGGCTCAGCGGGGCTTTGACATCAGCGGCTCCGACCCCAAGCAACAACCGGTGTTGACCCAGCTGCGCCAGCAAGGGGTGCGGGTGTTCGCCCAGCAATCAGCCGCCACGATCGATGCGATTCGCAGCGGCACCTCCACCAGCCCTGTGGTGGTGATCAGCTCAGCGGTTCCCGAGTCCAATCCAGAACTTCAGGCTGCCCGCACCGCTGGGCTGAAGATCTGCCATCGCTCCGATGTGCTGGCAGCCCTGATCAACGCCCAGCCTTCCATTGCTGTGGCCGGCAGCCATGGCAAAACCACAACCAGCACCCTGATCGCCACGCTGCTGGCCGCAACCCACAACGACCCCACCGCCATCATTGGGGGAGTCGTGCCCGCCTTTGCCAGCAACGGACGCCACGGACAGGGCCGGCTGCTGGTGGCCGAGGCCGATGAATCGGACGGCTCCTTGGTGAAATTCAAGGCGCAGCTGGGCGTGCTGACCAACCTGGAGCTCGATCACACCGATCACTACCCGGACCTGAACGCCCTGGTGGCAACGATGCAGCGGTTCAGCAAGGGCTGCAGCCGGCTGCTGGCGAACCGGGACTGCAAGGTCTTGGTCGAGCACTTTGCCGCGCAGCACTGGTGGTCCATCGAAGACCCGCAGGGCGCTTCGTTTGCGGCGATCGCACGATCGAGCCGCGGCGATGGAACCAGCGCCGATTTCTATGAAGACGGCAGCTGTGTTGGCACGCTTGAGGTGCCGCTGGCGGGCGCCCACAACCTCAGCAACGTGACTGCAGCGGTGGCCGCCTGCCGCCTCGAAGGCGTGTCGTTTGCCGAGTTGCAGCAGGCCGTCGCCGCGCTCAAGGCGCCGGGCCGGCGCTTCGACTACCGCGGCACCTGGCAGCAGCGGATGGTGGTCGACGACTATGCCCACCACCCCAGCGAGGTGGCCGCCACCCTGGCCATGGCCAGGCTGATGGTCAGCAGCGGCACAAGCCCCCTACCCGAACAGCCGCAGCGCGTGCTGGCTGTGTTCCAGCCTCATCGCTACAGCCGCACGGCCGAATTTCTGGATGGCTTTGCCCAAGCGCTGAGCTCGGCCGATGCGGTCGTGCTGGCACCGCTCTACAGCGCTGGTGAAGCACCGATCGCAGGCATCAGCAGCGCAGCCCTTGCCGATGCCATCCAACGGCTGGCGCCGGGCCTACCCATTGCGGTCGCCGCCGACCACCAGGAGCTCACCGCCCTAGTGGCACGCACAAGCAGTGCTGGAGACCTGGTGCTGGCGATGGGTGCCGGCGACATCAATGGCCTCTGGGAGCGCCTCAGCCAACTGCAAGAGCAGGGGAGCTCCCTGCCTTTGCTGGCGGCCTAGGGATGGCCGCCCACGCCGCTGCTGCCGCTGCTGCAGCGGGGTTTGTACAGCAACAGGTGCCGCTGAGCGCCTACACCACCTGGAAGGTGGGAGGCCCGGCCGCATGGCTGGCTGAACCAGGCAGCCTGGACGAGATCAGCGCCCTGGTGCAGTGGGCCCGCTCAGAGCGGCTTGGGCTGCGCAGCATCGGGGCGGGCTCCAACCTGCTGGTGGCCGACCAGGGGCTCGATGGGCTGACGCTGTGCCTCAGGCGTCTGCAAGGAAGCCGCCTGGAGCCACAGGATGGCCTGATTGATGCTCTGGCCGGCGAACCCATCCCCACGCTGGCCCGCAAAGCGGCCCGGGCCGGCCTGAGCGGCCTGGAGTGGGCTGTGGGCATTCCAGGCACCGTTGGCGGGGCCGTGGTGATGAATGCCGGCGCCCAGGGAGGCTGCATCGCCGATTGCCTGGAATCGGTGGTGCTGCTGGACCCAGAAGCCCCTGGGCACACCCGCGAACTCAAAGCCGCTGAACTGGATCTGGCCTACCGACACAGCAAGCTGCAACTGGAACCCTGGATCGTGCTGAGCGCCCGCTTCAGGCTCAACAGCGGACAGGACCCTGCCGTTGTGAGCGCCAGAACCAGCGCCAACCTGCACAGCCGCACCAGCACGCAGCCCTATCAACAACCAAGCTGCGGCAGTGTGTTTCGCAACCCAGAGCCGCACAAGGCAGGCCAGCTGATTGAAGCGCTGGGACTCAAGGGTCATCGCATCGGCGATGCCGAGGTCTCACCGCTGCATGCCAATTTCATTGTCAATCTCGGACATGCTCAGGCCCGTGACATCACAGCGTTGATCGCGCTGGTGCAGGACCAGGTGCAACGCGCCCATGGCATCGCCCTGCACACGGAGGTGAAGCGGCTGGGGTTCTAGCCTGCGCCGAGCGATTGGTTTCGGCATGGCCGGTTTCGGACTTCCCAACTTCGGCCAGCTCACCGAGGCGTTCAAAAAAGCCCAGCAGATTCAGCAGGACGCCCAGAAGCTGCAGGAGGAGCTCGATGCCATGGAGCTCGAGGGCAGCAGCGACAACGGTCTGGCCAGCGTCTGGCTGTCGGGCAACCAGCAGCCCCTCAAGGTGCGCCTCAGCCCTGAACTGCTCAGCGCCGGCAACGAAGCGGCCGAAGCAGCTGTGCTCGAAGCACTCAAAGCGGCCTATGAACTCTCGACCAGCACGATGAAACAGCGCATGGAAGAGTTGACCGGCGGGCTCAACCTCAACCTTCCGGGTCTGGGGGGCTGAGCTCTGCCGCATCAACCTGACGCTGACCTCGCCGCGACGGGCGGCGGTAACGCTCAGCCAGCCTGGGCTCCAAGCGGCTGCCCCGCTGGCGCACGCTGCCGCCGGCAGCAGGGCGCGATGGCGCACCCCCCACGTCAGCGTCAGCGAGCAGTTCAGTGAGGCACTCGCCATAGAGGGCCTGCCTGTCCCAGGGCATGGCGAGTCCGCACCCTGGCTCGTCCTGATGCAGGCAGTCGCTGAACTGGCAACGGCCCTGCCACAACGGTGGACGCAACTCGGGAAAACAGGCCATCAGCTCGCGCGGCTCGCGCGGCAATGACGGGCGGTTGAACCCTGGGGTGTCAGCCAGCAACGCCCCGGGGGCCAGCGCAAACAGCTCGACGTGGCGGGTGGTGTGGCGGCCCCGCTGGAGCCTGCCGGAGACCGCCGCGACGCGCAGCTCCAGGGCGGGGATCAAGGCGTTGATCAGGCTGCTCTTGCCCACGCCTGAAGGACCGCACAACACCGACACCCCAGGTGCCATGAGGCGCTGGCGCAGCCGCTCGAGGGCATCAGGATCGCGCTGGGAGATCGCCAGCGGCTGATACCCCCACGCCGCAGCCCGATCGAGCCAAACGCGCACCTGCTCGTCCGCCAGCAGATCAGCCTTGCTGAACACCAACTCGACCGCAGCCCCGGTGGCTTCGGCGGTGATCAGAAAACGGGTGAGCTGCAGGGGATCCGGTGCAGGTTCGGCCAGGGCCACCACCACCACCACCCGCGTGATGTTGGCCACAGGCGGGCGCGTCAACTGCAGCCCACGCGGTTCCACCGCCGCCACCGCCCCCCGCGCCGCAGGCCAGTCGATGCCGTCGACCGTGACCCAGTCGCCCGCGCAGATGCTCTGACCGCTTTTGCTCAGGCGCGTGCGGCGCGTGCACAGCAGACGCTGAATGCCATCAGGGCCCGGTTGATCGAGCTCAACCCAGCAGAAATTGGCCAGCAGCGCCACCACGCGTCCGCGGCGGCTGGCCGGCTCAGCCACAGGGATCAATCACCAGCACGACCGCCTTGGGGTCATGCGGATGGGGCACAGAGGCCACGGCGTGTCCGGCATGGGCGACACCCTCGCTGACCATCTGCTCAGGCTCGCCGCAATCGAGGGCAACCTTGAGCTGGGCCCCAGGCACCAGGCGCTCCAGGGCCAGCTTGGTGCGGATGAAGTTGAGCGGGCAGGGGGTTCCGCGCAGGTCCAGATCAACAGCCGGGGCAGCCTCGCTCACGGCCTAGTCGTGCTGAGAGAACAGACCGCCGAACAGACCGCTCTTGTGCGGATGCTTGTGTCCTTTGCGGCTGTGATGCCCGGCGAGCTCTTCAAGCAGTGCGCGCTCTTCGGCGTTGAGTTTGGTCGGCAGCTGCACCTTGACCGTGAATTGATGGTTGCCCCGGGCCACAGGATTGCCCAATTTGGGCACTCCCTTGCCGTTGAGGCTGAGCACGGCACCAGGCTGGGTGCCAGGGGGTATGTCGAGGGGTTCTGTGCCATCGACGGTCTCGACCTCGATGGTGTCGCCGAGGATTGCCTGCAGATAACTGAGGCTGATCTCGGAGTGGATCTGCAGTCCATCCCTGCGCAGGTGGGGATGGTTCTGAACATTCAGAAACACATAGAGATCCCCTGACGGGCCGCCACGCGGACCGGCATTGCCCTCGTTGGCCACGCGCAACCGGGTGCCGGTGTCGACCCCGGCGGGAATGTTGATGCGCAGCTTCTTGCGCACCTGCTGCAATCCCTGGCCGCCGCAGGCGCTGCAGGGATCGGCAATCACCTGGCCGGCGCCGTCGCAGCTCGGACAGGGTGCCACCTGGGTGAAGCTGCCGAAGGGGGTGCGTGTCGCGCGGCGCACCTGGCCCACCCCGCCGCAGGTCCCGCAGCTCACCGGACCGCTGCCGGCCTTGGCCCCTGAACCACTGCAGCTGCCGCAGGTTTCGAGGTGACGCAACTGCACCTCCTTTTCGACCCCAAAGATCGCCTCGGCAAAGGTGATGCCCAGATCGAGGCGCAGATCGTCACCCTGCCGCGGCCCGCGGCGACGCTGCTGGGCGGCGCCGCCACCCATACCCCCACCAAAGCCACTGAAAAACGTTTCAAACAGGTCGGCAAAGCCGCCCATGTCGCCCATGTCGGGCATGCCACCACCACCGCCGAGACCGGCTTCGCCGAACTGGTCGTACCGGGCCCGCGTCTGGGGATCGCTCAGGACCTCATAGGCACGGCCGATCTCCTTGAAGCGGTCCTCGGCGCCAGGGTCCTTGTTGACGTCTGGGTGGTACTGGCGCGCCAGGCGCCTGTACGCTCGCTTGAGAGTGTCGGCATCGGCATCGCGGCCGACACCCAGCAGCTCGTAGTAATCGGCCATCAGTCGGCCTGCTCCTGGGCAGGGGGTTCAGCCGCTTCAACCGCGCTGCCGGATGCAGGCCCCGGACCCATGGACACCTTGACCAGGGCATGGCGCAGCACGCGGCCATTGAGCTGGTAGCCGCGCTGAAGCTCTTCGATCACCACATCTTCAGGGTGTTGATCACTGGGCTCGCGCAGCACCGCCTCATGCAGGATCGGATCGAAGGGTTCTCCCTCGACACGCATCGGCGCAACGCCCAGCTGCTTGAACACATCGACCAGCTGCTTGTAGAGCCCCTGGTAACTGCGATGCAGCGACTGGGCCTCTTCATGCTGAGGGTTGAGCTGCTGGCGGGCGCGGTCGAAGTTGTCGACCACGGGCAAGATCTCTGAGAGCGTGGTGCAGGTGATCTGCAAGCGCTGATCCTCCAGATCGCGGCTCTGGCGCTTGCGGTAATTGTCGAAATCGGCAGCCAGGCGCATGTACTGGCTGTTGAGGTTGTCGTGCTGCTCTTTGAGGCCCGCCAACTCCTGCTCAAGCTGAGCGACCCTGGCGGCCGGGTCACCAGGCTGATCCTCGGCGCTGTCCTGGGGCTCCTGCGACGCCGCAGGGGCTTGGCCATCAAGGTCGCTCATCGGCGAGGAGGCCATGTCCTCGCTCGGGTCAACGGCCTGTTGAGCGCTCTGGGGGTCAACGCCACCGTCAAAACTCTCACCGTGCATGCTGACGCCCACAACAATCGGATTTAGACATGTTGGAGCGCAGGGGCCGCCTCCCACAAGCGGCGGAAGCCCGCACCTCTTGTGATCATGACCCTGACGACCCGTCGGCCGGTACCCGATGCCACCACTGCCGAGCAGCAACGGCTTGAGGTGGAACTGCTGTTGCGCGAGCCGGTGCTGCAGCCAGCCGAACTGGATGGTGCTGATCCGCAGCTGCTGGGCCCGGCCGGATTGCTGACTGTGGAGCGGGCCAGGGAACTTGGAGCCCTGCCCCTGCAACGGCAGAACGGCTCGGCAAGCATCGCCGTTCCGACCCACTGGAGCAGCGACGAGCGCCAGGCCCTGATCGCTGAATTGGCAGGCCGTGGCGTGGCGGGCGAACTGAAGCTGGCCCTGGCTGGCGACATCAGCGCTGCCCTGGAGACTCACACGCCAGAGGCAGCCGCCGCAGAACCGACCCCAGCAGCAGTGCTGGAGGAGCCGAGCGACACCACAGCCGTGAGCAGTGTCAGTGCTGTGCAAGCCGCCCGCTCGATCATCGACCAGCTCGATCTGCCCAGCGATGGACGCCAGCTCGAGGAAGTCAGAGAGATCGAAGACCTGGAAGCTTCCTCATCGGTTGCCAATGCGTCGCCGGTGGTGAGCTTGGTGGATCGAATCTTGATCGAAGCGATCGACAGTGGCGCCAGCGACATCCATGTCGAACCCCAGGAGCAGAGCCTGGAGGTGCGTTTTCGCCTCGATGGGGTGCTGCAAAAACACTTTGAGGACCTGCCGAAAACCCTGATTCCGGCTGTGACCTCCCGCTTCAAGATCATGGCGGACCTCGACATTGCCGAACGGCGGATGCCGCAGGACGGCCGGATCCGCAGGCTGTACAAAGGCAAAAAGCGTGACTTTCGCGTCAGCACCCTGCCCAGCCGCCACGGCGAAAAGGTGGTGATGCGCCTGCTGGACAGCTCAGCCACCCAGCTCGGCCTCGACACCTTGATCACCAGCCCCGGATCGCGGGCCATGGTGCGTGAGATCGGCGCCAAACCCTTCGGCATGATTCTGGTGACCGGCCCGACCGGATCCGGCAAATCCACCACCCTCTATTCGCTGCTGGCGGAGCGCAACAGCCCCGGCATCAACATTTCAACGGTGGAGGATCCGATCGAGTACACCCTGCCGGGCATCACCCAGACCCAGGTGAACCGGGACAAGGGACTCGACTTCAGCACAGCGCTACGGGCCTTCATGCGCCAGGACCCGGATGTGCTGCTGGTGGGGGAGACCCGCGATCTCGAGACGGCCAAGACGGCGATCGAAGCCGCACTCACCGGTCACCTGGTGCTGACCAGCCTGCACTGCAATGACGCCCCGAGTGCGATCGCCCGCCTCGACGAAATGGGCGTCGAACCGTTCATGGTGAGCGCCTCGCTGCTTGGCATCGTGTCGCAGCGCCTGTTGCGCCGCGTCTGCAGCCAGTGCCGCGACAGTTATCGCCCCAGCCCCGAGGAGCTCAGTCGCTTTGGCCTGCTGGCCAGCGCCGAGACCAACGTGACCTTTTTCCGTGCCAAGACGAGCCCGCCTGGCAGCGCTGGAACCTGCAGCCGCTGCCAGGGGTCGGGCTACAAGGGCCGGGTTGGCGTCTACGAGGTGCTGCGCATGAACGAAGCCCTCGCCGCCGCCACGGCCAAGCGCGCCAGCACCGACCAGTTGCGTCGCCTTGCACTGGAGAACGGCATGAAATCGCTGCTCGGCTATGGACTGGACCTGGTCCGCGAAGGCCACACCACCCTCGACGAAGTGGAGCGCATGCTGCTGACCGATTCAGGCCTGGAATCGGAACAACGGGTCAGAGCACTCAACAGCCTCACGTGCAAAGGATGCGGTGGCGGAATGCGAGACGAGTGGCTGGAATGCCCTTACTGTCTCACCAGTCGATAGGCGGCGGCCATGGCACTTGCGATGGAAGAGCTGATGGAGCAGCTCGTCAGCAACGGCGGAAGCGATCTGCATCTGAGCGCTGAATTGCCTCCCTACGGCCGCTTCAACGGGCAGCTGCGGCCCATGCACGACGAGGTGCTGGATGAGGAAAGCTGCAACCGGTTGATTTTCACCCTGCTCAACAACAGCCAACGCAAACAGCTTGAGCAGAACTGGGAGCTCGACTGCTCCTACGGCCTGCGCGGAGTGGGACGTTTTCGCGTCAATGTCTACCGCCAAAAAGGCAGCTACGCCGCCTGTCTGCGGGCCCTGGGCAGCAAGATCCCCTCGCTCGACAGCCTGGGGCTTCCGCCTGTCGTCGAAGAGATGAGCCGCATGCCCAAGGGGCTGGTGCTTGTGACAGGGCCAACTGGTTCCGGTAAAACCACAACCCTTGCGGCGATTCTTGAGCACATCAACCAAACCCGCGCTGAGCACATCCTCACGATTGAAGATCCGATCGAGTTTGTGTACACCAGCAGCCGCAGCGTGTTTCACCAACGCGAGGTGAATGAAGACACGCGCAGCTTTGCCAACGCGTTGCGCGCGGCCCTGCGCGAAGACCCCGACGTGATTCTCGTCGGCGAAATGCGTGACCTGGAGACGATTCAACTGGCGATCAGCGCCGCCGAAACAGGGCACCTGGTGTTCGGCACCCTGCACACCAGCTCCGCCGCGCAGACCGTCGACCGCATGGTGGATGTCTTCCCCGCAGCACAGCAGACCCAGATCCGGGTGCAGCTCAGCAACAGCCTGGTGGCGGTGTTCGCGCAGACCCTCTGCAAACGGCACAACCCACAGCCCGGACAGTTCGGACGGGTGATGGCTCAGGAGATCATGATCAACACTCCGGCCATCGCCAACCTGATTCGCGAGGGCAAGACCGCTCAGCTGTACTCCCAGATCCAGACCGGCGGACAGAACGCCATGCAGACCCTGGAAAAGGCCCTGACCGATCTGGTGCTGAACAAGGACATCACCTTGGAAGAGGCCGTCAACAAGACCAGCAAGCCGGAAGAGCTCAAGCGCCTGGTGAACCAGCTGCAGTAACGGTCGTGCCAGCTTTTGTCGCCACCTTCAAGAACAGTCGCGGCAAGACTGAAACGATGACGCTTGAAGCCGTCGACGCGGTGTCGGCGCGGCGTGATCTCAGGCGCAGGGGCATTCAGGCCGACAGCATCGATCGCAAGGCCGAGGCATCGGTCGGCAGCCAACGCGCCAAGGAGCAGACCGCCAAACAATCAGGGCTGAGCCAGGCGCTCGCCAACCTCACCGAGAAAAAACCCGGCATCCGCGAGAAGGCGGTGTTCGCCAACAAGCTCGCGGCCATGGTGGATGCGGGTGTACCGATCGTGCGTGCGATTGAGCTGGTCGCCCAACAGCAGACGATCCCGCTGTTCAAACGGGCACTTGAAGCGATCACCCTGGACGTGAACCAGGGCGTTGCCCTCGGTCCTGCGATGCGGCGATGGCCCAAGGTGTTTGACAAGCTCAGCATCGCCATGGTCGAAGCGGGTGAGGCGGGCGGCGTGCTCGATGAATCGCTGCGGCGGCTGGCCAAACTGCTCGAGGACAACGCCAAGCTGCAGAACCAGATCAAAGGGGCCCTCGGCTACCCGGTTGCTGTTCTGTTCATTGCGATTTTGGTTTTTTTGGGAATGACGATTTTCGTGATTCCCACCTTTGCCGACATCTTTGATGACCTTGGCGCTGAGCTGCCGTTGTTCACGCAGCTGATGATTGATCTGAGCAAATTTCTGCGTTCACCGGCAGCATTTCTGATTGTTGGTGTGATCGTCGCTGCTGTTGTTCTGTTCGGCCGCTTCTACGCCACGCCGATCGGGCGGCGCAAAGTGGACGCCCTGATCCTGAAGATCCCTCTGTTTGGCGACCTGATCCAGAAAACCGCAACCGCACAGTTTTGCCGCACCTTCAGCTCGTTGACCCGCGCCGGAGTGCCGATTTTGATGGCGCTCGAGATCGTGCGGGAGATCACCGGCAATGCGATCATCTGCGATGCCATCAACGCCAGCCGCGAAGACATCACCCAGGGCATCCCGCTGAGCATCGCGCTGGCCAGCAAGAACGTGTTTCCAGACATGGCGATCGGCATGCTGGCGATCGGTGAGGAAACCGGCGAACTCGACGCCATGCTTTCAAAGGTCGCAGATTTCTACGAAGACGAGGTCTCAGCAACCGTCAAAGCGATCACGTCGATGCTGGAGCCAGCCATGATTGTGATCGTGGGCGGCATTGTTGGCTCAATTCTTTTGGCGATGTATCTGCCGATGTTCGGCATCTTCGAGCAGATCAAATAGACGCTCCTGGCAGCGTCGTCGCTGCAGCCAGGGCCTGAGCCGCCAACCACCCCGATGTCCAGCAGTGCTGGAAATTGAAGCCGCCGGTGATGCCGTCGACATCGAGCAGCTCACCCACGATCTGCAGGCCCGGGCAGCAACGACTTTCCATGGTGGCGAGGTTGATTTCACCCAGCTCAACCCCACCTGCGGTGACAAACTCCTCGCCAAACGGGCCGCGCCCGATCACGGCATAGCGGCTGGCGCTGAGGGCCTGCAGCAGAGCCTGCTGCTGTCCGCGGCGCAGGTCAGCCCAACGCCCCTGGGGATCGATGCCACTGGCCTGCAACAGATGCAGCCAGAGGCGGCGGCTGAGGCTGCTCCAGGGACGCCAACTGCCCAGTTGACGTCTGGCCTGCTGCTGACGCAACTGATCGAGCTGCTGATCGAGCTGCTCAGGGGGGAGCCCAGCGGCCCAGTTGACCACCAGCTCGCCCCGGTAACCCGCCTGCTTGAGGTCACGCGCGGCAAAGGCGGTGAGCCGCAGCAACGCAGGCCCGCTGAGCCCCTGATGGGTGATCAGCACCGCACCGCGCTGCCGGTGGAGCTCAGAGCGGCCATCGGCGCCACAGATCGTGAGCCGCAGGTCCACAGGATCCATGGCCACACCCGCCAGCTCGCGCAATGACGGCTCAGCCAGGGTGAGACTGAACAGCGACGGCACCGGGGTGACGATGCTGTGGCCCAGTGCTGCTGCCAGATGACGGCCACTGGGATGGCCGCCTGTGGCAAGCACCAGCCGCTTGCACAGGAGCTGGTGCTGCTTGGTTGGACTGTCTGCAGCAGCGCGCAACGTGCAACGGAAGCCCGCTGGGATCGGATGCGCCTGTTGCAACGCCAGCGCGGTATGAACCCGTACGCCAGCCCGCTGGGCGGCCTGGCGCAGGGTCGCGACAACCGACTCAGAGGAATTGGAACGCGGAAACAGGCGTCCATCGGCTTCCTCAACCAGCTGCAGGCCGTGATCGTCAAACCAGGCGACCGCATCACCGGTGGCAAACCGGGAAAACGGGCCGCGCAGGGCCCGGTTCCCGCGGGGGTAATGGACCACCAAGGCGCGTGGGTCCCAACAGGCATGGGTCACGTTGCAGCGGCCACCACCGCTGATGCGCACCTTTTGCAACGGCTCAGCGGTGGCCTCGAGCAGGTGCACATCGGCCACACCGGCCTCGGCAGCAGCGATGGCCGCCATGAAACCGGAGGCACCTCCGCCAGCGACCAACACCGAAACCTGATCAGGGAGCATGGTTGGGCAGCATGGAGCGATGAGCCAGGCCTACCGCTTCAGTGTGGCGCCCATGCTGGACTGCACGGATCGGCACTTCCGGGTGCTGATGCGGCAGATCAGCCAGGCCAGCCTGCTGTACACCGAAATGGTGGTGGCCCAGGCGCTGCACCATGCCAGGCGCGACCCCGACAGCGCCAGTCGCAGCGCCCGGCTCGAGCGTTTGATCGGCTTTGATCCGATCGAACACCCCCTGGCGCTGCAGCTTGGTGGCGACGAGCCGAGCCTGCTGGCTGAGGCAGCCGAGCTGGCAGCTGAACGGGGCTATGACGAAGTCAACCTCAACGTGGGCTGCCCCAGCGAAAAGGTGCAGCAGGGACGCTTCGGCGCCTGCCTGATGGCCGATCCTGAGCGGGTGGCAGCCTGTGTGGAGGCGATGGGCCGCGCCAGCGGTCTGCCGGTCACCGTCAAACACCGGATCGGCATCGACGCGCTCGACAGCTACGCGGACCTGCTGCGCTTTGTCGACATCGTGGCGAGCGGGGGAGCCCGGCGCTTTGCGGTGCATGCACGCAAAGCCTGGCTCGATGGCCTTGACCCCAAGCAGAACCGCACGATTCCGCCGTTGCGCTACGACCTGGTGCACCGGCTCAAACAGGAGCGCCCAGCCCTGACGATTGAACTCAACGGGGGACTGGACAGCGTCGATGATTGCCTCAGCCAGCTGCAACACGTCGATGGAGTGATGGTGGGCCGCGCCGCCTACGCCCATCCGCTGCGCTGGGCTGCGGTGGATCGGCTGATCCATGGGCGCACCTGCCCAACCGTGCCCAAGGCGTCAACGGTGGTGCGGGGGCTGGTTCCCCATGCCCGCCAGTGGCAACAGCAGGGCGGGCGGCTGTGGGCCATGGCGCGGCACCTGGTGCATCTGGTCGAGGGGGTCCCCGGCGCGCGCCACTGGAGAGCCCAGCTCACCCGGGAGGCAGGAGCACGCAGCGCAGGCCCTGAGGTGCTGGAGCGCGCGGCCCTGCAACTCGAGGAGCGAGGCCTCTAGGCACGCTCACTGCACCCAGCAAGGGGCGGCCGGATCAGCCTTCAGCCCCGGGATAGCCATCAGCGTCGGAGCCGCTGCTGCGGCGCCTGCGGGTGCGACCGGCATCAAAACTGTCGGACGCGCCGTAACCGCCGCCGCCACCACCGCCGCCATAGCTGCGATCTTCCCAACCGCGGGCACCGGAGCTGCGCTCGCCGCCACCGCCATAGCCGCCACCACCACCACCACGGCTGTAGCCGCCACCGCCGCCATAGCCACCGCCGGTGCCGGAACCGCCATAACCACCGCCACCACCGCGACGGGGACCGCCGCCGCCGGAACTGCGGGGCTCGGCCTTGTTGATGCGCAGGGGCCGGCCCATCAACTCGGCGCCTTGGAGGGCGTCGATGGCCCGGCCTTCGCTCTCTTCATCGACCATTTCGACAAAGGCGAAGCCGCGCTTGCGACCGGTGTCGCGCTCAAGCGGCAACGAGCAGTTCACCACCTCGCCGAAGGGCGAAAACAATTCGGCGACATCGTTCTGCTCGGCGCGGAACGGAAGATTGCCAACAAAGATGCTCACGAAGCGAAAGGCCCGCCAAGCAGACCCAGACAGCACACAACCTGTGCAGCCTAAGTCGCCTGGGGGGCTCTGCCGAGCCGAGAGCGAATCTGCTGCAGTTGCTGTTGCACCTGTTCAAATCCGGTGCCGCCTTCACTGCGGCGGGCAGCCACCACCTGACGCGGAGCGATGGCCTCAGCAATGTCAGCGGCAATCGCAGGATGCAACTGCTGCCAACGCGCCAGCGGCAGATCACGCAGCAGCACGCCTTCGGCCAGGCAGGTTTTGACCAGACCGCCCACCAGTTGATACGCCTCGCGGAACGGAACCCCTTTGGCCACCAGATAGTCAGCCACATCGGTGGCATTGGAGAAATCGCTGCACGCCGCGGCCTCAAGGCGCTGGGGCCTGAACTCCAAACCCTCCTCAAACAGAATGGCCATGGCCTCAAGGCAGTCGCGCACGGTGCGCACCCCGTCGAAGAGGGCTTCTTTGTCTTCCTGGAAGTCCTTGTTGTAGGCCAGAGGCAGGCCCTTGATCATGGTGAGCAGGCCCATCAGGTGGCCGAACACCCGGCCGCTCTTGCCACGCACCAGTTCGGGCACATCGGGGTTTTTCTTCTGCGGCATCAGGCTGCTGCCGGTGGCGCAGCGATCGCTCAAGGACACGAAGCCGAACTCCTCGGAGGCCCACAGGATGACCTCCTCGCTGAGCCGGCTCAGGTGCACGAGCACCAGCGAAGCTGCGGCCATGAACTCAACGGCAAAGTCACGATCGCTGACCGCATCGAGGCTGTTGGTGTAGATCTGCGCAAAGCCCAGCTCCTGGGCGGTCATGCGCCGGTCGATCGGCACCGGGGTCCCTGCCAGCGCCGCCGCCCCCAGCGGTGAGATGTTGACGCGGCGACGCACATCGGCAAGCCGCTGACGGTCGCGCTCGGCCATCTCGATGTAGGCCAGCAAATGGTGGGCCAGGCACAGCGGCTGAGCCCGCTGCAAATGGGTGTAACCGGGAATCAGGGTGTCTGCATGGCGCTCGGCCTGATCGAGCAGAGCCCGCTCGAAGCGCAGCAGATCGATGTCGATGGCATCGATCTGAGCACGCAGCCACAGACGCACGTCGGTGCCTACCTGGTCGTTGCGCGAGCGCCCTGTGTGCAGTTTCTTGCCCACCGGACCGATCAAGGCAATCAAGCGACGTTCAACCGCAAAGTGAACGTCCTCGTCGGCAAGAGCAGGGTTGAACGCTCCGGCAGCCGCTTCGCTGCGGATGGTTTCGAGCCCGGTGATGATCGCCTCGGCCTCAGCCGGCTCGATCACGCCGCAGGCGCCCAGCATGCGCGCATGGGCCACCGAACCGTCGAGATCCTGTTGCAGCAGAGCGATGTCAAAGCCAATCGACGCGTTGAAGCGCTCGATCGCCGGATGCAGGCCCTGTTCAAAGCGCTGACTCCAGGCGGAGCTGGAGGAATCGACTGCCATGCCCGCTCGCTCCCGGAGCCCTCTGCTGCAGTCAGCTTGCCATTGGGGCGTCAACGACGGCCTCAGGCCAGCGGCGGCAACGAAACAGCCTCATCAACCTTGAGCACCACCATCGAGGCATCGTCTTCAAGCGAGCGATCAGCGCCGACGAACCGATCCAGACGCGCAAACAGCTGCTCAAGAATCGCTTGAGCCTGAGCACCCGAGCGGCAGATCTGCTCAAGGGCCGCAGCCAGGCGGGTTTCCTCAAACCGTTCACCGCTGAAGCCCACCGCTTCGGTGACACCGTCGGTGTAGTACAGCAGGACATCACCTGGATCAAGCACGCGCTGCTGGCTGCTGTAGTCGGCCTCGCCCTGCAGACCGATCAACAGCCCGGCCGCATCGAGCCGCTCCACCTGAGCGCTCTGGCGGCGCCAGATCAACGGCGGGTTGTGGGCGGCATTGGCGTAGCGCAGCAGGCGGGTGCGGGGGTCGTAATCGGAATAAAAGAGGGTCACAAAGCGGTGCGACTGGGCCAGGTCCTCCTGCGCCATGGCATTGAGGTCATGCAGGATGCGACCCGGCTCATGGCCGCTCAGCACCTCTGAGCGCAACATGCCCCGCAGCAAGGTCATCAGCAGGCCCGCCGGGATGCCCTTGCCCATCACATCGCCCATCACCAGGGCCCAACGCCCCTGCTCACGCCGGCGGCCACTGAGCTGCGGGCGCATGGGAATGAAGTCGTAGTAATCGCCGCCGACCTCAAACGCCGGCCGACAGCGCGCAGCCAGCTCCACCCCCTCGATCACAGGGCAGTGATCGGGCAGCAACTGGGCCTGGATCTGCGCACCGGTGCTGAGCTGGCGGTCGAGGCGCTCGTGACGACGGATCTGCTGCTCTAGGGCATCGTGTTCGAGGGCGACCGCCGTCAGATCGGCAACCAGCTGCACATGACGACGATGCACATCGCTCCAGCTGAAACCAGGCCTGGTGCTGAACACATACAACCTGCCCCGGCCCTGGCCGCGACAGGCGATGGTGGTGGCAAACAGCTGGGCTGCGGGCAAGCTGCGGGCCACCCGGGCATCAAGAAAACGGGTCAGCGCCTCTTCGCCGCTGAACTCTTGCAGCTCACGATCCTCGATCAGCGCGAGCTGGCGCAACACCTCTGCACAGCGCTCAGACGCCGTGGCCTGCAGCTGCTCGCGCCAGAGCCGCCCGTCATCGTGGAGCACCACCAGCAGCGCCCCTTCGGCCTCGACCAAACGCACCGCCAGCAGAGGCACCAGCTCAAGGAAGCGAGCCAGATTGGTGAAGCTGCGCAGGGCGAACGCCAACGACACCAGCAGGTCCTGGTTGCGGCGCTGCTCCTTGCTGAGGCTGTCAAGGAGCTGACGCAGAGATTCTGAGGCCGTCCACACGGCCGTCAGCGGCAGCGACCCGCAGGGTAGCGATGTTTTGAGCGCTCAGCCCGAGAGCAGCGCCTCAACAAATTCGAAGCTGTTGAAGGGGCGCAGATCGCGGATGCCCTCACCAGCACCGATGAAGCGAATCGGCAGATCAGCCTCCGACGCCACCGCCAGAGCCACACCGCCGCGGGCGCTGCCGTCGAGTTTGGTGATCACCACGCCGGTCAGTCCAGCGGCGTTGGCAAACGCCATCGCCTGCTTGAGGCCGTTCTGACCCTGGCTGGCATCGAGCACCAACAGCGATTCAACGGCCGCCTCCGGAGCCAGCTTGTCGACAATGCGGCGCACCT
The DNA here is from genome assembly GCA_016882285.1 of Cyanobacteria bacterium K_DeepCast_35m_m2_155. Taxonomy (GTDB): domain Bacteria; phylum Cyanobacteriota; class Cyanobacteriia; order PCC-6307; family Cyanobiaceae; genus RGUW01. The sequence goes on along the minus strand of VGQS01000015.1, from coordinate 10,431 downwards.
TGGCGAGCTCCTCCATGAGGTTGTGTTTGGTCTGCAGGCGACCGGCCGTGTCCACCAGAACCAGCTCGGTGCCCTTGGCCTGGGCGGCGCCGATGGCGTCGTAGACGACCGCAGCTGGATCAGCATTGGCACTGGGGTTGGCGATCACCGGCACGCCGCTGCGCTCACCCCAGACCTGCACCTGCTGCACAGCCGCGGCCCTGAAGGTGTCGGCTGCGGCGATCAGGGCGCTGTAGCCGCTGCGCACCGCCAGGTTGGCGAGCTTGCCCAAGGTGGTGGTCTTGCCGACGCCGTTGACGCCAACCATCAACCACACGTTGAGGCGACCTCGCTGGGGTGCCAACAGGGGCTGCGCGCAGCGCTGGATCGGCGCATCGAGCAAAGCGCGCAGTTGTTCCTTGAGAAAACGAATGCCTTCGGCCGGATCCACCACCTCAGCGTTGAGCCGCTTGCGCAGGGCATCGAGCACCTGGTCGGTGGCCTGCACACCCACATCGGCACGCAGCAGCGCCGTCTCAAGTTCATCAAGGGTTTCCGGCGACAGCGGATCGTCGCCCAGGTTCTCGAGCAGCTGGGTGACGAACCCCTGGCGGGTCTTTTCCAGGCCCTGGCGCAATTTTGCGAGCCAGTCGATCTCTTCGAGCGAGATCTGATCGGCCCGTTTGCCCTGGGCGGCAAGCACCTCGGCCGACCAGGTGAAACTTTCATCAAACGCCCCAAGACTGGGCTCATCACTGACGTCCTGGGCTTCGCTTGCACGGGGGGCAGGGGTATCGACCAGCAGCGCCTGTTGGCGTTCTGCGCGCTGGGCTGCAGCCTGCTCAAGCAGTGACAGGGGCGCAGGAGCAGGGGCGGGTTCAGGCTCGGGTTCGGGTTCGGGTTCGGGTTCGGGTTCGGGTTCAGGCTCGGGCTGGGGCTCAGGCTGCGGTGCCGGCCTTGCTTCAGCCAGCTCCACAGGTTCTGCTTGAGCCTGCACTGGAGCCGCTGGGGCCGCCTTGGCCGCCTCCTGCTGGGCCTTGAGCCGGGCATAGGCCTCCTTGGCCCAGGCCAGTGAATCGGTGTCGACTGCTGCTTCAGCGGAGCTCAGCGCTTCAGCTGGAGGTGCATCCTGCTGCGGAGCCTCGTCACCGTCTTCGGCTGCCGTGCGATTGAACCAGTCGTAAACCATGGCTTTGGGTGGGCTCAGGCGCGTGACTCAGCGGTGGTGAAGCGGCGCAACACCCCATGAATCATGCGGCGGCCCTGCTCATCGCTGTAGCGATGGGCCAGTTCAACCGCTTCGTTGCACACCACAGCAGCCGGCGTGCCGAAGGTCTCCAGATCAACGGCCGCCAACCGCAGGATGTCGCGATCGATGCGAGGCAGACGCATCAGGCGCCAACCCTCCATCACCTGATCGAGGCGCTGATCAAGCTGCTGCCTGTTCTGCAGAACCGCCCTGGTGCGGGCGATGGCCTCGCGGCGCACCTCCTGCTGATCCGCCAGCATCAGCAAGCGCGGCAATTCGAGACCTGCCGACAGGCGATTGAGCGCTGATTCAGCCAACGCCAATCCCTCGCGCAGATGGTTGCGCACCTTGGGAAGTTGCTGCTCCTGAGCGCTCTGGCCAGCGTCCTGCAATTCGCTATCGAGCAGAGCCTGCTGGGCGTTCTGCAAATCATCAGCAGAGTGATCCAGGGCTTCGCGCACGTGCTCCTGCAAACCGGCAAGCGCACGATGCAACAGCTCACTGAGGGCACTGTCAGCAAGCTCCCGCTGGGCCGTTTCGGCCTGACGCTCATCGCGATCACTGATCTGGCCCAGCATCAGCAGCGCCAGTTCGCGGGCGAGGGTTCGACTCTGCATCAGGAGAGCTGGGGAGCCCGCAACTGCGCCAGCAGGCTGGAGAAGCTGCGGTTGGACACGGGCTGGCGATCATCGGGGCTGACGATGCCGGCCGAGATGATCGTGCGGAAGGCATCCTCCACGGAGATGTCCAGATCGCGCACCGATCGCTCCGGCACGACCGCATACCAACCGGTGGTCGGATTGGGAGCGGTGGGAATGAACACACTCAACATGGTTTCGCCGAAACCGCTCTGCAGGGAGCTGGCCAGTTCGCCGGTCACAAATCCAAGGGAATAGAGACCTTCGCGGGGGTACTCGACCAGAACAACCCGGCGGAAACGGCTGGAATTGCTCTGCAGAAAGGTTTCCAGCAACTGCTTGAGGGTCTTGTAAACAGAGCCGGCCAGGGGAATGCGCAGCAGTGTTCCCTCACCGAACTCAAGCAACCAGCGGCCGACGATGTTGCGGGCCATCAAGCCGATCAGCAGGATGCCGAGCAAGGGCACCAAAAGACCCACGCCGAGGTTGATCAGCTCCTGCAACACCGGGTTGAGGGTGTTGAACGGATTGAACTGCTTGGGAATCGAGGTCAGAAAAGCCAGCACAAAGCGGCTGACTGTCGTGGCCAACCAGATCGTGGTGGCCAGGGGGATGACCACCAACAGGCCCGCGATCAGATCGTTCTTCAGATCCTGCTGAAGACGATCCCCCAAAGGTTCATCGGGTCTGGGACTAGATGGCACCACCTGTGAATCCCTGCCAACCACATGAGACCAGCTTGCAACTTAGCCAGACGGGGGAGAGCAACAGCCTGCCTTGCGGTTGGGATGACCGTCAGAGCAGGGCAACCAGGGCCATCAGCACAAACGCGACGAGCAACACCACTGCACTGACCGTGCCGCCGATGCGACGCTGGTTGACGGTGATGTCGCGGGCCTTGCGCTGCTGGCTGAGCTGATCCTCAGCCCGCTTGATCTGGCGACCCATGAGCTCCTTGACGAAGGAGCGTTTCTGCTCAGCTGAAGCCTTGGCGGGCAGCTGTCCGGCCTGCTCTGCCTGCTCGACCAGCTGATCGAGGGCCTCAGGGCTGGCCCCAGCCAACTGGGAGCGCATCATGTCGACCTGGGCTGAACCCGCCTGCAGCTGCTGATCTGCCTGATCGACCAGAGCCCGATCGCCGCTGATCGAAACCGGCACGGCCACCACCATCACAATCGCCAGCAGAGCGCTGATCACACCGGTGGTGATGCGCAAAGGGGTGCGACCGCCGAAACCATCCAGACGGGCGGCCAGCAGCATCAACACCAGACCAACCAAGGCCATCGGGGACTGACTGACCGCCACCTGAACAAAGAGCTGGCGGTAGCTCTCTTCGCCCCAGTTCCAGCCTGTGAGCAGCACAAACAGCTGCAGGCCCAGCAACACCACCAGGGTGATGCCGATCCAACGCAGTACGGGGGTCAAACGCGCAGCAGGTGCAGAGCTCACAGACAGAAGACAGCAGACTGGATGTGGTTCGCACTGTACGGGTGGCGGCCAGTTCTGCCAGAACCAGCGCAACGGATCCTGAAGCCCTCGCCGCAGCCCTCAAGCAGCAGGCCGGGGCGCTGGGTTTTGCCCCGGTTGGCATCGCCTCAGCCAGCCAGCCCAGGCGGGTGCCGCTGCGCACAGCAGCCCTGCAGCGCTGGCTCGACCAGGGCCACCAGGCGGAGATGGCTTGGATGGCCGATCCGCGCAGGCAGCAGATCGAGGCCCTGCTGCCGGGGGTGCGCAGTGTGCTGGCGGTCGGGCTCAACTATTACGTCGCCGCAGAGCGGCAACCCGGATCGCTGGCGATCGCGCGTTACGGCTGGGGCCGCGATTACCACCGGGTGATCGATCAGCGCCTTCGCCAGCTTGGCCGCTGGCTCGAAGCGCAGTGCCCCGGGCTGCGCTGGCGTGCCTGCGTCGACAGTGCTCCGCTGCTCGACAAAGCCTGGGCCGAGGAAGCGGGCCTGGGCTGGATCGGCAAACACAGCAACGTGATCAACCGCCAGCACGGGTCATGGCTGCTGCTGGGTCACCTGCTGATGACGCTGGACCTACCAGCCGACCAGCCGGCAGAAGCCCTGTGCGGCAGCTGCACCGCCTGCCTCGACGCCTGTCCAACCGGAGCCATCGTCGAGCCGTTTGTGGTCGACAGCCGCCGTTGCATCGCGTTTCACACCATCGAAAACCGCGCTGACACCCTGCCGGCCGCGATCACGTCCGCGATGGCTCCCTGGGTGGCGGGCTGCGACATTTGCCAGGAGGTCTGCCCCTGGAACCGCCAACCGCCCAGCAGCAGCGACAGCGCCACGGCGCCGCGGCCATGGGTGTTGAACCTGCAAGCCGGCGAAGCCCTGGGCTGGAGTGATCAGATGTGGGATGAACAGCTGCGGGCCTCTGCCCTGCGCCGCATCAAACCAGCCCAGTGGCGACGCAACATTCGCTCCCTAGGCTGAGACGACCCTTTTTGATGCCATGACGGAGCGCGCGCGGCGCACAGGGTTTGCAGCGGCCCTCAGCACCTGGTTGCCCCCTGCTGTTGCTGCTGGTTTGCTCAGCAGCGCGGCCGCACTCGCCCCTCTGGCGCCGGCGCATGCGCTGGTTCCGTATGTGTACGTACCACGTGAGCAGGAACTGGAGGGAGCAGGCCTCGGCATTGCTCAGGCCGCAGCGCGGCTGCTGCGCATGGGACAGGCCGGCGATGCAGCGCGTCTGGCTGCACTGACGGTGCAGTTGCTGCCCGCCGATCCACGGGGCTGGCTGTTGCTGGCCGAGGCACAGCTGCGCAGCAACCAGAACAAGGACGCGGCTGTTTCACTGACCCGCGCCAAACAACTCGATCCGCGTAACGCGGGCATCTGGTTTGCCGAAGGCTCATTGGCGTTGCGCAATGGCAAACCCAGAGAAGCCATTGGACTGCTGGAGCAGGGCATCAAGCTCGACAACAGAAACGCAGGAGCCCATTTCGACCTGGGCAATGCCCAATTGCTCAGCGGCAACTCGGCTGCAGCACTGAACCAGTACGAACGGGCTGCGGCGCTGCGCACTGACTTCTGGGAAGCGATCAACAACCAGGCCCTGGTGCTGTTTGAACAGGGTGATCGCCCGGCGGCCATCAAACGGCTCAGACGCGCGCTGAAGATCAAGCCCGATGCCTCAGAACCGATGCTGGCCCTAGCGGCCGGCCTGTTTGCTCAGGGCCCCCAACAGCGCGACGAAGCGATTCGATTGGCCAGCGAAGCGCTCAATGGCGAACCCAACTACGTGCTCGAGAGCTACCAGAAAGACCAGCTGTGGGGCCCGAAACTGCGGTCCGCGACCCAGCAACTCCTGGCGCAGCAAGAGCTCAAACCCGTGGTCGACCGCGCCAACGCCAACGCCTCAACAGAAGGACAGACCGAAGAAGATCTGTAGGCTGAGCGCCACCTTCTGCCCTCACATCGCAGCACAGGATGGCCGAGGAGCGCTCCGAAGACCCCCGTATTCAGCCGATTGCCCTGCATCAGGAGATGCAGCGCTCGTACCTCGAGTACGCCATGAGCGTCATTGTCGGGCGCGCCCTGCCCGACGTGCGCGATGGTCTCAAACCCGTGCAGCGGCGCATCCTGTATGCGATGCACGAGCTGGGGCTGACCCCTGATCGGCCCTACCGCAAGTGCGCCCGTGTCGTCGGCGACGTGCTCGGCAAGTACCACCCCCATGGCGACCAGGCGGTCTATGACGCCCTGGTGCGGCTGGTGCAGACCTTTGCCAGCCGCAACCCCCTGCTCGATGGCCACGGCAACTTCGGCTCGGTCGACGACGACCCGCCAGCGGCCATGCGTTACACCGAAACGCGGCTGGCGCCGATCGCCAACGAGGCGATGCTCGATGAGATCGGCAACGACACGGTCGACTTTGCGCCCAACTTCGATGGCTCCCAGCAGGAACCGACGGTGCTGCCCGCACAACTGCCGTTTCTGCTTCTCAACGGCTGCACCGGCATTGCCGTGGGCATGGCGACCAACATTCCACCTCACAACCTCGGTGAGGTGGTGGATGCACTGATCGCCCTAGTGCGCAAACCCGATCTGAGCGACGACAAGCTGCTGGAGCTGGTGCCTGGGCCGGACTTTCCGACCGGCGGCGAGGTGCTGGCGGGCAGCGGTGTGCGCGACACCTACCTGGTCGGCCGCGGCAGCATTCCGATGCGGGGGGTGGCCCACATCGAAGAAGTGCAGCCAGGCAAAGGACGGCACCGCCGCAGCGCCGTGGTGATTACCGAGCTGCCCTACCAACTCAGCAAAGCGGGCTGGATCGAAAAATTGGCCGAGCAGGTCAACGACGGCAAGATCGGGGGTATCGCCGACATTCGCGACGAGAGCGACCGCGACGGCATGCGGATTGTGGTCGAACTGCGTCGTGACGCCAATGCTGAGACGGTGCTGGGCGATCTGCAGCGGCGCACCTCGCTGCAGAGCAACTTCGGCGCGATTCTGCTGGCCCTGGTCAACGGCCAGCCGGTGCAGCTGAGCCTGCGGCAACTGCTGCAGGAGTTTCTCGAGTACCGCGAGCTGACGCTGATCCGGCGCACTCGCCACGCCCTCAAGAAATGCGAGGACCGGCTTGAGGTGGTCGAAGGCCTGATCAAGGCCCTCGATGCCCTGCAGCGCGTGATCGCCATGATCAGCGAGGCACGGGACGCTGGCAGTGCCCGCGCCAGCCTGCAGGTGCATCTGGATCTGAGCGAACGTCAGGCTGATGCCGTCTTGGCGATGCCACTACGCCGATTGACGGGACTGGAGCAGGAAAGCCTGCGTCAGGAAGCCGGTGACCTGCGCCAGGAACGACTGCGCCTGCGCCACCTGTTGGACGACCGCGGTGCCCTGCTCGACACCTTGATCGGCGAACTCAAACAACTCAAGAAACGCTTTGCCACCCCGCGCCGCACCCGACTGATCGAAGGGGGCGACGAACTGGTCGCCCAGCGGGCTGCAGCCGTGCGTCCCAATGCCGAACTGCAACGGCAACAGGCCTTCGCTGCGCTGAGCAGCGAGAGTCGTCTGCTGATCCAGAGCGACGGCAGCGTCAAGATCGTGACGCCCCAGATGCTGGGCCGCCTGCATCTCGATGAAGCCGCCCCCCTGGGTGATCACGCAGCACCGGCACGGCTGATTCTGAGCATCAGCAGCCAACCGGCGCTGCTGGCGTTCACGGCCAGCGGCAGGGTGGCTTTGTTGCGTTGGGAGTTTGCCGGGCAACAACCCGGCAATCTGGAGCGCTTCTTGCCCGATGGGCTCAACGGCGATCCGGTGGTGCAGGTGCTGCCGCTGCCCAGTGGAGAAGGCATCAGTCTTGGGCTGCTGAGCAGCGATGGCCGTTTCAAACGGCTTCCCCTCGAAGACGTTCAGGATCTTTCTGGCCGAGCTGCCACGGTGCTCAAGCTCAAAGAAGGGGTTCAGCTGCAGCGGGTGGTGGTCTGCCGCGAAGGCCGTGAAGTGGTGGTGGGCAGCTCAACGGCCCGGTTGCTGCGGCTGGCGGTCAACGACAGCAACCTGCCGCTCATGGGCCGCACCGCCCAGGGGCCGGTGCTGATGCGCCTACTTCCCGGTGAAGCCATTGTTGGAGCTGCTGAGGTGGGCCCCTCTGGTGCCGTGCTGCTGGCCAGCCGGCAGGGACAGATCAAACGGCTCGATGTGGCCCAGCTGCGTCCTTGTCTGCGTGGCGACCTCGGTCAGATCGGCTTGCAATTCCTGCAGCGCAACGACAGCCTGGTGGATCTGGTCAGCGACGCCGCTGCCATCGTCGGTGTTCGGCTGGCGGACCATGCATCCAGCCTGCGCCTGGCCACCACTGAACTCCCCCTGGAGGATGGATCAGGCCCAGGACAAAGCCTGCCTTTGGCCAGCAAGCAGGAGATCACCGAGCTGGTGCCGCTGATCAGCGACCGACTCAGCGAAGTACCGTAGCCGCCAAGCCCCCGGGCTCAAGCATCAGCTTGCTTGAACTCACCGTGTCATCCATGGCAATGGGATAGGCCCCGTCAAAACAGGCCGTACAGAACTCCGATGCGTGGGTCTGGGCTGCCTCGACCATGCCCTTTTTGCTGAGATAAGCCAACGAATCAACACCCAGATGGGCGCTGATCTCCTCAAGCGTGAGCCGGGCTGCGATCAGCTGGTCCTGGGTGTCAGTGTCAATGCCGTAGAAGCAAGGATGGGTGACCGCCGGTGAGCTGATGCGCATGTGCACCTCGGTGGCACCGGCATCGCGCAGGGCTGCCACCAGCTTGCGACTGGTGGTGCCGCGCACGATCGAGTCATCGATCACCACCACCCGCTTGCCGGCCAGCACATCGGGCAGGGGATTGAGCTTGACGCGAATGCCCGCCTCACGCATGGCTTGGGTGGGCTGAATGAACGTGCGACCCACATAGCGGTTCTTGATCAGGCCATCGCCATAGGGAATGCCGCTCAGCTGCGAATAGCCAATGGCTGCAGGGATACCTGAATCAGGGACGCCGATGACAATGTCGGCATCGACAGGGGTTTCGCGCGCCAGGGTCTCACCGATGCGCACCCTGTAGCTGTAGAGCGATTCACCAAAGAAGCGACTGTCGGGACGCGCGAAATAGATCATTTCGAACACGCACAACTTGGCGGGTTCGCTGCACCAGCGGTCGCGATGCACCGTGGCATCGCCCTTGCGGAACTGAATCAGCTCACCGGGTTGCACATCGTCGTCATAGGCGGCGCCGATGATGTCGAGCCCGCAGGTTTCACTGCTCACCACCCACTGGGCATCGGCAACCTCACCAAGGTGGCCAAACACCAACGGCCTGATCCCGTGGCCATCGCGCAAGGCAAACAAGCCTTCGGGAGTGCCGATCACCAAGCTGAAAGCACCACGGCAGCGAGCAGCGGCCGCTCGGATGGCCCCATCCCAGTCGTTGCCGCGGTTCACTTCCTGTTGGATCGCAAAGGCGATCAACTCGGAATCGGTGCTGGAGTTGAACTGGTCGGTGTGCTCGAGCAGTGACTCGCGCAGTTCAGCTGCATTGACCAGGTTGCCGTTATGGGCCAGTGCCAGGGGACCCAGCCGGGTCATCAACAGCACAGGCTGGGCATTGCAGACCTTGCTGCTGCCGGTGGTCGAATAACGGTTGTGACCGATGGCCAGCTCACCGCTGAGGCGCTCGAGCACCAGCTGATCAAAGACCTGCGACACCAGGCCCATGTCCTTGTGCAGGCGGACCTGGTTGGAACCATCAAAAACCGCGATCCCTGCCGATTCCTGACCGCGGTGCTGCAGGGCGTACAACCCGAAGTAGGTGAGATTGGCCACGGGCTGGTTCGCTGCCAGCACCGCAAAAACCCCACAGGCTTCTTCCGGTTTGTCGGGACGATCACCAACGCTGGTGCCCCAGGCGGCTGTCAGGGACGGGGAAACGACATCGTCCACAGAACCCGGCGGCAACCGTCGTATTGCATTCTGCATGAAGCGGATTCCTCAGGCCGTGGGTGGCACAGCGCTGCCGATGCGCCGCGGCAAACCCTGCTCAAACACCTGGCTCAGCTGCTTGTTAGACACAGCGAGCAGGGGCTGATCAGCGGCGCTGATCAGCAACTCGGGGCTGGACGTCACCACACCGATCGGCTGAGCTGGCACTGAGCCCAACAGGGCGCGCCAGGCCTGATCGTGCTCAGCGGGCACGCTCACCACGATGCGGCCGCCCCCTTCAGCAAACAACAGACGATCGAAGCGGACGCCTGAAGCCGGCAGCTGCAGCGCGGCCCCCAGCCCCGAGGCCATGCACGATTCAGCGGCAGCCACGGCCAGGCCACCATCGCTGAGATCGTGGGCTGAAGCCACGAAACCAGCCGCAATCGCCTGACGCAGGGCTGCCTGAACGGACTTTTCAAGATCCAGATCGATCAGCGGCGGACGACCGGTGAGCTGGCCGTGCACCACCTCGAGATAGCTGCTGCCCGCCAAGGACACCCGCGCATCCAGCGCAGTTGCATCGGCGTCGAGCGGAACACCGAGTAACCAGATGGCATCGCCGCTCTGGCGCCAAGCCAGGCCGCACAAGCGGTTCAGGTCATGGACCAGACCCACCATGCCGACCACCGGGGTGGGGTGGATCGGCTGCATGGAGCCATCGGGCAGCCGGGTCTCGTTGTAGAGCGAGACATTGCCGCCGGTGACCGGCGTTTCCAGCACCGTGCACGCCTGCGAGAGGCCGCGGCAAGCCATCGCCAGTTGCCAGTACCCCGTGGGGGTTTCAGGCGAAGGGAAATTGAGGTTGTCCGTGATCGCCAGGGGTTCGGCGCCCACGCAGCTGAGGTTGCGGGCCGCCTCGGCCACTGCGGCCATGCCACCGCGCTCGGGATCCAAGGCCACCCAACGGTTGGGACAATCGACCACAGCCGCCACCCCGCGCCTTGAAGCCAGCAGGGAACCATCACCCTGCTGGGGTCGCAGGCGCACCACCGCTGCATCGGCCCCGCCCGGGGGAACCACGGTGTTGGCCTGCACCTGATGGTCGTACTGGCGGTAGACCCAACGCTTGGAAGCGATCGTGGGGTCATCGAGCAG
>VGQS01000014.1 GCA_016882285.1 Cyanobacteria bacterium K_DeepCast_35m_m2_155 | reverse complement strand
ACCTGACGGCCCAGGGTGATCTCCTGCTCATGGGTGAGCAGGGGAACGCGGCCGATGTCGCGCAGGTAGCTGCGCACCAGGTCGGCGTCGCCGGCTGGGGCGCTGGAAACCGGTGAGAGAGGCGCGGCGACCATGGCTGCGTGCTTTACGAAACCAAATTGTTTCGCAACCGTACCACGGATTTTCAGCCGCCAAGATGGTCTCAAGCTCTGGGTTGTTGGTGCGTGCATGGCGGCAGAGCGCCTGCAAAAACTGCTTTCTGCCGCCGGCGTCTGCTCGCGCAGACGTGCCGAGGAGCTGCTGCGCGCCGGCCGGGTTGTGGTCAACGACAAGCCTGCTGCGCTGGGCGATCGCGCCGATCCACAGCTGGATCGCATCTGTGTCGATGGTCGCCGCATCGATACGGCGATCGCACCGCTGGTGCTGCTGCTCAACAAACCAGCCGGTGTTGTGTGCAGCTGCCATGACCCCGAAGGACGACCCACCGTGCTCGATCTGCTGCCACCCGAGCTCAGCCGGGGCCAGGGGCTGCACCCGGTGGGGCGGCTTGATCTGGCGAGCCGCGGTGCTCTGCTGCTCAGCAACAGCGGTGAGCTGACGCTGCGGCTCACCCACCCGCGCTATGGGCATCACAAGACCTATCGGGTGTGGCTGCGCGGCAGGCCCAGTGCCGCTGCGTTGGCGCGTTGGCGCGCTGGGGTGCCGCTTGATGGCCGCAGCACCCAGCCGGTGCAGCTGCAGGTGCTGGACCAACAGGGTGATCGCTGCCTGCTCGAGCTGGTGTTGCACGAGGGCCGCTACCGCCAGATCCGACGCACTGCCGAACTCCTGGGGCATGCAGTCCTGGATCTGCAGCGCTGCGCGATTGGTGATCTGGTGCTGGGCGACCTGCCCGAAGGGCGCTGGCGGCGCCTCGACCCTCAAGAATGGGAGCCATGGCTGGCTCAGTGACCCGCTCTTGGTTCGATCGCTTGCGCCGCAACCGCAAGGCGGCTGCTGCGCCCGCTGATCTTTCAGCTGGTGCGGCGGATCCGTTGCTCGAGGTGGGCAGAGTGCTGCGCCAGGCGCGCGAGGCCCGCGGTCTTGGTTTGCGCCAGCTGGCCTCAGAAACCCTGATCAGCACGCCGGTGCTCGAAGCGCTCGAGCGGGGCTGGCGTGATCGTTTGCCCGAGGCGGCCTATCTGCGAACGATGCTGCCGTTGCTCGAGCGCTACCTCCAGCTCGAAGCCGGCAGTCTGCGCTCGGCCGTCACAGCACCCCAGACCGACGTCGTTTCGCGCGCCACAACAGCATCGCGGCTGCCCCTGCTGTCGGTTGAGCTGTTCACCAGCTGGCAGGGAACGGCCGCCTACGCCGCGCTGCTGTTGGCGCTGATGTATGGCCTCAATCTTGAACAGCGGCGGCTGGCGGCCCAGGGAGTCCACGCGCTCACCCCCATCCCACCGCTGTCTGAAGCGGCGGTGAAGCGGTTGCCGCCGGTTGGATCTGAGCTGCTGCTGCAGGTGTATCCCGAGCTGCGCCCCCTGGCCCAGGCCCGCGGCAGCAAGGGCCTGGAGCTGGCGCGCCGCCAGGCCGTCGATCAGGACCGCACGCCGACACCCGGTGTGCTGGAGCTGACCTTGAGCCGACCTGCGCGCTTGAGCCTGGAGGCCGCGAATGGGCTGCGCACCAACCTGCAGGCTGGATCAGGCGAGTTGGTGCTGCCGCTGACCCCGCCGCTGATGCTGGCGCTCGACCCGCCTGGCGCTGCCAGCGTTGGCGTGCGCTGGAACGGCACGCCGCTCAAGCCTGATGCGGCCGGTCGTTACAGCTGGCCGCCGCGACCGGCCGAGGCAGCAAGTTCGCCGTAACCCTGCAGAGCCCCTTCGAGGCTGCTGATCGGCTGGCTCAGCCGCCAGCACCAGTTGCCGCTGGCTGTGCCGGGGGTGTTGAAGCGCGCTTCATCCCCCAGCTCCAGCAGATCCTGGAGCGGCACCACCACAAGCTCGGCCTGGGAGCGCAGGGCCAGTTCAGCCAGTTGCCATCCCGGGGCGTGCACGGCGCTGCCCAGGGCTTGTGCAACGTGCTCGCGGCTGCCCTGATCAAGCTGCCCCCACCAGCCCAGGGTGGTCGCATTGTCGTGGGTGCCGGTGTACACGACCCAGCGGGAGCCCTTGTAGTTGGCGGGCAGGTAGGCATTGGCCGGATCGCCATCGAAGGCGAACTGCAGGATCTTCATGCCGGGCAGGCCAAAGCCATCGCGCAGCCATTCGACCCCGCGGGTGATCACCCCCAGATCTTCCGCGATCAGGGGCAGGCGGCCGCCTCTGAGCAGCAGACCGCGGGAAGCGCAGGCCAGCCACAACAGCGCCAGCAGCGGCCCGCCCGGTGAGCGTTTCCAGCGGCCGTGCTCGGCGGTGGGAGCCGTGCCGGGGACGCTCCAGTAAGCCTGTAGCGCTCTGAAGTGATCGAGGCGGAGCAGGTCAAACAGCTCGAGCTGCCGCAGCAGCCGCTGCACCCACCAGCGAAAACCCGTACGCCAATGGGCGCCCCAGCGGTAGACAGGCGTGCCCCACAGCTGGCCAGTGCTTGAGAAGTAGTCGGGCGGCACCCCGCTTTGCTCAAGCAGCTGACCTGTAGGGCCGAGGGCAAACAGGCCGCGATGGCTCCACGCATCGGCGCTGTCATGGGCCACGTAAAAGGGCAGATCACCCACCAGTTGGACCCCGCAGCGCAGGGCGTGCTGTTGCAGGCGGCGCCATTGCCGCTGCAGATGCCATTGCAGCAGCGCTTCTGCCAGCAGCTCGCTGGCGTGCTCGCGATCCAGCCGCCGCAGGGCTGCTCTCTGCCGCTGCGCCAGTGGTGGACTCCAGTGCCACCAAGGCTGGTTGCCTTCAAGCCGTTTGATCACCGCGTAGCGGCAGTGGTCCTTGAGCCAGTGGCGCTGGCGCTGGCGCCAGCGGGCAAAGGAGCGCTGTTGATCTGCGCTGGCGACCTGCAGCCATTGGCGGCTCAGCGCGGCAGCCAGCTCGCTGGGATCTGGCGCGTGCAGAGGCACGCTCAGCCATCCCTCCTGCACCAGATCAGCCAGATCCAACAGGTGCGGGTTGAGCGCCGAACCACTCGGCGAGCTGTAGGGCGAGCCGGTGCCATCCACCGGGGCCAGCGGCAGAACCTGCCAGACGTCAATGCCGCGCCGACCGAGCAGGCTGATCCACGCGTGGGCGGCCTGGCCAAAGCTGCCGCAACCCTGGGAACCCGGCAGCGCGCTGACATGCAGCAGCACACCAGCGCGGCGGCGGCTCACAGGGCCGGCAGCCGGTAGCGGCTGATGATCTTGTGTGCAAAGGCTGGGATGTGCCGATCCGCCATCTCCCCATGGTGACGGCGCACCCACAGGGCGTTGCGGGTGAAGTGCGAATCGATCGAGAAACGGCCATATTCCAGACCCCTTGGACCCACGGCGTTGACCACACAACCCACCAGCCTGGCCAGCCATAGGGGCAGCTTGACCGCCTTGTCGTAGGCGTCGATGCCCTGCTGCACGGCGGCGCGCCGGTCGCCCTTGCTGCTCACCGGTGCGGTGTCGAGCTCGTCCTCGACCAGGGCCAGCAGCGCGGCGCCGCGGTCGTTGCGCACGGTGATCCACTGGCGGCCAAAGGTGGCGCCCATGTAGCCAACCACCAGGTCGGCCCCGGCGTTGGTGTAGTCAAAGCAGCTCAGGCAGCTGGGGGCAAACACGTCCTTGAGCTTGGGGGTGTCGAGCCCGAAGAAGGGCACCGTCTCTTCGCGGCCGTCGCTGTGCCTGAAGTGGATGCGGAAGTCCTGCATGAACTCGTAGTGCACCACCGTCTCCGGTGAGCTCACCGTGCTCTCCAGAAAGGTCTGCAGGCCGGCCCGGCTGACGTTGTCGACGCAAGGCAGCCCCAGCACGTACAGCTGCTCGAGCGGCAGGGTCGCCTCCACCGCGCGCAGGGCCTGGATCTGGCAGCCCACACCGATGGCCAGCAGCCGCTGGATGCCGCTGCCGCTCAGCTGCTCGAGCACCTCCAGATTGGGAGAGAGGGTCGGTTTGTTGACCCGGGCCGCCAGCACCTCCTCGGGGGTGCGGGCCAGCACCGGCACCGGTGTGAAGCGGTCGTGCTCGCTCTGCTGCACGCACAGCACCGCATCCACCAGGCCGCTCTCGAGCGCGCGCACGCCGATCGTGCTGACGATGCCGGTCCACTGGGCGCCTGCGAGGGGCTGCTTGAGCCGGGCGGTGAGCATGCGCTGCTGCACGCCGAAATAGAGCTCGTCGTCGTTCTCCAGGTCACGGCTGCGGCCATGCACCCGCGCCTCCATGGCGTCGAACTGCTGGTTCAGAAAGGCGCAGGCGTTGCGCACATAGGCCACCCAGCGGCTGTCGCACAGCCCGCACTGGCTGCAGAGGTCCTTGGCGGGGTAGGTGCTGCCCTTGGCCAGGGGCCGAGCCCGCTCGTGCGGCTGCAGTGGGGTGGTGGGGCCAGGCAAGAGTGCTGCTGCCGCAGGTCGGTGTCCAAGTTATCGGTCGTATCGCTTGGCCGGCTGCCCCGCCGCCTTGGGCCAGAGTGGGCCCTCAGCCTTGATCTGATGCAGCCTCGCCCCATGCCCAGCACTGTGCGCCGCCGCCGCCGCGCTGCTCTGCGCCTGGCGTCAGCAGGTTGTGGCGTGGCTTTGGGCCTGGCGTTTCTGGGCCTGCTCTGGCCGCGAGCCGACCGCTCGCTGCAGCCCAAGACCAGTGGCAGCCTCGCTGATCTGGCCAAGCCCCCCAGCCGCGCTGTGACGGTGCTGCTGATCGGCATTGACGCTGAGCGTCCGGGCGATCCGCGCAATGGGGCTGCCCCAGCTGGGCCAGCCAACAGTGATGCGCTCATGCTGCTGCGGGTGCAACCTGCCGGGCCGCTGCAGCTGCTCGAGCTGCCGATCGAAGCGGCGGTGCAGTTGCCCGGCCAGAAGAAGCCCCAGGCCCTTGGCGGGCTGTACCGCCAGGGCGGGGTAGCCCTGGTGGCCGACGCGGTGCGCGAGCTGGTGGCCTTGCCCCCGGGTCAGCCCGATCGTTATGTGGTGATCGCTCGTCAGGGTCTGCGTCAGTTGATCGATGCCATGGGCGCTCTCGATGTGAGTCCACCGCGGGCGATGCGCTACAGCGACCGCAGCCAAAAGCTCAGCATTGATCTGCAGGCTGGGCTACAGCGCCTCGATGGCGCCAAGGTCGAGCAGATGGTGCGTTACCGCGACCCTGCCGCTGGCGAGGCGGGACGCCGTCAGCAACAGCAACAGTTGCTGCGCAGCCTGATGCGCGAGCTGGTGCAAGCGGATCGCTTGAGCCAGCTGGCCGCGTTGGCCAGGCTTGTGCTCAGCGACTCCCAGAGCAACCTCAGCGAGGGCGAACTGCTCAGCTTGCTGGCGGCGGGCCTGGCCCAGCCTGATGCCCTTGAGGTCAGCGAGCTGCCGCTCGAGCCCGCTGATCCGCGCCACAAGACCCTGCGGCAGCTGGCGCCGTTGCCCGGGGGGCTGCCCGCCTGGCAAGAGTCGTTGTAAGCCGCAGGTTCAGCGCTGTTCGGCTGCGAGCCTCTGCCAGCGCAGGCGCGCTGCAGCGATGAACGCCGCGGCAGATGGACCCGTCGTGCTCGAGTCGGCCTCGAGCCAGCCGAGCCAGGGCAGTCCATCGAGCCGCCGGGCTTCACCATCCCAGGGGGCGCCCCACTGGAGCAATCCCAGCAGCGGCACCTGCCAGTGCTGCAGCAGGGCCGTGGTCGCCGCCGCCACACCGCTGCTGAGCTGCTCGGCGCTGACCAGCAGCAGGCAGCCTTGACGGGCTGCCCCCAGCTGCTCGGCCCAATGCCCCTGCGCCCCAAGCGGCATGCCGGGGTCAACCCCCAGGGGGGCCAGGCAGGTCACTGGCAGGGCTGCCAGGGCCTGTTGGGGGTTGGCCGTGCTGGTTGGCGCCTGTAGGCCCTGCTCGAGGGGCAGGTGCAGCAGGCTCGCCACGGGCAAGGCGGCAGCGGCCTGCAGCGCTTCGATCTGGCCTGGATCGCCGCAGCACAGCAGCACAAGGGCAGCAGCGGTGGTGGACATGGCTGCGTTGCTCACAGGGGACGGCACGCTTCTACGATCGGGCATGAGCTCCATCGGCTGCGCCCGCCGTGACCCAGTTCCTCACCGCTGATCGGCCGGCGCAGACCGCGCAATCAACCCAGCAGCTCACCGCCCAGCACGATGCCAGGCGGCTGCGGTTGTTCAGTGGCACCTCCAATCCTGAGTTGGCCGCTGAGATCGCGGCCTACCTGGGTGTGCCCGATGGCCCCAGGGTGATCAAGCGTTTTGCCGACGGCGAGCTTTACATCCAGATCCAGGAATCGATCCGCGGCTGCGATGTCTTCCTGATTCAACCCACCTGCGCTCCGGTGAACGATCACCTGATGGAGCTGCTGATCATGGTGGATGCCTGCCGGCGTGCCTCGGCGCGGCAGATCACCGCAGTGATCCCGTACTACGGCTACGCCCGCGCCGATCGCAAGACCGCCGGCCGCGAATCGATCACCGCCAAACTCGTCGCCAACCTGCTCACCAAATCAGGGGTGGACCGGGTGCTGGCCATGGATCTGCACTCCAACCAGATTCAGGGTTATTTCGACATCCCCTGCGATCACATTTACGGTTCACCGGTGCTGGTCGACTACCTCAGCACCCGTGACCTCGGTGAGGTGGTGGTGGTCTCCCCCGATGTGGGCGGCGTGGCCCGTGCCCGCGGCTTCGCCAAGCAGATGAACGATGCCCCCCTGGCGATCATCGACAAACGCCGCAGCGGTCACAATGTGGCCGAAAGCCTGACCGTGATCGGTGATGTGGCCGGTAAGACGGCCGTCTTGATTGACGACATGATCGACACCGGCGGCACGATTTGCGCCGGGGCCCGCCTGCTGCGCGAGCGCGGCGCCACCCGGGTGCTGGCCTGCGCCACCCATGCGGTGTTTTCACCGCCGGCGATCGAGCGCCTGTCGGCGCCGGGGTTGTTCGAAGAGGTGGTGGTGACCAACAGCATTCCCCTCGGCGAGGAGCGTCGCTTCCCGCAGCTGCAGGTGCTTTCGGTGGCCAACATGCTCGGCGAAGCCATCTGGCGCATCCATGACGAGAGCTCGGTGAGCTCGATGTTTCGCTGAAGCGGGTGCGGCTCGCGCGTTCAACAGCAGCTCTGCTGGGAGCCGTGGCCCTTGTGGTGCCACCAGTTCAGCTGCGGGCCCAGCCGCACCTGCCCCCTGTGCAGGCGGGACCCCCAGCAGCAGCGGCGACGTCACCCCGGCGTGTTGCGATCCCGGCCCCGCGCCGCAGGGTCGGCGTTTGGCTCACCAACAGCCCCAGCCCGCTGTACTACGACGCCACGCGCATTGAGCGCGCGGTGGCCGAACTGGCCGGGGCCGGCTTCAACACCCTTTACCCCAATGTCTGGAGCCGGGGCACCACCTTTCACCGCTCGAGCTATGCGCCGCTTGAGCCGGCGCTGGCTCGCTCTGGCGCCGGCTTGGATCCGATCTGCCGCATGGCGGCTGCCGCCCATCGCCGCGGCATGCAGGTGATTCCCTGGTTCGAATACGGGTTGATGGAGCCTGCCGATGCTGAGGTGGTGCAGCGCCATCCCGAGTGGCTGCTGGCGCGGCGCGACGGCAGCACAACCATGGACCTGCACGGCAAGCCCATGGCCTGGCTCAACCCAGCCCACCCAGGCGTGCGGCAACGCTTTGTGGGCCTGGTCAGCGAGATCGTGCGCCGCTGCGGACTCGATGGCATCCAGCTTGATGACCATTTCGCCTGGCCCGTGCAGTTCGGCTACGACACCTACACCCGCGCGCTCTACAGCAGCGAAACCGGCCGTGAACCCCCGGACGATTTCACCGACCGCGCCTGGATGCGCTGGCGGCGCCAGCAACTCACCAGCCTGCTGCGGGAGCTGCGCCGAACGCTGCCGCCGCCCACGGTGATCAGCCTGTCGCCAGGGCCGTTTCGCTCGGCTTACAACCTGTGGCTGCAGGACTGGGAGCTATGGGCAGTTGGCAACCTGATCGACGATCTGGTGGTGCAGAACTACGCCTATTCGGTGGCTGGTTTCGCCAGGGACCTCAACCAACCCGCGCTGGTCAAAGCCAAGGGCTGGGGCATGCCCGTTGAGATCGGCATCCTCGCCGGCTTCGGTGGCCGCACCCCAACGATGCAGGTGCTGTCAGAGAAAACGCGGCTCAGCTTTGCGCGCGGCCACGGGGTGATCTATTTCTATTGGGAAGGACTCTGGGGACAACATGCCGGGCCCGAAGGCGGCACGGCGCGGCGGGCAACCTTTGCCCAGTTGCACCGTGAGTGAGCCAGACCGTAAGTGAGCCAAACCGTGAGTGAGCCAGCCAGGAGCTCAGCCGTGGTTGTCCTCAGCCAGGCACTGCTGCACAACCTCACCGGTGTTGGCTGAGAGCTCAGCTTGCGCGAGAGTCGAAAGGGCGCTGTGCATCTGCGCCGCACGTTCGGTCCCGTAGCTGCGCCAACGGCTGAACACCTTGGCCAGTCTTGAGGCGGTGATCGGGTTGCGCCCATCGAGGTCCGCAATCTGCCGGGCCATGAAGCGGTAGCCGTTGCCATCGGCTGCATGAAACACCGGTGCATTGCCGGCAAGACCACCCAGCACGGCACGCACCGAATTGGGTGCGTTGGGGTCGTAGCGAGGGTGTTCCAGCAGCCGTTGCACCCGCGCCAGCCCATCGCCAAAGGGGGCCGAGGCTTCCAGGGCGAACCAGCTATCCAGAATCACCGGTCGGTGCTGCCAACGCGCATAAAAGGCCTCACTCGCTGCCTGACGCTCAGGTCGATCATGGTGCTGCAGCGCTGCCAGCCCGTAGCGGGCCAGGGTCATCGATGCACCATCGACCGCGGCGCGCGCCTGGGCGATCACGGCAGCGTCGCCGGCAGCGCTTCGCCATGCCCAGATCAAACCGCTCAGCCTGCGGTCACCCTGGCCGTGCGGCCAACTCTGAGTCCATTCTGTTTGGCAGGCCTCAAGCTGCTGCAGCAAGGTGGTTGCAAGAGCCTGGCCAAAGCGCTGCCGCAAGCTCTGGGCGGCGGCAAACAGCGCTGGCGGATCGGGCTTGTGCCCAGCCTGTTGGGCGGCATCCTCGAGCTCCGGCTGGCCTGGCAGGCTCAACAGCAGAGCCTTGCTGGCCTGGGAGAGCGAGGGGTCATTGAGGATGCGTCCAAAGGCATCGCCCAGCTCCTCTTCGAGCTGGGCATCGTGTTGCCCCTGGCTGCGTGCCAGCACGGCGCGCTTGAGCAGCAGCTGGCCGGCATCCCAGCGGGCCAGCGGGTCGCTGTCGTGGGCCAGCAGATGCACCAATTCGGCAACAGGACGGCCTAAATCCAGCTTGATCGGGGCTGAAAACTGCCGCAGCAGTGACAACGCCGGGGGGTGGTGCTGCTTGGGCAGCCCGCACAGGCGCAGCTGCACCTCAGGCTGATCAATCACCAGCAGGCGGCTGCGGCGGCCCCAGCTGGGTGGCAGGTCCTGCTCTTGCGCCGTCTCAGGGTCCTCGCCCTCGAGTTGCACAGGCAGCGGCTCGCCCCCTTGCCCCACCAGGCCAAGCACCAACGGGATCACCACGGCTTGTTTGTGGGGTTGGCCTGGCGTTGGCGGGGTGTGTTGGCGGATGTGGAGCTCCAGCTCGCCGCAGGACCCGTCCCAATTACGTTGGATCTGCAGCACCGGGGTGCCGGCCTGGTGATACCAGCGCTTGAACTGGGCGAAATCAAAGCGGCAACTGTCGCTGCTTTCCTGTGCTTCATCCCACGCCAACGTGGCGGCATCCTCCATCGCGCGTACGAAGTCGTCGCAGGTGGCTGCTGAACCATCGTGACGACTCACATAGAGAGTCATGCCACGCATGAAGGTCTCCTCACCCAGCAGGGTGTGCAGCATGCGGATGACTTCTGAGCCTTTTTCGTAGATCGTCGTTGTGTAGAAGTTGTCGATGGCCTGGTAGGCATCCGGTTGCACTGGGTGCGCTGTTGGGCCGGAGTCTTCTCTGAATTGCGTGTTGCGCAGAATCGACACGTTTTCGATGCGATTGATGGCCGCTCCATGCAGGTCTGATGTGAAGCTCTGATCGCGAAACACCGTCAGCCCTTCTTTCAGTGACAGCTGAAACCAGTCACGGCAGGTGATGCGGTTACCGGTCCAGTTGTGAAAGTATTCGTGTGCGATCACGCTCTCGATGCGTTCCAGCTCTTCATCGGTTGCTATTTCATGGTCGGCAAGCACCAATTTTGAGTTGAAGATATTGAGACTTTTGTTCTCCATGGCGCCCATGTTGAAGTGGCGCACAGCAACGATGTTGTATTCATCGAGGTCGTATTCAAGCCCGTAGCGCTGCTCGTCCCAGCGCATGGCTCGCCTGAGCGATGCCATCGCATGCTCGGTGTAGGTAAGGTCGCCTGGCTCGACGTGAAGTCGCAGCTGCACGCTGCGTCCGCTTGCCGTTGTGAACAGCTCACGGCGCTCTTCCAGAACCCCCGCAACCAGGGCAAACAGATAGGAGGGCTTGGGGAACGGATCGTCCCAGATGGCGTAGTGGCGCCCCTGATCGAGCGGGCCGCTGTCGATGCAATTGCCATTGCTGAGCAGCACGGGGCAGCTGCTGTGCTCGGCCTCGATGCGCACCCTGAAGCGGCTCAGCAGATCAGGGCGGTCCGGGTGAAACGTGATGCGCCGGAATCCTTCGGCTTCGCATTGGGTGGTGAACAGCCCTCCGCTGACGTACAGGCCTTCCAGGGTGGTGTTGCTGTGGGGCTCGATCCGCACCCGGCTTTGCAGCACAAATGGAGCCGCAGGTGGGGCTTTGATCATCAGCCCCTCGCTCTCCAGCGCATAGGCCTCAGAAGCCAGCGTCAAGCCATCGATCTGCAGTGACTCAAGCGTCAGCGCAATCCCAGCGAGCCAAAGCGGCTCGCCAGAAGCACCGGCCCCATCGGCTTCGTTGGCCGCCGGGTTGGGCGCAAACCTCAGTTGCGCCTCGACGAGGGCGTGATCTCCATACAGCCGCACCGTCAGGTCGGTGCGGCTCAGGAGATAGGGCGCCGGACGGTAATCGGCGAGGCGCACGCTGCTCATGGCTCGAGGTCCCTCGCGGCTCAGGGCTTGGCGGCGGGGGCTGCTGCAGCGGGCTTGGCAGCGGGCTTGGCTGCTGGAGTTGCGGCTGGCTTGGCTGCTGGAGTTGCGGCTGGCTTGGCTGCTGGAGTTGCGGCTGGCTTGCTGGCCGGGGTGGTTTTGTCACCGCTGCGGTTGAGGGCCTCTTGCACCCGTTTCATGATGTCGGCCGGCACCTCTTTGGGGCAGACCTCAACGGCTCCCAGCACGGCTGAATTGATCGAGCCCTTGCGCAGATCATCGAGGCTGAGCGGTTTGGTGCCGACCTGCTGGATCACGCCGCCATGCTGACCCTGGATCAGCTGGGCGATGGTCTCACCGGCAATGCCCACGGCTTTGTCGAACTCGACCCCAGCCGCACGAGCGATGCAGACATTCACGGCCGCGATGCGGGTGTAGAGATTCATCTCCGCTTCGGTAGCCGGTGCTGCCAAGGCCGCAGTCGGCGCCACCAGCAGGGGCAGGGTCAGCAGGGGCGCCACCACAAAGGGGGCCATGCGGCGCAGCAGTGTCAAGGCGAAAACAGGCAACGACATGACCATGCTGCTGCATTGGGCAAGCGCGGGCTCATCGCAGTGGTGTGCCGGCCTCTTCAACCCTGATCTCATATTGGGTTTCGGCCAGCTCCAGCACGCCGTCCTTCCAGCTGTAGATCGAGCGGGCCCGGTAGCGGTCCTGGTCCACCAGGCGAATGTGCTCAAGGATGTCCCACTCCTGGTAATGGGATTCGAACACCACCTCGTGTTCATCGACCTGGCGGATCTGGCTCTTGGTGGGGCTGCCGCAGAGGTAGCCGCGGCTGCGCCTGAGCTGATGGCCGCAGAGGTACGCCTCCATCGTGCCGGTGGGAACAAAACGCGGTTTCTTTTCAAAGAAGTCGAACTCTTGTTCGGGCCACCAGCTGAAGCGATAGGCCGCTTCGCCTTCGATCGGTTCGCTGAAGCTCTCGACCCGCAGCATCATGTCGACGCGCAGCACGTCGCCATCGGCAAAGAAATACAACCGCCGTGAACGCCAGAGGCCCAGGTTGCGCGAGAACCAGCGCCGCAGGCTGCTGTCGAGTCGAATGCGGCTTGGCGCTGACGAACCCTGAGGAGGACTCGTGGGATTGACCCGCTCGCTGAGCTCATGGGGGGAGGCCATGGTCAGGCTCGGCAGCATCCAGCACTCTTGTCTAGCCATGGATGCAACCGGGGGCCAGAGCTTCTGTGTCGCCATGCCGTCTTTTCACGGCAAATCTCCATAAGGTGTGTCGCGTGAGCGCCTCTGCCCCTAGCCCAAAGACTGCGGACGATCGCCAGAACGGCGAGCGTCAGGAGCTCAAGCTGTTGCTGGTTGCGGCCAATCACCACCTCGCTTCACCCGATTTGCGCCAACTGGTGGGCGCCTTGCAGAACGAGGACTTCGGCTTTGAGATCAGCCTTGAGATCGCTGATCCCGCCAAGCAGCCGCAGTTGCTGGAGTTGCACCGTCTGGTGGCGACTCCGGCCCTGATCAAGCTCTCGCCCCTGCCCAAGCAAGTCTTTGCGGGGCACGGCATCAGCCAGCGGCTGCGTACCTGGTTGCCCCGCTGGCAGCAGATGGAGGTCGTCACCGGGCTCGGCATGACCCTGCGGCCAGCCGAAGTGGACGGCAGCCGCAGCCAGCGCGAACTGCAACTTGAAGATCAGCTGCTAGTGCTCAGACAGGAGAACGAAACGCTGATTGAGCGCCTGGGGGTGCAGGAGAGGCTGCTGCGCATGGTGGCCCACGAACTGCGCACGCCGCTCACCGCAGCCAAGTTGGCGTTGCAGAGTCACAACCTCGGGCAGATCGATGAGCCGCGCTTTCGCGATGTGCTGACCCGCCGGCTCGATGACATCGAGCTCCTCTCGCAGGATCTGCTCGAAGTGGGCACGACCCGTTGGGAGGCGCTCTTCAACCCTCAACGCCTGGCCCTGGGCAAGGTGGCAGCCGAGGCGATTCTCGAGCTCGAAAAGCTGTGGGTGGGGCGGCGCCTCCGGCTGGTCACCGATATTCCTGCCGATCTGCCCGATGTGTTTGCCGATCAGCGGCGTATGCGCCAGGTGCTGCTGAACCTGCTTGAGAATGCCCTCAAGTTCACCCCTGAACGCGGTGAGGTGTCGCTGACGCTGCTGCACCGCACCAGTCAATGGGTGCAGGTGAGTGTCTGCGACAGCGGACCGGGCATACCTGAGGCCGAGCAGCAGCGCATTTTTCAGGATCGCGTGCGTTTGCCCCAGACCTCCACCACCACCGCTGGCTTTGGTGTGGGCCTGTCGGTGTGCCGCCGCATCGCCGAGGTGCATGGCGGCCGCATCTGGGTGGTTTCAGAGCCGGGTGAAGGGGCCTGCTTCCATTTCACGGTGCCGGTCTGGCAAGGCCAGAGCGGACCTGCGCTCCTTGACGAAGGGTCACCCTGACCCGTACGTTCCTGTTCAGCAGCAAAGGCCCGATCGGCCTGTTCGCTGTGGCCTCGCCCCCATCGTCTAGAGGCCTAGGACACCTCCCTTTCACGGAGGCGACAGGGGTTCGAATCCCCTTGGGGGTATTGCCAGAAGACGGATGCACCAGAGGCTGAAGGCTTCTGCATGCGTGGTCGGGCCTGCGCACCATCGCTGCTTGGCATGATCCGATTCTGAAGGTCAGTCAGTGGCCTCAGGCTGCAGCCTTCGAGCGTTTGAGAGCTTCCTGCTGCACGGCCCGCAGGTTGGCGGCGAGATCGTCGCGCAAGCGTTGCTCGATCAGGGCGATTGGCATGCCGACGCAGCCTTGAACCGTCAGCTCATAGAGCAAGGTGCTGCCGCCTGCGTCACGGCCGATCTGCCAGGCGCCCTCAAAGCGGCGAAAGTCTCCCTTCACCATCACAAAGCTCAGCCGCCGCTGCTCGAGGTCCTCGGTGAGCTCGAGCACCACCTTGGCCTTGAAGCGCAGGCCGATGAAGCTCTGAGCCCCTTCCTGCTCCAGTCCCACCACGTTGGCGCGGCGCCACAACAGCCGGGACGATTCAAGGTTGGGAATGAACCGGCTGAGGTTCGCATAGTCCGTCAACACAGCCCACAGCCACTCAGGGGCCAGATCCATGCGCAGACGAACGGCCAGACGCCTGGTGCCCTGAGGCAGGCGCTCCATGTCCTGCTGAATGGTGTCGAGACCGCAACTCGCATTCGCTTCCGGACCTTTCAACAGGCCCTGGAGGCTGTCGAGGGTGCCCTTGCTCAGCTGGGGATCGAGAAGCTGCACTGCGGCTTCAGGGCTGGAGAGGATTCAGCTGACAGCTGAACGTGCCCTGGCGCACAAACTTAGCGGGCTTGGCCGATTGTGCGTGTTGGCTGCAGGCACAGCCTGTCGATCAAAGACGTTCCCTATGATCGGCGCGCTTTACAGGATGGCCGCCATGCGTGTTTCCACCGGTTCTGCGCTCATCAGCGACGGCCGCATGTTTCGCGTCACGGTTGCCGCCCTGGGTGTCGGCCTGCAGCACCGCGGTGAGCGGAGCCTGCTCGTACCTTTCGAGCGGCTGCAATCCCTGATGCAGACGATTGCGCTCCAGGGTGGTCGCATCACGGCGATCACCCCGGTTGGTGAGGGCAGCGCCCTTGCCGAACCCGCCACGACCCCTGCGGCCAAAGCTGCCCCCAAAGCCCAAGCATCCCCTTCAAAACCTGCTGCCGTGTCTGCTTCCCACGCTGACGTTCCCGTCAATCTCTACAAGCCGAAGGATCCTTTCGTTGGCACGGTCACCGAGAACTACAGCCTGCTGGCTGAAGGGGCCATTGGTCGGGTGAACCACATCACCTTCGATCTCAGCGGCGGCAACCCCCAGCTTCATTACGTCGAAGGTCAGAGCATCGGCATCATTCCCGACGGTGAAGATGCCAACGGCAAGCCTCACAAGCTGCGCCTGTATTCGATTGCCAGCACCCGCCACGGCGACAACATGGCCGGCAAGACGGTGTCGCTCTGCGTGCGCCAGCTCCAGTACGACAAGGACGGCGAGACCATCAACGGCGTCTGCAGCACCTTCCTGTGTGACATCGAGGCCGGCGCCAAGGTGAAGATCACCGGCCCTGTCGGCAAGGAGATGCTCCTGCCCGCCGACGAAGACGCCAACGTGATCATGCTGGCCACCGGCACGGGTATCGCCCCGATGCGCACCTACCTGCGCCGCATGTTCGAGCCGGCCGAGCGCGACAAGAATGGCTGGGCCTTCAAGGGCAAGGCCTGGCTGTTCATGGGCGCGCCCACCACGGCCAACCTGCTGTACGACGACGACTTCGAGCGCTACCAGAGCGCGTTCCCCGACAACTTCCGCTACACCAAGGCGATCAGCCGCGAGCAGCAGAACGCCAAGGGTGGGCGCATGTACATCCAGGACCGCGTCAGCGAGAACGCAGACGAGATCTTCGCCTGGATCGAAAATCCCAAGACCCATGTTTACATGTGCGGTCTGCGGGGTATGGAGCCCGGTATCGACGAGGCCATGACCGCCGCAGCTGCCGCCAAGGGTCTCGATTGGTCTGAGCTGCGTCCCCAGCTCAAGAAGGCTGAGCGCTGGCACGTCGAGACCTATTGATCACTGCGTTGCTGATCCCACACACAATTCCGTCACAAAAACGGGAACTGCTGGGAATGCGCCGCTGAGGTCGTTAAACCAGGGGCACATGCCTGAGCAGCGATGAGCGCGGTGCTCACCAATCCGTTGCGGGTGGGACTCCGGCAGGAGAGGGTCATCAGTCCCCAGTGTCTGGTGATCTTCGGTGCCAGTGGTGATCTCACTCACCGCAAGCTGGTGCCGGCTCTCTTTGAGCTCTTCCGGCAGCGGCGCCTCCCCAGCGAGTTTGCGGTGTTGGGCTGCGCCCGGCGCCCCTGGAGTGATGACGATTTCCGCAACCGCATGGCCGAAGCCATGGCGGACGAGATCGCCGAGCACCGCTCCGCCTGGGAGCAGTTTGCCCCGTGCCTGTTCTATGAGCCGGTGGATCTGCAGGATCCCCCCACGGTGGTGAAGCTGGGGGAGCGGCTTGCGGTGATCGACCGACAGCGCGCCACCCGAGCCAACCGCACCTTTTACCTGTCGGTCTCGCCGGCGTTTTACGGCAGTGGCTGCCGTGCCTTGGCTGCCGCTGGGCTGCTGGCCGATCCGGCCCGCAGCCGCGTGGTGATCGAAAAGCCGTTTGGCACCGACTACGCCAGTGCCCAGGCGCTCAACAAAGTGGTGCAGGGCTGCGCCCAGGAAAGTCAGATCTTCCGCATCGACCATTACCTGGGTAAGGAAACGGTCCAGAACATTCTGGTGCTGCGGTTTGCCAACACGATCTTTGAGCCGATCTGGAACCGCAATTACATCGCCAGTGTGCAGATCACCGCAGCCGAGACCGTTGGTGTCGAGGAGCGGGCGGGCTACTACGAAACCAGTGGTGCCCTGCGCGACATGGTGCAGAACCACCTCACCCAGATCCTGGCGCTGACCACCATGGAGCCCCCTGGGCGCTTCGATCCTGAATCGATGCGCAACGAGAAGGCCAAGGTGCTGCAGGCCGCCCGGCTGGCCAACCCTGAAGAACCCTGGACCTGCTGCGTGAGGGGTCAGTACGGGCCCGGTGGCAGCGCCGAGCGTCCCATCGCCGGCTACCGCCAGGAGCCTGGCGTCAACCCGCAGAGCACCACCGAGACCTACGTGGCCACCAAGTTGTTCATCAACAACTGGCGCTGGCAGGGGGTGCCCTTTTACATCCGCACCGGCAAACGCCTGCCCAAGCGCCTCTCTGAGGTGGTGCTCACCTTTAGGGAGGCGCCGGTGCACCTGTTTGATGCGGCAGGTGGTGCCCCCACGCCCAACCAGTTGATTCTGCGGATTCAGCCCGATGAGGGCGCCGACATCCGCTTTGAGGTCAAGGCGCCGGGCTCGGGGATGCGCAGCCGGCCGGTCGACATGGCGTTCAGCTACGACGAGAGCTTCGGCGAGCCCTCCGATGAGGGTTACGTGCGTCTGCTGGCCGACGCCATGCTGGGCGATCCGACCCTCTACACCCGTAGTGATGAGGTCGAGGCCGCCTGGCGCCTCTACACACCGCTGGTGGAGCTGATGGAGGAGTCCCCCGATCAGCTTCCCGTTCATCCTTACGAGGCCCGCACCTGGGGGCCTGCCGCCGCTGACAGCCTGCTGGCCGAGGAAGGCCTGGTCTGGCGGCGGCCCTGATCAACCATTCCGTTGCCTTGATGCCATGGCTGCCCAACTGACCCTTCAGGCACCTCTGGCTCTGCCACCGGCAGAGGTGCGCGACTACCTCGAGCGGCTCTGGAGCTCCGATCTGGAGGGCTCCAAAGGGGCTGCCACCTTCACCCTGGTGATCTACGAGGCCTCCTGGCTGCAACAGCAGTTGATTCGTACCGGGTTGATCGATGGACCGATCACCGGTCTGTTGGAGCGCCCGTTGATCGAGCAGGCCAAGCAGGCTGTGGTGGCGTGTGGACTGCCGCTCAGTACGGCGGTGATGGATCAGCGCCTGGCGTGGGCTCTCGGCAAGCGCGAGGGGGCGCGCCAGGCCGAGGATCTGCGCGGTCAGTTTGTCGACAGCGCCATCAGCGTGCATCAGCCGCGTCGGCTGATCACCCTGGCGCCCACCCTCGATGCGGCCCAACCCCTCGAAACCCTGGTGGCGGCCTTCTGCCCGCTGGTCGATGAGGCTGCCGCTGCGGCAGAAGCCTGCGGTGATGTGGCGGTGCTGCGGGGCGGGCGCGGGGCGCTGGAGCAGAACCTGCCGTTGGTTGATGCGTTGATCGACCCGGGGCTGCCCTGCTGGATCTGGTGGAACAGTTCGCTCGATGAAGCGCCCGATCTGCTCAATGCGCTGGCGCCGCCGGGACGCCGTCTGGTGGTCGACAGTTCCCTCGGGCAACCCCGCCGCTGCATTGATCTGCTGGTTGAGCGCATCGAGGCCGGCCAGGCCGTCAACGACCTCAATTGGATGCGCCTGCGCACCTGGCGTGAGTCCTTGGCGATGGTCTTTGATCCGCCGGCCCGTCGTGATGCGCTCGAGCATGTGGTGCAGCTCGATGTCGATGTTGAGGGTGATCACCCGCTCAAGGGGTTGCTGCTGGCGGCCTGGATTGCTGATCGTCTGGGGTGGCACCTGCTCAGCAGTTTTGCCCTCGATGGTGACGGCTTTGGTCAGGGCGTGGGCGCTGAATTTCAGCGCACCGACGGTGCCACCGTGCAGCTGCGGCTGATGCCAGTACCCGTGGGGGTGCCGCGCATTCACCCCGGTGCGTTGGTGGGTCTGCGGTTGATCTGTGAGCCGCCGGGCCGTGCGCCCTTGTGTGTGATCCTGTGCTCCGAGTCGGGTGGTTGCATGCGTTTGGAGGCCGGTGGCATGGCCAGCATGGAGCTGCTGGAAGAGGTGGTGCCGGTGCCCAACGAGAGTGAGGAGATGGAGCTGGCACGGCTGCTCGGCGGCGGACACGACACCACCAATCCCCTGCTTGCTGCGGCAGCGCCGATTGCGGCACGGCTGCTGCCGGCTTGATGTGGCCTGCCTGATTGCCGCACCCAGCAGTGGTAGTGGCAAAACCCTGCTGACCCTGCTGCTGCTGGCCTTCGCCCAGCGCCAGGGCCAGAGCATTCAGCCCTTCAAGGTGGGGCCCGATTATCTCGATCCGCAGCTGCTCGGCCGCATCGCAGGTAGGCCCTGCCGCAATCTCGACCCGTTGCTGTGCGGCCCAGCCTGGGTGCAGCACTGCTTCAACTGGCATGGCAGCGCCGCTCAGCTGGCGCTGGTTGAGGGGGTGATGGGCCTGTTCGATGGCCGCGGCCCGACGGCTGAGGGCAGCTCGGCCGAAGTTGCAGCGCTGCTTGGGCTGCCGGTGGTGCTGGTGGTTGAGGCCTCGCGTCAAGCCGGTTCGCTGGCGGCGCTGGTGCGGGGCTTTCGGGATCACGGTCCCCCGCGGGTGCAGCTTGCTGGGGTGGTGCTCAACAAGGTGGGCAGTGAGCGCCACCGTGCCCTGCTGGCCGAGGCTCTCGCCGCCATCGAGGTGCCGCTGCTGGGTGTGTTGCCACCTGATGAGGTGATGGCTTTGCCTTCGCGCCACCTCGGTTTGCTGCCCGCCGCTGAGCTGCCCGATCTGGAGCAGCGCGCCAAGCAGTGGGCCCAGCTGGCCCAGAGCCATCTGAACCTCGAGGCGCTCTGGCCGCTGCTGCACGCACCCCGGCGCCAAGGGCTGCATGATCCGCTCGTTGCCCTGGCCGGCGAGCCCTGGCCAGAGCCTGTGCCCGTGGCGATCGCCAGTGACGCCGCGTTTCATTTTCGCTATCCCGAAGCCAGCGAACTGCTGCGCGCGCTGGGCGCTGAGCCCCGCCCCTGGAGCCCCCTGGCCAATGAGCCACTGCCGGCCGGCACCCGGGCGGTGGTGTTGCCGGGCGGCTACCCCGAGTTGCATGCCGAGGGCCTGGCCGCGGCCGATCGAGCGCTGGCCAGCCTCCGGCAGGCCGTGAGCGCAGGGTTGCCCGTGGCGGCCGAATGCGGCGGGCTGCTGTTGCTGGGGGACCAGCTGGCCGATGCGGCAGGCCGGCGCCATGCCATGGCTGGGGTGCTGCCGTTTGAGGCGGTGCGCGGTGCCCTCAGCCTGGGCTACCGGCAGGCCCATTGCCGCGAGCAGGGACTGCTCATTCGCCCCGGCGAGCGCTGGTGCGGCCATGAATTTCACCGCTGGCAACTGCAGCCCACGGCTGCCGTTGCCAGCGCTCCCCGGCCGGTGGCCGTTCGGGCGGGGTTGTGGCAGCTTGAAGGGTGGGGCACGTCACCTCAGGAGGAAGGATGGACAGCGCCAAACGTGCACGCCAGCTGGCTGCATCTCCACTGGGCGGGATGCCCGGAGATTCCCCGTCGCCTGGTCGCCGCAGCCGCGAACGCCGTGCCGCTGCCGCCAGCCGCCGGTTTTTGCAGCCCGCAGACCCACGCCCCCAGATCCACTGCGAGCGCTGGCGACTCACGGTGAGTGGTCGTGTGCAAGGGGTGGGCTACCGCCAGGCCACCCTGCGTGAAGCCCAGGCGCTTGAGCTCGGTGGGTGGGTGCGCAACTGCCCCAACGGCACGGTCGAGATCGAAGCCGAAGGCCCCCTGCACAAGCTCAACGACCTGCGTCTGTGGTGCGAGCGCGGACCGGCATCGGCCCTGGTGCGTCGCGTCGCGATCACCCAGGTGGCGGCGACCGGCAGTGACTGGTTCGAGATCCGCTGCTGATGGGTCATGGCTGCTGAGCTCTGGCTGCTGCGCCATGGGGCCACCGAATGGGCGCGCAACGGGCGTCACACCGGCCGCACCGATCTACCCTTGCTGGCTGAAGGCGAGGCAGAAGCTGCAGCGCTGGCGCCAGCGCTGTCAGCTGTTGCGTTTGATGCTGTTCTGGTGAGCCCGCTGCAGCGGGCACGCCGCACGGCCGAGCTGGCTGGCCTGGGCGCCGGCGCCCAGATCAGCGCCGATCTGATGGAGTGGGACTACGGCGACTACGAGGGGATCACCACCGCGGCCATCCGCAGCCAGCAACCGGCCTGGTCCCTTTGGCGTGATGGCTGCCCCGGCGGTGAGCAGGCCCAGCAGGTGCAGCGGCGCTGTGAGCGCTTGATCGAGCAGGCCCTGGCCCTGGCTCCGGCGGGGCGGGTGGCGCTGGTGGCTCACGGCCACATCCTGCGCGCCCTGGCCGGCACCTGGTTGGGACTGGGTGCCCCAGGCGGTGCCCTGCTCAGCCTGGCGACAGCCACCGTCAGTGTGCTGGGCTTCGAGCGCGAGCAGCGTGTCATCTTGCGCTGGAATAATCGCCTCGGTTGATCGCGGAGCGGCTGTGCTGTTGGTGTCCATTGCCGCTGCTGCGTCGGCCACCGCTGCTGTTGAGCCGGAACCCCTGGGGGTGCTGGCCGGCGAGCTGGCGGCCTTTGCCCTGGCGATCGGGTTTTCGCCGCTGCACATCGTGCTGCTGCTGTTGTTGCTGCTGGGTCCGAACCCGCTGCGGCGCGGCGGCTTGTTGGTGCTGGCCTGGATCGCCACCGCAGGCCTTGCGCTCACCCTGCTGCTCACCGCGGGCCATGGCCTGCTGTTGAGCATGGACAAGGGCACCAGCCACAGGACCGGTCTCGATCTGATCGCCGCCGGTGCGTTGCTGGCACTTGGCCTCAAGGAGTTGCTGACCAGCCGCCAGGAGCAGGGGCACACCCCGGCTTGGGCCAACCGCCTTGATCAGTTCTGCGCCATGGCGCTGCTGCCGCTGCTGCTGCTGAGTTCAGTGCTTGAGGTTGCCAGCCCCGATGACCTGTTTTTGTTTGCCAAATCGGCAGGCACCCTGCTGGCGGCTCACCTCGACCTGTTGGGGGAGCTGGGCCTGACCCTGCTGTTCAGCCTGGTCAGCGCCACGCTGCTGTTGGTGCCCTTGCTGGCGGTGCTGCTGCTCGGCCGCGAACGGGTGTTGCCGGTGTTGCAACAGGGCAAGACCTGGATGCTGCAGCGCGGCGATGCCCTGGTGGGGCTCATGGGGGTGGCGGTGGCGTTGTACCTGGGCTGGCAGGGCATCGACGGGCTCAGGTTGGCGTGAACCACTGCTGCCACTGCTGCTGCTGGGCGCCATCGCTGCGGCCGGCCATCAGGCAGACGGCGCTGCTGGCACGGCTTACGGCCACATAGACCAGCTGCTGGCGCAGCTGGGCGTCCTTGGGCCAGAACACATCGGCATCGACATACACCTCGCCAAAGGTGCTGCCCTGGCTGCGGTGCACCGTCAGCACGGCGGCTGGCCCCAGCGATGCAAAGGCATCACGCAGCAGAAAAAAACGCCGCCACAGAGCTTTGCCTTGCTGTTTGTCGCCCGCGCTGCTGGCTTCGCGGGCCCGCAGGCGCAACTGCTGCGATACCGCATCAAGGCTGCGGCGGCTACTGCTGCCAGCCGCAGGCAGCAACCGCAACGAGAGGGTGGTTTCACCGGCATCCATGGCGGCCTGCAGGGTGTCGATCACCGGCACCGCCATGGCGGTGCCCAGATCGGCGCTGCTCAGCCCCAGCTCGGCCAGGTCAAAGCGTGTTGGTGTGACATCGCGCACCACCAGCTCCCGGTTGGATCCCAGCACCATGTCGGGCTCCTCGGCTGCGGCTTCGGCGGCCTCTTCGCCCGCGGTGCATGCAGGGGCCATCACGGCGCTGCGGCTGATCAGCACCTCGCCGGGCAGCACTGGCAGTTGATCGGCCATCTCGCCGTGCAGGGCGCGACGCGCGATCGGCACCAACCGTTCCAGGGAACGGTTGGTGTAGCAGAGAATCCTGGCGTGGTCGGGGTTGTCCAGCTCCACACTGCGCCGCAGCGCCTGCTGCGCAGCGTCGAGCCAGGCCGATGGCGCCAGGCAGCGCACCTGGCTGTTGCTGCTGCAGACCGGGCTCAGCGGTGGCGGAGCGTGGTTGCAGCTGAGCTGGCCGCTGCGAATCCCGCTGGCGAGCCGCAGCACCGCTCCCTGGTGCCGCACGACCTCTTTGAGCTCTGCCTTGGCGCAGCGTTGCAGACCGAACACGGGGCTATGGGGCTCGCCAACCGGTGGCAGTTGGGCAGGGTCTCCCACAAACACCAGCCGGGTGCCAAAGGGATGGGCGCAGCGCAGGCAGATCTCCAGCAGGGTGCTGTCGACCATCGAGGCCTCATCGATGAGCACCAGAGCCAGGTGCTCCAGCGCCCCTGCGGTCTGCCCTGTTTCCTCGCAACGCTCCAGGTCCCCCTGGCGCTTGAGCTTGAGGCGCAGCAGCCGGTGAATCGTGGCCGGGTGCCACGTGGGGTGCAGTCCCGCGGCTGCCAGATGGCTGCGCAGCACCCCGACGGCTTTGTGGGTTGGGGCGGCGACTGTCCAGCACAGGCCAGCTGCTTCGGCCGCTGCCAGACAGCGCATCGACAGAAAGGTTTTGCCGGTGCCGGCGTAGCCGCTCAACACAAACGGCGTGCCTCGATCGGATCGCTCGAGCCAGGCCAAAAAAGCCGCCTCAGCGTGCTGCTGGTCGGCGCTCAGCGTTGCTGCCACCGCACTCAACCCACCGGCGGCACCAGTCCCAGACTGATCGCCAGCTGCCAGGGGGAGCCGATCCACACCAGCCCTGGCAGGGCCACCAGCGGACCCATCAAGCTGCCAACGAGCACCTCGAGGCGTGTGTGACCAAGGTTTTCCTTGAGCGCTTTGACGGCAGGGGTGCCATCAACGTGGCCTGCCCCCAGTTGATTCACCCGTGCCGCGGTCAGACCGGCGGCGCGCCGCACGCCACTGGCGTCGTAGAGCACCACAAACGAGAGCGTCGCCGCCAGCGCAAACAGGGCCCCGTCAAACCCGTATTGCCAGCCGATGCAGGCGGCGGTGCCGGTCATCAGCGCTGAGTGACTGGAGGGCATGCCCCCTGTTTCGACCAGCACCTTGGGGTTCCAGCGGCGATGCACCACCAGTTCGATCAGCAGCTTGGAGAGCTGGGCGACCCCACAGGCCGCCAGGCCCCACCACAACACGCCGTTATCGAGCAGGCCTAACAGACCCAGATCAACAGGGACAGCCGTGGCGTCGCTCAACGGTCACGCCCTGTGATGTAGTCAGCCAGGGCCAGCAGCGGTGCCGCCTTGTCGCTCCAGGGAGCCAGGGCAGCTTTGGCCTGTTGCACCAGCTCGTCGGCTCGCCGGCGTGATTCGTCGAGTCCCAGCAGCTTGGGATAGGTGGTCTTGTCGGCGGTGAGGTCTTTACCTGCGGTTTTGCCCAGCACGTCGGAGCTGGCGGTGACATCGAGGATGTCATCGATGATCTGAAAGGCCAGCCCGATGCCACGGGCATAGACCTTGAGGGCTTCCAGCAGCGCTTCGCTGGCCCCGCCGATCAGGGCCCCGCACAGCACGCAGGCCCGCAGCAGGGCGCCGGTCTTGTGCAGATGGATGTATTCGAGCGTCTCGAGATCGACGCTCTTGCCTTCGCACTCCAGATCGACCACCTGGCCGCCCACCAGCCCGGGAGCGCCCGAGGCCAGACTCAACTCACCACTCACCGCCAGCAGCCGTTCGGCCGGTACGCCCGGGCTGCGCAACGCCACCATTTCAAAAGCACGGGTCAGCAGGGCATCGCCAGCCAGAATCGCTTTGGCATCCCCGTAAACCTTGTGGTTGGTGGGGCGGCCGCGGCGCAGATCGTCGTTGTCCATGGCTGGCAGGTCGTCATGGATCAGCGACATGGTGTGGACCATCTCGAGGGCCACAGCCGTGGGCAGCGCCAGCTCGGCCTGACCTCCGGCCAGTTCGCAGGCCGCCAGACACAGGATCGGCCGCAGTCGCTTGCCCCCGGCCAGCAGCGAATAACGCATGGCCTCGCGCAGGCTTTCTGGCCGCTCAGGCCCCAGCGAGGCATCCAGGGCTGCTTCCACCTGCAGCCGAGCAGCCTCCAGATAGGCGGCGAAATCGAACGGGGTCGTCACCGCCGCAGTCATGGGCTCTGCACAGCTTTACGCATGGCGGCGATTCTCTCAGGCCGCAGCAACCGAGCCGCAACACGCTGAAGCCTTGCTTCACCAGGCGTCCATGTTGCGAAGAATTTTTCGGGCCAGTGGTTCCTTGATCTCTTGATGACGCGGAATTGTTTCGATGGCCCCTGTTTGGGGATTCATCCAGAGTGCGTGGCTTGCACCTTCTCGTTTGAGAAAGCAACCTGCCCGGCGCAAGGCGCGTTCTAGATCCCTGCGCTTCATGCCTGAGCTGGCTCAACCGATGGCCAAAGGCTCGCGGATCGCTTCGTGGGGCAACCCTCTCAACAGATCTGCCTCCCGTTCCTGAAACAACAGCTCGATCGCAGCACGCAAGTCGGCTTTGGCCTCTTCAACCGTTTCGCCTTGACCGTTTGCCCCCGGGACTTCGATGCAAACAGCCCAGTACCCCCCCTCTGGGGCAGGTTCAATGACAGCACTCAAGATGCCTTTCACCTGACCTGCAATGGCAGGCCTGAATCCTAGTCAATTGCACTGTCTACGCGGTTTGGGTGATCGCTCAGGGCACCAGATCGCTCAGCGGATTGGCCATGCCGTTGCGCAGGCACCAGCTGCTGACGGTGTTGACCAGCAGCATTGTCACCGTCATGGGACCGACGCCGCCTGGCACCGGTGTGATGGCGCTGGCCAGAGGCTCCACCTCGGCAAACCGCACATCGCCGCACAGGCCCCCTTCGGCCCGCCGGTGGATGCCCACATCCACCACCACTGCGCCTGCTTTGACATGCTCGGCGCCGATCATGTCGGGCTTGCCGGCTGCCACCACCAGGATGTCGGCCTCGTGGGTGAGGGCGGCCAGATCGCGGCTGCGCGAGTGGGCCACGGTGACCGTGGCGTTGGCGGCCTGCAGCATCAGCGCCATCGGCTGGCCCACCAAAATGCTGCGCCCCACCACCACGGCCCGCTTGCCTTCGGGTTCGACGCCAGCGGCAGCTAGCAGCGCCATCACCCCGGCCGGTGTGCAGCTGCGCGGTCCGGGTTCGCCCTTGAGCAGCCGCCCCAGGTTGAGGGTGTGCAAGCCGTCGGCGTCTTTTTCGGCGTCGATGGCCGCCAGCAGGGGGCCCTCATCGAGGCCGGCGGGCAGGGGCAGTTGCAGCAGGATGCCGTCGACCGCGGGGTCGGCGTTGAGCCGCTCGATCGTGGCCAGCACCTCGGCGGCAGGGGTGTCGGCGGCCAGGTGGGCGCCATGGTTGGTGATGCCGACCCGCGTGCAGGCCTTTTCCTTGTTGGCCACATACACCCCGCTGGCGGGATCGTCGCCAACGCGCAGCACCGCCAGCCCAGGCGGCCTGTTGGCCTGGTTGAGGCCGGCCGCAATTGCGGCCTCGAGGCGGTTTTCGATGCGGGCTGCCAGCTGGCGGCCGTCCAGGCGAGTGGCCATGGGCACTGTCGCGTGCAGAAGGGCTAGCGTTTCATGATGCGATGGCGCCAGCTCAACGTCTTGTGGCGGCGGTTGCTGCGGCTCGAGCGACCCCGGCAGCAGCCGGCGCTCTGGCGCCCCCGCGACACCATGGCGGTGCTGTTGGTGTGTGTGCTGGTTGCCGTTCTGGCGAGCTGGCCGCTGTTGGTTGAACCCAGCATTCGGCCTGGTATGCCGGCGCCCTTCACGGCAAGGGCTCCCAAGGCTGCCACCGTCGTCGACAGCACGGCGCTGGAGGAGCGGCGCTTGCAGCTGCTGCCGCGCACCACCGTGCAGGTGGTCGATCAACGGGCCACGCGCGTGCTGCAGCAACGGCTCGAGCGCAGCCTGGCCCAGCTTGAGCAGAGCAGCCGGCAGCCCGATGCGCTGGGGCTGTCGCAACAGCTGACTCCTGCAGAAGCCAGCTGGCTGCAGGGCCAGGGGCCGGCGGCGCTGGCCAATTGGGCACGCGAGTTGCGCCAGGCCCAACTGCGCATGCTGGCCCAGGGGCTCAACGGCAACCTGGCCGAGGGGCAGCTGCTCGAGGCTGCCAACCTGCAGCTCGACTCGATGCCCCAGGTGCCCCGCGCTCTGGGCGCAAGGCTGCTCAGTCGATCGCTGTTGGGCCAGGCCAACCTGCGGGCTGATCCTGCCTTGAGCCAGCGCCGCATTGAGGCGCTGATCACCCAGCAGGGCATTCCCACGGTCGCGGTCAAACCTGGTGATCTGATCACCCGTCAGGGCGAACCCGTGAGCCCGCAGGCCCTCGATGTGCTCGATTATTTCGGCCTGGTGAACCGGCGGCCCCGTCCCCTGGCCTGGTTGGCGGCTTTGCTGCAGGCTCTGGCCGCTGCGGCGGTGATGGTGTTACTGCTGCGGCGATGGCGGGCCTGTCTCGAACCCCGCCAGGCGCTGCTGGCGCTGGGCATGGTGATGCTGGTGCAGGGGGTGTCGCTGTGGCTTGGGCCGTTGGCGAGTCCCTTGGTGCTGCTGGTGCCGCCGACCCTGCTGCTGGCCCAGGGACTGGGAACGGCGGCGGGCCTCAGTTGGCTTGCGGCGGCATCCTTGCTGGTGCCTCTGCCCCCTGGTGGTGCCGCTGATTGGCGGCTCCTGTTTGCCGCTGCGGTGGCCGCTGCCGGGGCCCTGGCGGCGGGGCGACAGCGCTCGCGCGCAGAACTGTTGCAGCTGCCCGTGTTGTTACCAACGGCAGCGGTGCTGCTGCAGGCCCTGTTGCTGCAAAGCCTGGGTCAGCCTGCCCCGGTGGATCTGCTTGGGGAGGCGTTGCTGCTGGGCGGCCTGTTGCTGGGTGGTTTGCTGCTCACCCCATTGGTCGAGCAGCTGTTTGGCCTGCTGACGCGTTCGCGCCTGCTGGAGCTGGCCGATGTGGAACGCCCGCTGCTGCGGCGCCTCTCGAGCGAGGCACCGGGCACCTTTGAGCACACCTTGATGATTGCCGGCCTTGCTGAAGAGGGTGCGCGCGCCATCGGTGCGGATGTCGATCTGGTGCGCACTGGATCGCTGTATCACGATGTCGGCAAGCTGCATGGTCCCCAGTGGTTCATTGAGAACCAGCAGGACGGCGACAATCCCCACGATCAGCTTGATGATCCTGTCGCGAGCGCGGCGATCCTGCAGGCCCATGTTGATGAGGGCCTCAGGCTGGCTCGCCGGTACCGCCTGCCGCGCCCCTTGGCTGACTTCATCCCCGAACATCAGGGCACCTTGAAGATGGGGTATTTCCTGCATCAGGCCCGTGAGCGCGACCCCGCCGTGCCCGAGAGCCGTTTTCGCTACCGCGGCCCAAGGCCCCGCAGCCGGGAAACGGCGATTTTGATGCTGGCCGATGGTTGCGAGGCGGCGCTGCGTTCCTTGCCCCCTGACACCAGCGAGAGCGAAGCCCGGGCGATGGTGCGTCGCCTCATCGGAGCCCGCCAGGCCGATGGCCAGCTTGCCCTCAGCGGGCTTGGCCGCGGCGAGCTCACCTTGGTGATTGCGGCTTTTGTGCGGGTCTGGCGGCGCATGCGTCACCGCCGCATTCCCTATCCGATTGCGCCGCGCCGCGCCTTCAGCGCCTGAGGCTCAGCAGCTTGCGCTGCAGCACCACCCCCGCCGGCAGCAAGGTCAACAGGTTGGCCAGCAGCACCGGCCCGTCGCGGGTGAGCAGCCCATAGAGGGCCCAGGCGGCGATCCCGCTGGTGAACAGCAGGTACATGTGCAGGGAGATGCCGCTGGTGTCGCCGGTGCGCAGGGTCTTGATCGCCTGCGGGAAGAAGCTTGCTGTGGTGAGCGCGGCAGCGGCATAGCCCAGCAGGCGTACCGAAAGCTCGGCCATGGCGTTAAGTTCAAAGCAGTGGTGATGACCCTGATGGTGGCTGAAGCCCCCCGTCGCAACCGCCGTCCCAAGAAGCGTGAACTCTGGTGCCCTGCCCATCCTGAACAGCGGATCGAGGGCAATGGCAAGAAATATTTTCTGCATCTGCTCACCCCTGAGCAGCTCAAAGCCCGTGGCATGCCCGATAAGAAGGCCAAACTGGTGATCCAGGCCTTTCCGGTGCTGGTGCTCAGCAACGAGTGGCTGGAAGAACTCTTTTGCCCGCAGTGCGGTACATCGCGCTGGTGCCATGTCACCAAACACGACCGGGTGCAGCATTCGGTGCGCTGGGCCCCGCGCGATCTGTGGATGCAGGTGGCTCATGTCGACCCGGTGGTCGCCAATCCGACCGTCAGTGAGTTCACCCGCCGCGAATCCAGGCGCCACAGCCGCAAGCGCGCCGATGGCAAGGTGTTCTTTGATCGTTGATGCTGGCCAACCCTCGCTGGAGTCGGCAGCATTGATGATGGGAGATGAGCCCTGCTCCTTTGCTGCCAAGCGCCATGGTTTCTGCGTCTGATCGAAGACAGGATCCAATCGACAACGACAACGCGATGCCGAGCTGGCTGTTCTGGCTTCAGCTCGGGCTCACCACCACATTGGCGGTGCTGTTCGTCGTGATGCTGGTCAAGACCCGGCAGCAGAGCGCCGATCTTCGCGGCCTGCAGGACAAGGTGGCCGGCATGGAGAACCGCAACACCCTCGATCGCACCACAGCGATCGAAGATCAGCTGCGCTCCACATCGGAGCGGCTGCAGGCGCTCGAGCGCCAGGGTGCCCAGGTTGCAGCGCTGTCTGCAGAAAACAACCGCCTGCGGCTGGAGCTGCGCGG